>MNES01000030.1:1773-38214 GCA_001917815.1 Chloroflexi bacterium 13_1_40CM_65_17 | reverse complement strand
GCTTGTCGCCCGCGACCATTCGCGCGCGCGACCTGCCGAACGAGATCGCCTGGTTGTTGCCGCTCTGCGTCTGGCGCAGCACCCACCACATGAAGGCGGCGATCAGGACGACCAGGATGATGTTGGGAACCAGGACGCTGAGCAGGTAGTTCGCGCTGTTAGCGGGCTGGAACTTGACGATCACCCCTTCGCCGGTGCTTGTCTTGTCTGCCGCCAGCGTGTCGGCAAACGCGCAGCCGGCGCCGCCCGAGCAGTCGGGCAGCGTGACGTTGTGCTTGGTCCCGGAGAGATCGACGGCAACGCCTTCGGTGCCCTTGATGTCGACTTCCTTGACCTGGCCGGCCGCCGCCTGGCTTATGAGGTTCGAGTACGTCCAGTCGTTCTGGCCCTGGTTGCCCTGGAACGATTGCCAGGTGAACCAGATCACCAGTCCAAGGACGACGACCAGTGCGAAATAAAACAGGCTGGAGCGGGGAAAGCGGCTCAAGTGGGCACTCCTGGAAGGCTGTTAAGCGATTCTACTTTAGCTGGGATACCGCTAACTGTTACGTGCAACGAAGGTTCGCCGCGACGGCTCGCGAGGTCCGCTGAGACGGCGATGCCCGGCACGAAGGCGAGCGAATCGCCCGCGAAAACGAGCGGCCATGTGTCCCTGTCCTCGCGGGGCACCCGCGCGTCGACGAAGATGTCCTGCAACTTCCTGGTGCCACGTCCGCCTACAGGTCGCATGGTGAGCCCAGGCTTGCGATAGCCGAGGCGCAGCTCGAGCTCAGGCCTGAGGTGCGCGGCGGTGACGTCGTCACAGCCGGCGCAGGTGGACACGTCGAGTCGTGGCCCCGGCCGGACGCGCGCCTCGCGGGCGACGATCTGCATGGTCTCACCCACGATACGTAAACGCAGACCACCAGGTAGGTCGATCCCCCGACCGCCACGTCCGGGCTGGGCCAGCGTGAGCATGGCGGCCAGGTGAGCGCGAGAAAGCGCCGGCTCGGCGCCTCCGGCCCTTGCGTAGAGCTGTCGCATCAGCTCCGCCGCCACCGGCTCGGGCGCGGCGGCCACGACAGAGCGCGTGGTGGTGCCTTCGGCGAGCGTGCTCGCGGCCACACCCGCGACCGATTCGTACAGAGTCGCCGCCCGCGCAGCGGCGCCATGAATGCGACGCACGATACCCGGCCGGTCGCGTTCGAACGCGGGAAGGATCTCTTTGCGAACTCGCACGCGCGCATACACGGGGTTGGAGTTGGCAGGGTCCTCGAGTGCCTTGATGCCCAACCGCCCGAGATAGTCCGCGACCTCATGCCTCCATACGGATAGCAGCGGCCTCACGAACACCCCTCGACGCTCGGGCATGCCGCGCAGGCCGGCGAGGCCGCAGCCGCGCAACAGGTGCAGCACGACGCCCTCCACCACGTCGTCGGCGGTATGGGCGATCGCAACGATGTCAAAGCCAGCTCCCACGCGCGCGCGCTCGAGAAACTCGTAGCGAAGACTGCGCGCGGCGGCCTGGACGGAGCCGCGACCAAGCGGCGTGTCTCTGCGCTCGACGAGCACCTCGACCCCCAGGCGGGCGCACAGCCCGCGCACGTGATCCGCTGCGTGATCCGAGTCCGCCTGCAGCGCGTGGTCATAGTGGGCCGCGACCACACGGTGGCCCTCCTCGCAAAGTGCTAGCAGCAGGGCTGTGCTGTCGGGACCTCCCGACACGGCGACCAGAACGCGGTCGCCGGGCGCGATCAGCGCGGATTTGCGAAGTCCAAGCAGCACCGGGTGAGGCGAGTTCATCGTGTCTGGAGAGGGCATGGTGGTGCCGGCTGGACTCGAACCAGCGACAACGCGATTATGAGTCGCGCGCTCTACCACCTGAGCTACGGCACCACGGCGCCGGAGTAAGCCTAGCGAGCGGCTTGCGCCCGTGCCTTGAGCTTCCGCTTCTTGACGCGGTGCTTCGCGATCGCGACGCGCTTCCTCTTGTTCACCCAGATCCTTTTGATGTGCGCCCTGCGCGCGCCCGGCGTCGAAATAAGGCGAAGCCGGGCTCACCCCGGCTTCGATCAGATGCAAATGGTTGCGGAGGTTGGATTCGAACCAACGACCTTCGGGTTATGAGCCCGAGACCGGCCATCCCCGACCTTCGCCGACGGTCCCTGATTGTACCCCGCTGAACTCGCGGACCGACGTTGTCCTGCCCCGCACTCCCCACCCGCCGCTCATAGCTGCCAAAGGAGAAGCCAAATCCATGCCACGAAAGTTCCTTCGGTGAGACTCCCGCCAGACGAGGCACCCGCGACCGAAGTCCTTGGGATCGCAGGGCTGCGGCGACAAGCTCGCGATTAGGAACCCGCGGCGCGCGGTTTGGCCAATCCACGAGTCAGCTATCACCCGGCGGCCCGGCTCACGACCACACTTCACTCACTCCGAGATATGGCCTCAGTGTCGGCGGCCTTCTGGTCGAGCAGCAAACGCTCTACCCGATCAAGGCGAGCGATCATGTCCGAGCGGATGGGGCACGCGTCGGTGGCGTTTACCTTGGATCGCTACAGCCACGCGGTGCCGGCACTCGGGCCAGACGCCGCCGAGCGCATCGCCGCCGTAGTGGACGGGTTCTGAGAGAGTTTATTGGGATGCAGTTACGACCTACTGGCTCACAGGCTGCGGGTCGAAGCTCTGGCCGAAGAACTCTTTGCGCACTGGTGGTTGTGGGGCAAGCGGGCGAGGGCGGTGATCGACGGTGCGAACGACAGTTCGGTTGCTGCGACGGTAATCGGCAGACCTATCGCGTTACCCAACTAGGGGGACGTTGCCAGCAATGGCAGAGTCCCCCACATGAAGCGTTCTCGGTCCGGCGATGGCCGCGTTTCCGCGGATAAATCAAATCGCAGGCGGTAGCCGCAGACTGGGGTAGCTGCTATGCGCTTGAAGAGGGCTGTGGGGCCAAGTGCAATGCTCGGTGTCGATCTTCGGCGTGCCTGCGTCGTCCTGTCGTTCCATCCACGTAAGACTCGAGATAGTCGACGTCGTCAGGTAGTACCCCATGCGTCTTGACTAGGTGGTTTCGCAAGTCGAGCCAATCCGCAGTCGCAGGCCACGAGGAGTCGTGGGAGTGGTGCAGTGAAACGCCAGTAATGGGCCGTTTGGGCTGTGGTGTCATTGAGCAGTTGGCATGCCGATAACGAGCATGCCCGCGCACTTGGTCGCTCCTCAACCCTGAACCCTGTCGTGCGCAAACCGTGCGCAAGACGGCCAGAAAAGAGAAGGGCACCCGAGGTGGGTGCCCTTTTTGTATTCGGAATTTGGTTGCGGAGGTTGGATTCGAACCAACGACCTTCGGGTTATGAGCCCGACGAGCTGCCGCTGCTCCACTCCGCGATCGAATTATACCTCCGTGCGGGCATGCTTCCCAGGAGGCCTCGATCAGTGAGAAGGGGTCGGCGATGCGGTGGCGGGCGGGGTCGGCGACGGGCTCGGGGGCGTGGTGATGAGGTATGTGCGTTCGTTCGGTTTCGCGTACCCGTTGAGGCGGGCTTCCTCCTCGGTGGCAGAGCCCGACGTGATCGCCTGCACGTCCTTGCGATACCCCTGGTTCTGTGCGGCAAGCACGGCGTTCTGATGCCGGATGTCCGCCGCCTGCGAGCTGAGCTTGTGGCTCAGGTACGCCTCCTGGGCGAAGGCGTAGCCGACCCACAAAGCGACGACGAGGAACACCACCGACGTCACCGCATGGCGCATGGAAAGACCGCCCGTGCGGACGCTGCCCGCTGCAACGAGGACCTTGCTGTTTCTCATGCTGGATCGTGTGGTGCGACGAATGCGCGGAAGGAAGGCGACTATAGCAAACGAGTCTTAGCGCGTCTCCTCCCAGCGCTTGGCGATCGACTCGCGGTCGAGATCGCGGAAGTCCACCCCATCGCGCCGCAGCGATGCCTCCGTCTCGGCGAAGCGCTTCCGAAACCGCTTGCCCGCAACCCTGAGCGCGTCCTCGGGATTGATCTTCAATCGCCGCGCGAGCGAGACCACCGCGAAGAGCAGGTCGCCCAACTCGTCGAATGCCTGCTTCGGATCGCTCGCCTCCGCTAGCTCGCGTGCCTCCTCGGCCACGTTCTCAGCGGTCTGGGACGGCGATTCGAAATCAAACCCCACTCGCGCCGCGCGCTTCTGCAGGCCAAGCGTCCATGCGAGTGCCGGCAGCGTCGCCGGCACGCGATCGACCACAGATTCATCGGCGTGCCCGCCGCGGCGAGCCTCGTGGCCCTTCGCGTGCTCCCAGTTGCGCAGCACCTCATCGGCGTCGGCCACCTGGACATCACCGAACACATGAGGATGACGCGCCACCATCTTCGCGGCGACCGCCTCCGATACCTGCGCGGCGTCGAATCGCCTCTGCTCCGCGGCGATCTCGGCGTGCATCGCAACCTGGAGCAAAAGATCGCCCAGCTCCTCTTTGATCTTGGCGTCGTCGCCCGAGTCGATCGCTTCGAGCAGCTCATAGGTCTCCTCGAGCAGGTAGGGTCGCAGGGACTCATGAGTCTGCTCGCGGTCCCACGGACAGCCGCCCGGCGCGCGCAGCCTGGCCACGACCTCGAAGATGGCCGCGACGCCCGGCGAGTAGGGCTTCTCCGGCGAATCGGACATCGATTCAGATTCTGTCACGCGCTGGTTACCACGACGTTGCGGCCCGCCTCGTACAGGTCACCCATCTCGCGCAGCAGAAAGAGAAGATCATCCATCCATGCATTGTCTGGAAGTGCGCCCTGCGCGCGCCCGGCACCCTGGCGGCGCATCTTGATGCGGTTGGGAAAGACAGAAATGCGACCCGCCATCCTGCGCGCCAGCTCGTCGACGTCGAGGTAGCGCTGGGGGTCGACGCGGATGACGATGTCGTGCCCATCGGCGACGACACCCCGAAGGCCCAGCCGCTGCCCGCGCAGCTTGACCCTCAGCGAGTACGCCAGGTTGTCAAGCTGGGCGGGTCCGGGCCCGTAGCGGTCTTCGAGCGAGCGGAGAACGGATTCCAGCTCCTCCTCTTCATCGGTCGCGGCGAGCTGCCGGTAAGCCCCGAGACGCAGCTTCTCGTCGCGTATGTACGAGCGTGGGATGAAGTGATCGAGCGGCAGGTCGAGGTTCATCTCAGCGGTCGAGAGGACGTCGCCGACCGCGGTTTCATCTGATCCGGTGCGCAGCTTGCCCACCGCGCTCTGCAGCATCTGCAGATACATCTCGAAGCCGACCGCCGCGATCGCGCCATGCTGCTCGGTGCCGAGCAGGTTGCCGGCGCCGCGAATCTCGAGGTCTCGGAGGGCGATCTTGAAGCCCTGCCCCAGCTCGTGAAGCCCTGAGATGACGTCGAGCCGCTTGTCTGCGGTTTCTGTGAGCGAGCGACGAGGGTCATATAGGAAGTACGCGTACGCGCGCCGGCCTGAACGTCCGACGCGACCGCGCAGCTGGTACAGCTGTGCGAGCCCAAACCGGTCCGCGCGCTCGACGATGATCGTGTTGACGTTCGGAATGTCCAATCCGGACTCGATGATCGTGGAGCACACCAGCACGTCGTGCTTCGCCGATTCAAACTCGACCATCACCCGCGCCAGCTGGTCTTCCGGCATCTGCCCGTGACCGACGATGACCCGGGCACTTGGCACAAGGTCGCGGACCCGATCGGCGGCCTTCTCGATCGTGCGCACGCGATTGTGCACGTAGTAGACCTGGCCGCCCCGCTGAAGCTCACGCATGATCGCCTCGCGAACGACCTCTAGCGTGTCGGCCGTAACATACGTCTTGATCGGCTGCCGCTCCTCGGGCGGAGTCTGGATGACGCTCATGTCGCGAATGCCGCCGACAGCCATGTGCAGCGTGCGTGGTATCGGCGTCGCTGAAAGCGACAGCACATCGAGCTGCGTGCGCAGCTTCTTCAACCGCTCCTTCTGCATGACGCCGAAGCGGTGCTCCTCGTCGACGATCAAGAGGCCGAGACGCTTGAAGCGCACGTCGCGCTGCAGGAGCCGGTGCGTGCCGACCACGATGTCCACCTGCCCGGCCTTCAGCCCTTCCAGTGTGCGGGCCTGCGTTTCGTGGTCCACGAATCGCGACAGCATCTCGATCGTCACCGGAAACTTGTCGAGTCGTTGAGTGAAGACGTGGTAGTGCTGCTGCGCCAGGACCGTGGTCGGCGCAAGCAGCGCCACCTGCTTGCCGCTCATCGACGCTTTGAATGCCGCCCGCAGCGCCAGCTCGGTCTTGCCAAACCCGACGTCGCCGCAGAGCAGCCGGTCCATGGGCCGGTCGGACTCCATGTCCGCTTTGATCTCGGCGAGCGCCGCCACCTGGTCAGCCGTCTCCTCATAAGGAAAGGACGACTCGAGCTCCTGCTGCCAGGCGGTGTCCGGCGCGAATGCGATGCCCGGCCTCGCCTCGCGCAGCGAATAGATCTTCAACAGCTCCTCGGCCACGTCCTGGACCACCTTGCGCGCGCGGCCTCGCGCCCGTGACCAATCGCCGGTTCCGAGTCGATGCAGCGCCGGCTCGCCCTCGCCGCCAAGAAACTTCTGGACGCGGTCCAGGTTCTCGACCGGCACGAACAGCTTGTCCGCCTCGGCGTATTCGAGCTCGAGGTACTCGCGATGCGCGCCATCCGACTCCAGAAGGCGCATGCCCGCGAAGCGTGCGATCCCGTGGTCGACGTGGACCACAAGCTCGCCCGGAGCAAAGTCCAGCGTGAACTCGCGTGTCAGCTGGTCGGCACGGGCGCGAGATGACCGGGTAGGCCGGCTCGGCCGGCGCAACCGCCCGAAGAGCTCGGCATCGGTCGCGAGGTGGAATCCGATCGCCGGCTGCACGCATCCGGCCGCGATGTCCATGTCGGCCTGCACCAGCCCTGGTTCGAGCGGAAGATCGAGGTCGAGCTCGATCTCCCGAGGTCGCTCGCGAACGCCGCCCTCTTCGAGGAAAGTCCGCAGGCGCTCCGTCTGCTCGGTGGCGACGGCCACCGTCATCGAGCCCGCGAGATCGGCCAGCTCGGCTGCAGCCCGTGGCCGGCCCACAAGCGGTTCGGCCTCCATCCACCCGAGGTCGATGGCGCCGTCGGCCCCCTCTCCAGCCGTGAGCTCGAGGCGCGGATGGCCGGTGCCCGTTTGCAGCCTCTCCGCACTGACCATCGGCAGCGCAAACCGGTGCGGAAGCTCCCCGCCAGCGGCTTCGGCGGCGGCGAGTATCTCTGTCTCTTCGACGAGCACTCGCGCATCTGCAAGCTGACGACCGGGCTCGATGTCGACGACCGCGAGGCCCGTGGGCAGGTGCTCGAGCAGGGATGGCAGCGACGGATCCAGATAGCCCGAGTAAAACTCGATGCCCGGAAATGCGCCGCCCGCCTCAAGACGCTCGAGCTCTTCCTCCCAGTCCGCCCGGACGTCCGCGCGCAGGCGGTCGAGCGACACACCCTGGCGGAGACGGTTGGCGGCTGCCGCTCCCCGGCGCGGGCCAAACAACAGCTCGCGACCAGGGTGGATCGCAACTCGTGGCACCGCCATCACCGAGCGCTGGTTCTCCGAGTCGAACAGGCGGAGCGTATCGATGACGTCGCCCGACCACTCGGCTCGTACCGGCGAGTCGGATGCGGCCGGGAACACGTCGAGGATTCCGCCGCGCAGCGAGAACTGACCATGCTCTTCGACGAGCAGCTCGCGCGAGTAGCCCATCTCGACGAGCCGAGCGGCCGCGACGACGGGGTCGGGCCCGCTCCCCGGCGCAAGGACCAAAGTCCCCTGGGCCAGGTCAGCGGGCGAGATGGTCGCGCGCGTGATAGCGCGCCGCGATGACACGACGACGCTTGGTGATGTACGGTCCGCGAGCGCGTTCAGAGCCTCCAGACGCTTGTCGACCGAATCGTCGAACGCCGGCGGCCGGTCGAGAAAAGAGACCGCGACCTCCGCGAAGACGAATGCCGCAGGCCGGCCTGCGAGCCAGGGCCTCAGGTCGTCGCAGAAGCGGTCCGGTGCCGGCGCGAGGATCAGAACCGAGCGGCCCGCGTCCGCCAGGGCACGTGCGACCGCGCCCGCCACGATCGGCCAAGCTGGTCGGGGCAAGCGTGCAACGCGCAGCTCACCTTCACCCTGTGTCACCCACCGGCGCAGCCCGGGCGCCACGTCTAGGGCTTGCTGACCTAGCGCGCTCATGAGATCTCATCGCAGCCGAGCGAACCGGGCCGGTTGAACCGGTCCATCGCCCTCTCGATGCCCGCATCCAGCGCCACCTCGAGCGCCGTGGCCACGCCATCGACGATCTTTGGCAGCCGGTCCGCCTCGGCCTTTGTGAACCGCCCGAGCACGTAACCGCGGCCTGCCTGCGACCCCTTACGGGCAGGCTTGCCGATGCCGACCCGGAAGCGCACGAAGTCCGGTGTGCCGAGCGCGCTGATGATCGAAAGCACTCCGTTGTGGCCGGCGCCCGACCCGCCGCGACGAATCCGCATCCTGCATAAGGGCAGGTCGAGCTCGTCATGCACGACCCAGAGCTGCTCCGGGGTGAGATTCGTGTCGCGAAGCGCCTTCGCGACCGCCTGGCCCGAAAGGTTCATATAGGTCTGCGGAAGGACGAACCAGACGCGTCGCTCATCGAATCGCCCCACCAGCGACTGCCAGCGCTTGCGGTCGATCTTCGCGCCCAGGCGGCGAGCCAACTCTCTAACGCACGCGAAACCGAGGTTGTGGCGCGTGTCGGCGTAGTCCGACTCCGGATTGCCCAGCCCGACGATCAACCTCTCTTCTCGACTCACTTCGCCCATCGACATAGACGCGGAAAGGCCCGCGGCGAGCGCCGCAGACCGGTCCGTTGAGTTTACGGAAAGATCAGAGGCGGCCCGCCGCCGGCTCGAGGCCGGATTTCCTCAGCGCGGCGCGGGTCAGGCGGTTCATCTCTCGTCGCTCCGACGTGGTTGCGTGGTCCCAGCCCAGCAGGTGCAGCAGCCCGTGCACGGCCAGCAGCGCAACCTCGGTCTCGGCGTCGTGCCCATACTCGTTCGACTGGCGCACAACCGCGGGCCAGGAGATCGCGATGTCGCCGACATAGGTGCCCGAGCCGGTGAACGACAGGACGTCGGTCGCGTGATCTTCGCCGGCATAGGCCAGGTTCAGCCGCGCCATTTCCTGGTCGCTCGTGATCCGGATGGCGACCGCGCCCCCGTCATCCGGCAGCCGAGCCGCCACCTCGGGCACCATCGCTGCGCGTGTGACCACGTCCCGGACGAACGCCGGCGCGATGTCCGCGCGCACGGCCTTGACGACTTCGGCTTCGATTACAGTCACCTGGATGAAGATTCTCGTCACTGGCGGGGCCGGCTTCATCGGTTCTCACGTTGTCGATGCCTACATCGCGGCCGGGCATGAGGTGGCTGTGCTCGACGACTTCAGCACCGGCAGCGAGGTGAACGTCAACCGCGAGGCTGAGGTGTTGAGGCTCGACGTCCGCAACAAGGACGGCGTGGCGGCGGCGATCGCCGCATTAAGGCCGGAGGTTGTGAACCACCATGCCGCCCAGTCCGAGGTGCCGAAATCCGTCGCTGATCCCGGCTTCGACGCGATGGTCAATATCGTGGGCGGCCTCAACGTGCTGAGGGCGAGCGTCGATGCGGGCGTGAGGAAATTCATCTTCATCTCGAGCGGCGGCGCGCTTTACGGAGAGCCCGATGTGATCCCCGCCGACGAGGATCATCCCGCGCGCCCACTGTCGCCGTATGGCACGAGCAAGCTGTCGTTCGAGCAGTATCTGGGCACGTTCCACCGTACCTACGGGCTGGAGTACAGCGTGCTGAGGTACGCGAACATCTACGGACCGCGGCAGGACTTTCATGCCGAGGAAGGCCGGGCGATCGCGATCTTCGCAAGCCGAATGGTGGCCGGAAAGCCGGTGACCATCGACGGCGATGGCGAGCAGGCGCGTGACATGCTGCATGTCGCCGACGTTGCCGTAGCCAACATCACAGCATTGGACCGCGGCGCCGGGGGTACCTTTCACATCAGCAGCGGAATCCCGGTGACCATCAACGAGCTCTTCCGCAAGCTCGCCCTCCTCACCGACTACAAGCTCGAGCCCAGATTCGGCCCGGCGCGCAAGGGCGACGTTTATCGAATCGCGCTGGACAACACGCGCGCGCGCCGTGACCTCGGTTGGGAGCCGAACGTGACACTGGAGGAGGGGCTAACCCAAACCGTCGCCTACTTCCGACAGCAGGTGTTGAGCACCCGTTAGTTGACGGAGGCGTTCGTCTTCCTCCACACCCTTGGGGCGCGAGCGCTGGTGGCGTTCGCGGTGCTGCTGGGCCTGTGGGGCGCTTACGGATACTTCCGCCACGCGGCGGTGAGCGGTGGATTTCGTTCCAGCTACCTGATCATGGCCGGCCTAACCGCGTTCCAGGGTCTCGTCGGCCTTGGCCTTTTCGCAGTGGGACACCGACCTCATACCCTGCTGCACCTCGTTTACGGGATCTTCGCCGTGCTGTTCCTCCCCGGCGCCTACCTCTACGCGCACGGCGGGTCAACGCGTCGGGAAGCGTTGGTTCTCGCGGGTGCGGCGTGGATCGTGGCCATCGCTTACTTCCGCGGCATCGCGACCGGCTGATCAGGACGCGCGGAAGAGGACGCCCACGCCGTACGTCAGCGCGGCGACCAACGTCCCCACGCCAAGCATCTCGAACCCGGAGCGCACGCCGCCCTTGCCCGTGAAGAACGACCTCGCGGATCCGATGAGGAAAAGGAAAACGGCGCAGAAGACGAACGCGATCGCCAGCGAGCCAAAGCCCGAGAACTGTGAACCAACGAGCAGGCGCCCCACCAGGTAGCCGACAACTGGGATCGCCCCGCCGACAAGCGTCGAGATTCCAGCGACGAGTCCCTCACGGGCCGGATTCTCGAACTGCGACACATCGAGGCCAAGCTCCTCGCGCGCCTGCGTCTCCAGCCACACCTTCTTGTCCTTGGTGATGCGATCCACGATCGTCTTCGCCTCTTCAGTGGTGAGACCTTTGGAGCGATAAATGTCGATCAGCTCCGCTTTCTCGAGCTCGGGCATCGCCTCGATCTCAGCAGCCTCGCGTGCCAGCTGACCCTCGAACACCTCGCGCTGTGACTTGGTGGCGAGGTACGCGCCGCCGGCCATCGACACGCCTGAGGCGACCATCGCCGACAGTCCACCGATCAAGACGACGCGTGGATCGATGCTGGCGCCACCTACACCGGCGAGCACGCCCAGAGTCGCCGTTAGCCCGTCGTTGACGCCGTAGATCACGTTCCGGATGCTCTCCGCGCCCCCGCCGTGCCACTCCTCGTCAGCCGCCTGCTCCGAGCGCCCATCGTCGGGCCGCTCGGCGACTTCGTCGGGTGATTGATGGTCGAGCTCCTCGGGCAGCACGCGCCGCAGCACGCCCTGGGCCTGCTGGTTGGTCACAGTCGAGACCTGGCTCAGATACGAGCGCAGCACCTGGCCCTCGGCCAGCCCCGCCAACGCCAGGGCGGGACCGATTCCCACCACGCGCGCAAGCATCGCCAGCAGCCTGGCGGTCACGTATGGACGACGGTTGGAAAGCTTGATCCCGCAGGACGCCAGCACCTCGGCCCAGGCCTGCGCATGCCGCCTCTCAGTCTCCGCGAGTACCTTCAACCGTTTGCGCGCGCGCGGATTGGTCGCTACCTCGGCCAGGGTTTCGTAGACGTCCGCCATGCGGGTTTCGCCCGCCCAGTTGGAACGCAGCGACTTGATGTCGGAGTCCGACAGGGACGGGGTCGTGGACGGAGCTGCCACCCGACTATGTTAGGTATCGATCCAGCGCTCTTGATTTAAGGTAGGTGCCCGCCATGACACCGAGTGCGCCCCGCCGCGTATTGATCACCGGAGGCGCGGGCTTCCTCGGCGTCAACGCGGCCGCACACCTCATCGAGCGCGGCTGGCACGCGACGATCCTGGACAACCTGAGCCGCGCAGGCACCGAAAGGAACCTGAGGTGGCTCATCACCAAGCACGCCGCGGGAATCACCTTCATCAAAGAGGACGTGAGGAATGCAGGTGCGTTGGACGAGCACGTCAAGAATCAGGACGCGATCCTTCACCTTGCCGCCCAGGTAGCGGTCACCACTTCGCTCATCGATCCCGCCACCGACTTCGACATCAATGCGAGGGGGACGCTGAACCTCCTCGAAGCCGCCCGCAAGCACAACCGCGATGCGCCCTTCGTCTTCGCATCTACAAACAAGGTGTACGGCAAGCTCGATCACAAAAGCGGTCCATGCAAGGAGACGCAGCCGCTCGATTTCCACAGCCCGTACGGCTGCAGCAAAGGCACAGCCGACCAGTACGTCAGGGACTACGCGCGCTGCTTCCATATGAACACCGTCGTCCTCCGCCAGAGCTGCATCTACGGCGCCCACCAGTACGGGACCGAGGACCAGGGCTGGGTCGCGCATTTCGTCCATTCGATCCTCGACGACCGGCCGCTCACGATCTATGGGGATGGCACGCAGGTTCGCGATCTGCTCGATGCGCGGGACCTCAGCGCTCTCTATGAGATTGCGATCGAAAGAATCGACGCGACTCGCGGCCAGATCTACAACGTCGGCGGCGGCGAGCCGAATCAGCGCAACCTGCTCGAGGTCATCGATCAGATCGGCGAGCTCGCCGGCAAGAAGCCGCAGTTCACCTTCTCGGACTGGCGCGAGGGTGACCAGGCGTATTACGTGAGCGACGTCTCCAAAGCCAAGGCGGATCTGGCGTGGGAGCCGGGCATTCAGTTTGATCGAGGTCTCAAAGATCTCGTCGCGTGGGCCGCCTCGCTGAACTAGGCCTTCGCCTCGCCGCCGCCTCGGATGCACGTGAAGTGGCCGCACCCGCCCGGCAGCTCGAGCAATAGTCGAGCTTCACCCCACGCCAGACAGGAGACCGCCATCGACGCTGCGCGCATCAGCGAGCCCACCAGCCCGGGCCGGGCCGCGGCCATGTCCTCGACCGAGCCGCTCACCGGTCCGCGCCAGTCGAGCCATGTGAAGTACATGACGTCCAGCACCTGCAAGAGGAAGTGGTAGCTCCAGCGGCTGGCGGATACGGGCAGCGCGCAGAACGTCGCCAGTCCGGAGAACCGTTCCGCGGAGAAGATCTGGATGTGGCCGCCGTGCCGGACCTTGGCGGTCCAACGGGTGCCGCAGCCGATCAAGCGGTACAGGGTCCATGGCTGCCCTTCGAGCGGCAGCACGATATGGAATCCTCCGCCCGGCTTCAGGACACGTGCAACCTCACGCAGCACGCGCTCGGGTTTTTCGACGTGCTCCAGTACGTCGAAGATCCACACGAAGTCGAACTCGCCGTCCGCAAACGGCAGGGTCTCGGCCTCCGCGATGCGGAAGTCCACGCCTTCAGGTGATGCCTGTGCAAAAGCCAGCGCCGAGCGGCTCACGTCGCATCCCAGCACCTCGAGGTCAGGCCTCTCGCGCTTGACCGCCTTGGCGACAGACCCGGCGCCGCAGCCGACGTCGAGCACCCTTCCCTTCACCTGAGCCAGGTCCGAGAGCAGGTAGCGCAGCTTCAGACCGTTCATGAACCACGGACGCGGGCGCAGGGGCCCCGAGCCCCAACGCTTGGCCTCGTAGTCGAATGGCTGCGCTACTGGCTCGCCGATGGCGCTGCCCCGCACATTTCTGGCGGAAGTCTCACGCGGTTGCCGCCTCTTTCGCCACCTGCTCGTGCAAGCGAGCGACCTCGAGGATGGAGCGCTCCAGGGTATCGAGGTGCCGCTCCCAGTCGAAGCGGCGCGCCCACTCGAACGCGCGCTCGCCAGTCGCCTGGTTGGCCGCCGGGTTGTCGAGCAGCGCCGTGATCCCCCGCGCGTAGTCGCTCACCTCCAGAGGCTCCGCGAGGTGCCCGGTGCCCCGCGCCACCGTGACCGTCGGTCCAGCCTGGTTCCACGCCACCACGGGCACACCTTTCGCCATCGACTCGATGACGCCCATGCCGAAGTCCTCCTCCGGCGCCGGATAGACGTACACCGCGGCGCCCTCGTACAGCTTCTGCAGCTCGTCCTCTTTGATGGAGCCCAGGAACAGCACAGCCTGATTGAGATCGAGCTCTGCAACCAGCGCCTTCCACACATCGGTGTGCGACGTTGACGGCCCCGGAATGACCAGCTGTGCCTTCGGATGCCGCTTGCGCACCTCTTGCATGGCGCGGATCGCAAGATCGAATCGTTTCTGGGGGTAATGCCGGTTGGTCAGCAGCACATAGGGTCGCCGGATCGGATAACCGTTGACGGTCAGCCCACCTGAGAATCGCGCGTTGAGGGGCAGCGGGAAACCCGACAACGCGACGTGGCAGCCGGCGGGGCAGTCGATCGCTTCGCGCCCGTAGGTGCGGCGGATGATGTCGCCGATGTAGTCGCCATTGACCAGCAGCTGGTCGGCCTCCTGCACCGAGCGGCGGTCGGCCCATGCCACAAATTTCGTCGCGCGCAGCACAACCGCCGCCAGCAGGCGGTAGTCCGCGTTGGCCACCCAGCCAGTCTCCCGGTCGATGCTGCGCGGGTAGACCAGCCGGTTGGGCTGATTCAGGTAGACGACGTATGGCACATCTATCAGACGCGCCGCCCACCAGGCGATCCACGCGCTCGGCTGGTTGCAGCCGAGGATCACGTCCACGCCGCGAAAGCGCCAGGCGTACAGAGGCATGAGCAACGAAGTCGCGGCCATCTGCACCGCTTCTCGGAAAGGGAACCAGCGCGGCAGCTGCGGGAGGAACGTGCGTACTCGCACCTCGTCGATGAGGTCGGGATAGCAGCGCGAGGCGTCGACAGTCGGCGCGTAGCACTCGACCGAGAATCCGCGCCTGCGCAGGCCGAGGACTTCCTCGATGACTATTCGCTCGCCACCGCCGGAGTACGTGAACCCGCAGTGGAAGACCGCGATCCGTCGCGGGCCAACCGAACGCACACGGCGCCGTCCACCGACCAACAGGAAACCGAGGAAGCCGAGCACCAGCGCGTACGCGGCGGTGACCGCGTGGTACAGGACGATCGCGCCCGCGGCCACAACCGGGCTCAGGCCCAGGCCGCCGCCGAGCACGAGCGAGCCCGCCACTTCGAGGCTGCCGACGTAACCGGGGCCCGCGGGCACAGCGAACGCGAGCAGGAGCGCGGGGTAAGCGGCCATCGCCTTCAGGGTGGGGACCGGGACTCCCACCGCCCAGAACAGCAGGCTGAAGTTGAATGCGTCGATCAGCAGCGCAACTGCGGTGAGCGCTGCGAGCCTTCCTGTCAGCGCGGGTGTCCAGAGGCCCCTGGCCCCCGCCCGAAAGGCGAAGGCCTGCCCGGCCAGGCCGGCCGCGATCCGCTCCGGGAGCAGCCGCCGCGCCAATCGCGAGCGGGCGATTCGCGGGCCGAGGAACGCCGTACCGAGCACCGCCGCCAGCAGGGCGATCGCCAGCGCCGCAGCGCCGAGCAGTCCCCGCGGCGCGTTGACAAGACCAGTCGCGGCGACGACCGCAAGGACCGCAAGCACGATCGCAACCCCCGCCAGGTCGCAAGCCTTGTCGATGACGATGGTGGCCACCGCGGAGCCGGGCGGTACTCGATGTCGGCGCCACAACCACCAGCCGCGCATGGCATCCCCGGAGCGGATCGGCAGGACGTAGTTGAGCAGCCCGGCCCCGGCATTCATCGCGAAAGCCCGCACCATTCCGACTGGTGCCAGTGGGCGCAGAAGGAGGAGCCATCGCCGCGCCCTGATGAGGCTGGTCGCCAGGAACAGGACGAACATCAGCAGCAGGGCGAGCCAGCTGTGGACTCGTGCATGCCCGAGAACCTCGCCGAGCGAGACGGTGCGCAACCAGAGAACCAGCAGGACGATTGCAAACGCCGTCTGCAGCAGACCGCGTATCCAGCTCTTCATACCTTGATGATCACCATGTCATCCGACGCTCGAGTGAAAAGAATCCATTGCTGGAAATCGAAAACGCAATCCTTGGCACGCTCGGGCCAGATCCAACAAGCCAGGCCCTTGGTATTTCCAGAGTGGCGTAGGCGGTTTGTCGTTGAAATTGTGCACCAACGGATCAGAAACGCTAGTGGTTTCCCTGTCAAACTTTTGATCCGAGGCGTTCCGGTTCGTAGGACCTCAGAAAGGACGGAGTCCGGGGCTGGTCTCAATTTCATAGAACCTCACCCCCCGCAGCCAAGCTCGGTGCCGGTGTCGAGTAATCGCCCGGCCCGAGCCTTTTTTATGGACTTTTGGGGGCGCTACGGACGATCTGCTTGTAATCGCTCAAGGCCTCCCGCCACGGCCTCAGCGCCTGAGTTCGCATTGACTCGAGGCACCCGTTGGCCGGCCGCCGCGCCGGCGCGCCAAGCTCGGCGGTGGAAACCGGCTCGACCTCGCCGGCCACACCGAATTCGGTCAGCGTCGCGCGAGCTAACTCGTCCCAGGTTGCGCACCCGGCGTTGACGACGTGAACCACGCCCTCAAGATCGCTCGACGCGAGCCCCATGGCAGCCGCGGCAAGGTCCGCCGCGTACGTCGGATTTACGGTCTGGTCCGAGACCACGCGCAGCCGCTCGCCTGCCATCGCGCGCTGAAGGATGCGCTCAGGGAAGCTCGTTCGCCCCTGCCCAGAGCTGCCGCCGAACAGCGCCGCAGTCCGGATGACCAGAGCGCGCGGCATCACCATCGCCGTCAGCTTCTCGCCTTCAAGCTTCGACTTGGCGTAGACGCCGAGAGGGCCCACCTCGTCCGTCTCGATGTACGGCCGATCGAGCGCGCCGTCGAACACGAAGTTGGTCGAGAAATGGACGAGGCGCACGTTCTGCTGAGCACAGGCAAGGGCGACGTTGAAGGCTCCCTGCGCATTGACCTGGTATGCCGCATCCTGCTGTCCCTCGGCTGTATCGACCCCGTTGTAAGCGGCGCAGTTGAACACGACGTCCGGCCGGTAATGAGGCAGCGCGGAGTTGAGCGCGGCCAGGTCGGACACGGAAAGTTGCGCGCGGGTCAATGCGGCAGCATCCGGGATCAGCTTCTTGAGCTCCGATCCAAGCTGCCCGCCCGCCCCCAGCACAAGCGCCTTCACGTAACAGCAAGGAAATCACAAGCTGCGCTCCGTCGCTATTCGTGTGCGATCAACTCTCCGGCCGAGGGCGCCGTTGGGGATGCTCGCTTTGCCACCTCGTCGACGATCTTGAGCAGGTTGGCAAGCTGCGGTGATTCGTCATCGCGACGGAATGCAAGCCCGAAGCTGGTCATCGGCGCCGGGGTCATACGCCGGTAAACCACACCTGGGGTCGGAACCGACGAAGCCCATCTGGAGCTTCCAAACGCGATGACGCTGTCCGACTTCACCACCGCCAGCACTGCCTGCTCCCAAGGCTCTTCGGCAACGATGTTGAGCTCCGCACCGCTGTGCTCCGTCAACCAGCGCCTGAACGCCGCAGTGAGCACGGGGCTCAGCGCGCTTGGAAACAGGATCATCGGCTGGCCGGCCAACTCGGTAACCGGCACTCGCTCCATGTGCGCAAATCGGTGGCGCTCGGCGACCGCCATCAGAACTTCGTCATCACTGATCCATCGCGTCGCGACCACGTCGTTGTGGTTGATCGGCATCGTGACAAACGCGGCGTCGAGCTGATCAGAGGCGATCTGCTCCACGTTCATGAGCGAGTACGCGGACCCCACCTGCACATCGACCTTGGGATAGCGATTCCGAAACGCCGTGACGATCTCGCTCATCGCCGCATTGTCTGCGTGCAATTGGTAGGAGATGCGCAGTCGGCCGGCGCGACCCGCGGCGTTGTCGGCCAGATCGCGAAGGGCCCGGTCCTCGATGTGGACGAGGCTGTCCGCGTACGGCAAGAGAACCTCGCCGGCAGGCGTCAGCCGGACCTCTCGCGCGCTCCGGGTGAGCAGCTGAACACCGAGCTCGCGCTCGAGCGCCTGGATGCGCTGGGTCAAAGCGGGCTGCGTGATCTTCAGGACCGCTGCCGCCTGGCCGAAATGCCGCGTGTTCGCGACCTGTAGAAATGCCCTTAGCTGCCGGAGCTCCACGTTATTTCTCGGCTAGATTCGCGGGTGGCCGATCTCGGTTGCTTCCTTCCCCATACCTCCAACTCAGAGTAGCCGAATCTCTGCAATACTGTCGTGCCACGAGATCAAAGTCACAATGAGCGATAAGCTGCTCAACACCGCGGAGGCAGCGCGGTTTCTCCGCGTCAGTCAGGCCTCGGTCCGGAGATGGAGCGACAGCGGTCTCCTCCAGGCCCGACGCGTGGGGCGCAGGCGCGAGCGGCGCTTCACTGAACCGGAGCTACAGCGGTTCCTGGGTCCGCGCACCGCGCCTCCGGCAACGAGCGATCGACCTCAGGTCAGCGTTGGCGGCATCCCAGTGCCCGTCTACTCGCACCTCGCCGCCCTTTACAGCAGCGACGATGGGCGGCTGCGCCTGTCAATTCCGTTTCTCCGCGACGGGTTGCGCGCCGGCGACCAGTGCTTTCTCGAGGCAACGGGCGACGTGCTGGATCTTTACCTCAAGGCGCTCGGCAACGAGGAAGGAGTCGACCTCGACGCCGCCATCAAGGCGGGCAGGCTCGTGGTATCCGACGCGGCAGGCACCGTCGAGCACGTCTTGGGGTTCTGGGAGCACGCCTTCGCGCGATCGCTGGCGGGCGGTCCAACCTTGCTCCGGTTGGTGGGCGAGATGGCTTCTGTTCGCCATCTGTTCGAGTCGGACGGTGAGATGATGAGATACGAAGGCGCCTTCAACATGCTCGCCAAGCGCTTTCCGAACGTGACGATCTGCCAGTACGACGTGCGCGCCTTCGACGGCGAGACTGTTTACCAGGTCCTCAAGGCGCATCCGGACCTGTACTCACTCCGGATGGGAAGCCTCCTCAGCTAGTGAAATGAGCGGAAACCTCATGTCGGTTTCCGCGTCACCGGGCCGCTCAACCGCCGCTCACGATTGTGCGGATCCGCGCCAATTCGGCCGGATTCGCGGCCCTGCTCACCTTCCCGGGGATGGGATTATCTGAATGTGGTGGCGCACACGCCACTCGATATCTAGCGCCGTGCTAGCTAGCGGGCTTGCTCTCCGCGGGCGCATCGGCCGGCGCGGCTGTTTCGGCAGCTTCTGATCCGATCGCGGCCCCATTCGACCCCGGATTGATCAGCAGCTGGGCCGTCATCTCCGCCTCGGGGACGGGCCGTCCGAACAGGAAGCCCTGCGCGGCATCGCAGCCCGCTTCGGTCAGGACCGCCTCCGCCAGCCGGTCCTGCAGGCCCTCCGCAACCACGCGCAGCCCGAGGTTGTGACCAAGCCCGACCGCGGAGCGGACGATGGCGCCCGAGTCGGGGTCGGTGCCGAGGCCGGCGACGAACGAGCGATCGATCTTGATCTCGTGCACCGGCAGGCGCATGAGGTAAAGAAGCGACGAGTAGCCGGTCCCGAAATCGTCGAGAGAAAGCCGAACTCCCATGTCGTTCAAAGTGTGGAGGGCCTTCGCCGCGGCGGCGGCCATCGCGACCCCCTCGGTGATCTCCAGCGTCAGGCGCCGCGGGTCCACCTTCGATGAGGCCAGGGCCTGCGCGACCATCTCCTCCAGGGAGTGGTCTTCGATGATTCGCGGTGAGACGTTCAGTGCTACCGAGATGTCGATCCCGGCGGCCAACCACTTGCACAGCTGGTCGAGCGCCGACTCCAACGCCCATGCGGTGAGCGGATGAATTACCCCTGTCTCCTCGGTCATTGGGATGAAGCGGTCGGGGGGCATGAGGCCCTCGCGGGGATGGTTCCACCGCACGAGCGCCTCGACCGAGTAGACGGCCCCGCTGGCCAGCAGCACCTGCGGCTGGTAGTGGAGCGTCATCTCGCCCTGCGGGATCGAGCGGCGGAGCTCACCTGCTAGGCCCGAACGGCGCAGGCTCTGCGCTTCTTGCTCGGGCGCGTAGACGGAACAGCCACCACCTGACCTTTTTGCGACGTACATCGCGACGTCCGCTCGGCGCAGCAGAGTGCCGGGGTCGTCGCCATGCACCGGGTACAGCGCGATTCCGATCGAAGCACCGGTCTCGACCATCTGATCGCCGATCGCAAACGGACCCTCGAGCGAGGCGAGGATCTTGCGAGCCGTGGAGACCACGTCGTCGGGATGCTTGGCGTCGGTGGTCAGCACGGCGAACTCGTCCCCACCGAGGCGGGCGATCGTATCGGTGGCGCGCAAAACGCCGCGAAGGCGCGCCGTCACCTCCTGAAGAAGGCTGTCACCACGGTCGTGGCCAAGCGCATCGTTGATGTCTTTGAATCGATCGAGGTCGAGGAGCAGCACCCCGAACATCCGCTGGTTTCGCCTCGCCGACAACAGCGCCTGGCGCAGACGGTCGCCGAACAGGCTGCGGTTGGGAAGGCCAGTCAGCGCGTCATGGAGCGCCTGGTACTCGAGCGCGTCGGTGTGCGCTTTCCGCTCCGAAATGTCGCGCATCGTGGCGATGAACAGGTGGCGCGAGCCGACATGCATGGAACTGACCACGAACTCCAGCGGAAACAGGCTGCCGTTCTTCCGCTTGCCCATCGTCTCGTGAGCACCGCTCGATGGCAGGTCGAGCTTGAGCCGGCGCTGCAGGTAATTCACAAAGCCACTGCGATGCGTGGTGGCGATGAGGATGTCGACCGGTTGTCCCACCAGCTCTTCTTCGAGGTAACCGAAGAGCTTGACGACCGCGGGGTTGGCCGACTCGATGAGGCTCGTGTGGTCGAGCGTCGCGAGCCCATCCGAAACGTTGTCCAGGACCGAGCGCATCCGCTTCTCGCTTTCCTGCAGCGCCGCCTCCGCACGCTTGCGCTCGACGAACTCGCCAATCTGCGACCCGATGTCGTTCATGACTGCCACCAGCCCGTCGTCCAGACCGCGTGGCGCCCATGTATGGAGCGAGATCATGCCCACCACGCGCCGACCGCTGCGGACTGGAAAGCCCACGATCCCTTTCAGCCCGGCGGCGGCAGCCGCCGCCGACCGTGTCGCCCCGTCGGCAGAGACGTCGGTGATCGCGATCGGTGCGCCCGCCTCCCACACCCGTCCCGCCAGGCCCTCGCCGCGGCGGAACGACGCATCCTGCGCTGTGGCCTCATACGCCGACGTATCCCGGCCAGGGCGCTTCCAGGCGGTGACGAAGTGCATGGCCTCGCGCTGCTGGTCGACCTCCCAGTACTCGGCGAGCTCCCAGTCCAGTGTTTGAGAGAGCCCTTCGAGCACGTGCGGCGCAGCCTTGTCCCACCCCGGCGATGTGAGCAGTGCTTGCGTCACCGCGAAGCGAGCGGACCGTAGAACGTCGTTCCGCTTCCGATCGCGGATGTCGATGATCACGGTCTGGAAATACAGGGGCTTGCCATCCGTGTCGCGCACCAGGCGGACGGCGACGTCAGTCCAGACCTGATCGCCGTCTTTGCGCTGAAAGCGCTTTTCGAAACGGAAGCTGTCTTCTTCGCCGGCAATCATCGCGCGCTGCGCTTCCTTGGTGGCATCGACGTCTTCGGGGAAGGTGACGTCGTACACAGACATGGCCTTGAGCTCGTCGGCCGAGTAGCCGAGGAGATCGCAGTAAGCCGGGTTGACTGAGATGATCTTCCCGTCCAGCCCGGCGAACGTCATGCCGGCCTGCGCCTGCTCGAACAGGGTGCGGAAGCGCTCCTCGCTCTGGCGCTCGGCCTGCTCGGCGCGGTGGCGTTCGGTGATGTCACTGACCAGGGCGAGCAGGCGGTGGCGCCCGTTCGCGGCGATCATGTGGATCGCCACCTCTACCTGTACTCGTCGCCCATCCTTGGCGATCAGTCCCGCCTCATAGCGGACCGGCGCCTGTCCACCGGATACGCGCTTCGAAAGGTTGGCGGCGAGTGCCTCTCGCTCATCCGCGGGCGCGAGATCGATCAGCGATGGCAGTGCGCGGAGCTCCTGTTGCGAGTAGCCCGTGAGCTTCAAGTAAGCATCGTTGCTGGCGATGTATCTGCCGTCCTCGGTGATGACGAGGCCCTCACCGAGGTCGCTGATGGAAAGCAGCAGCGACGCCTGGCGGTCGATCTGAACGCTGAGATCGCGGTCGACCGACCGCCGCGTCAAAAAGGCGAGAAGGCCGAGCCCGATCAGGACGAGGGTCCAAATCGCGATCGCCCTGAACGACACCATGAGCGCGGTGATCGCGTAGATCCAGAGCGTTCCCAGGCCGAGGATCGGGATGGCGAGCAGGAACGCGAAGCGACGCGCGTGCAGGCCGAGCTCGAAATGCAGAAGGATGGTCGCGAAAGCGGCCGCCGCCAGCGGGGGCAGGTCGTCGCCAAGCCACGGCCCCGCCACGCCCAGGACCAGCACGGTCAGGACAGTGCTGACCAGCATCAGCAGCAGGAGGATCGTGAGGTTGACTGCGAAACGCGATGCGCGGACGCCGATGGCGATGACCGCGAAGATCACACCAGCGGCTAAAAGGATCAGCTCTTCGTGCGCTACGTTCGGCGGCAGGTTGGCCTCCCAGAGCCGGTAGCCGACCGCAGTGATGACGGCCGCCGCCGCAACTCCGTTGACCAGGGGCAGCCGCCAGGATCGGAGCGGCCGGCCGGCGCCGGCCCAGGCGCCAGGGATCAGGCCGAACGGGTTGTCCGCAGGGGTACCCGCAGACGTTTTCCTCTCAGCTGACACTTACCGGCATGCGCAGATCGGCTGCACGGCCATGCTCACCACGTGGAACCATAACGTCCGGGACCCAAACCTGTTGCGCGCGCGCAACAGGCCGCTTGGTCGGTCCGGCGCGGGGTTACTTGGCCGACTTGGCCTTTGGGCGCTGGGGCACCGAACGCTTGAGAGGTGCCCGCCGGGTAGCGTGCAGCGGCAGCGGCTTCTTGGCGGCGTCACCGTCCGCGGCATCGCGGTTCTGACGGCCGGCGGCGGCGTGCAGAGTGCGCAGCTTGGCCAGGCGCTCCTTCTTGGCCGCCAGGGCGGCCTTGAGGGCGTCGGAGAGCTGGGTGTCGTTCATCGGGACGACGCGGAGGCGTGCCTCCAGCTCGATGACTTCCACCTCGGCCCGGGTCAGTTCGAGATCGATCGTTTTTGCCACTTTCTTCCCCTAATACCGTACGGGGCTACTGCCCAATCTAGTAATACCCGGAAATAACTACCCACGGACCGCCAAGGTTATGCCTCAAACCTTGGAGTTGGCTGGGAGAGCCTTTAACCGTCTAGGGAAATCGCGTCGCGCAGCTTCTCGAAGAACCCCTTGGAGACCTTTTCCGGCTTCCCGGTCAGCCCGCCAACCTTGCGCAGGATGGCCTTCTGCTCCGCGGTCAGGTCCTTGGGAACGACGACCTGGACGAGCACGTACTGGTCCCCGCGACGGCCGCCGCGGACGTCAGGCATGCCCTTCCCGGCGAGCCTGAACGACTGCCCGTGTTGGGTCCCGGCCGGGATGGCGATCTCCACGGGCCCGTCCATCGTCGGGATCTCGATCCGGTCTCCCAACGCCGCTTGCACGATGTTGATGCGCAGCTCGTAGACGATGCTCTGGTCGCGGCGCGCCAGGTGTGGATGCGACTTGACGCGGAGCACCACGTACAGATCGCCGGGCTGCCCGCCGCGGACGCCCGCCTCGCCTTCCCCGCTGAGGCGGATCTGCGAGCCGGTGTCGACGCCCGCCGGGATGCGCACCGCGAGCCGGCGTGTGACGGTGGTGCGCCCCTGGCCGCGACACTGCGTGCACGGGCTCTTGAGCAGCCGGCCCGCGCCGCCACAGGTCGGGCACGTGGTCTGCGTCACGATCGAGCCGAAGATCGACTGCTGGGCGCGCCGGACCTGCCCCGCGCCCCCGCAGCCTGGGCAGGTCTCGGTTCCGGTTCCGGGCTCGGCACCACTACCTGAACAGCGGTCGCACGTGGCGAGCCTGGGAACGTCGATCTGCTTCTCGACCCCCGTGAACGCCTCCTCGAACGTGATCGTCATGTCGTACCGGAGGTCGTCACCTCGATCGGAGCGGCGCCGGGAACGGCCGCCGCCGCCACCGAAGAACGTGTCGAAGATGTCCGCGAACGGCATGTCCGAGAAGTCCACGGCCGGCCCCGCGCCCATGTCGACGGCGGCGTGGCCGAACATGTCGTAGCTCCGACGCCGGCCTGCGTCCGAAAGCACCGCGTAGGCCTCGCTTGCCTCTTTGAAACGGAGCGCGGCAACAGGGTCGTCGGGGTTGCGGTCGGGATGCGAGTCCATCGCGATCTTGCGAAAGGCGCGCTTCAAGTCATCGGGTGACGCCTGGCGGTTCACGCCGAGAACTTCGTAGTAGTCGCGCTTGACGGCCACCCTGAAATTGTGCGGCGTTAGGCCTGGTCGGGTGCGCCGTCACCGTCAACACCCGCGTCGCTCTTGGGCAGCGCAGGTGGCCGGGCGACCTTCACGAGCGCGGGCCGAACCACACGGTCGCGGACGCGATATCCACGCCGGAGCTCGGCGATGACAGTGTCTTCCGGGTGCTCGCGCGACTCCTCATGACCAACGGCCTCGTGCAGCTTCGGATCGAAGCGCGTGCCCACGGCTTTGATGGGCTCGAGGCCGTGCGCCCCGAGAGCCTCCTCGAGCTTGCGCACGCTCAGCTCCACGCCCTTCAGCCACGACGGGTCGATGCCCTGGGGCTTGTGATCAAGTGCCTTGTGAAGGTCGTCGAGGCCAGGCAGCAGCCGGTTGATCAGCTCGGTCGACGCATGCTGGATGGTCTCCAGCTGCTCCTGGCGCGTCCGCTTGCGAAAGTTCTCGGAGTCAGCCGCCATGCGCAGGTAGCGATCCTTGGCCTCGGCCGCGGCCTCCTCCAGCTCGGCGACCTTGCTTTCGAGCGCCGCCACCTGCTTGGTGGTGACAGGATCCGGCGCCTCGGGTTCGTGTGGATATTTACGCGTGGTCATGACACTGCATAAATACCGCGGTCGAGGCCGCTCTCAAACCCCCAGCTCCGCCATACGATCGCTCGCGCTGCGCGCCACCGCCCGCAGGCGGGCCACCGTCTGGCTGTAAGCCATCCGCGTCGGCCCGATCACGCCCAGCACGCCCTTGAGACGGTTCGACGGACCGTAGGTCGTGAGCACCACCGCACATCCCTGCAGCTGGCTCGACGCGTTTTCGGAGCCGATCACGATCTGCAGATCGGAGTTGCCGATGAGCTCGTGCAGGAGGACGGTCAGGTAGCGGGTCTCCTCCAGCACCTCGAGCACCTGTTGGAGCCGCGACGATTCGGCGAACTCGGGCTGGCGAAGCAGGTTGCGCACGCCGTCGTGGACGACGAGATTCTCCGCGCCCTGTTCGTACTGGTCGAGCGCAGCGACGATACGGCCCAGTAGCTCCTTCTCCAGCCCCAATGCCGCACCGTCGTAGCGGCGGCGCACCTCCTCGCCGGCCTTACCGACGAGCGTCCCGTTCAGCTTCGATGCGAGCAGCGTGAGCTCCGGCTGGCCCGCGGCCTCGGTGACCTGGACCACCTGCTGGCGCAGCAGGTTGCCTTCGAGAAGAAGGATGAGGAGCACTTCCTTCGGTTCGAGGGACACCAGGTCGACATGCTTGATGCGACCCTGCGAGCCGTGCGGCGCGCTGGCCACGGAAGCGTTCTGGGTCACCGCAGCGGTCGTCATCGCCACGCGCTCGACCAGCCCCTGTACATCGGCCGTCGCGTGCCCGAGCTCCTCGTTGATGAAGACGCGCACCCGGTCCGGAACTTCCTCCAGGTCCATGAGGAAGTCGACGAAGTACCGATAGCCGGAGTCGGTCGGGATGCGGCCCGCGGAGGTATGCGGCTGGATCAAGTAGCCACGGTCGGCGAGCTCGGCGAGCTCGCTGCGGATGGTTGCCGATGACAGGTTGACGAAGTACCGGCTGTGCAGCGACTGGGAGCCCACCGGCACCGCGCTGGTGGTGAACTCCTGGACGACCGCCCGCAGGATTGCTTCCTTCCTGTTCTCCATCGTGATTGGCACTCGGCCACGCCGAGTGCTGGTTACAGTACCGCGAGCGCGATCTGATTGTGCAGGTCCATGCCTCGCCGGGTCGGCGCGACCCGTCCGTGCGATCTCTCGATCAGCCCTGCTGCCACGAGCACGCCGAGCTCGTCGCCAAAGCCTTCCGGTGGCTTCACGCCCTCGGCTGTGCGCAAGCCGAGCATCAAGGCCTCGGCGCCTGCCTTGCGCTCAGCCAGCTCCTCGCCGCCGGCAACGGTTGCCGGGCACGCGGCGATGTACTCCCGCGGCCGGGCGACGTTCCACCAGCGCCAAGCGCGCGACCCGTCGGTGGCGTACGAGTGAGCGCCCGCGCCGGCGCCGTACACGGGCCGGCATCGCCAATAAGCAAGGTTGTGTCGCGACTCGAAGCCCGGCCGGGCCCAGTTGGAGACCTCGTAGCGCCGGAAGCCGGCTGCCTCGAGCTCGGCGCAGGCAGAGTCGAGCTGGTCCCATTGGAGGTCAGGGTCGAGCTCGGGCAGTTTGCCTTCCGCGCGACGCCTCCATAGCAAAGTCCCCTCCTCGAAGGTGAGGCAGTAGGTCGAGACGTGGTCCGGGCCCAGCTCCAGGCCACGCCGCAGAGTCTCGACCCATGATTCGCGGCTTTGATGTGGCACGGCGTAAATGAGGTCGATGCTCAGGTTCTTGACGCCCATCGAGCGCCCGAGCGCGAAAGCTCGCGTGGCCTGCGCGGCATCGGTCTTTCGCTCCAGGACGGCAAGCGCGCGCGGCTCGAAGCCCTGCACGCCGAGGCTCAACCGATTGACTCCGCCCTCCAGCCAGGCCGCCAGCCTTGCTTCGTCCGTGCTCCCCGGGTTGGCCTCGAGCGTGACCTCGGCGTCCGTCGCGACGTCGAAGTTCTGGCGAATGAACCGCAAGAGCCTTGCGATGAGGCCGGCCGGCAGCAGGCTCGGCGTCCCCCCTCCCAGATAGACGGTCTGCAGCTCGGTGAACTCCCGCTCCTCGCGTGCGGTGGCCAGCTCTCGCTCGAGGGCTTCGACGTAATCGGGCATCAGGCGGTCCATACCGGCGTAGGCGTTGAAATCGCAGTAGCCGCACTTGTGCTTGCAGAAGGGAATGTGGACGTAGAGGTTCGCTATGGGCTGCACGTCAAACACCCTTGATCGTGTAGCGCTGGCCGCGAGCCGCCTCGAGCTCCTTGCGCAGGTAGTCGGTCGCGTCCCGCTCGTTCGAGACGAGCCCCTTGATGCGCTGGCCCATGCGGTCTTCGACCCTCGCAATCTGGTGCCCGATCTGCTCGACGTTGGCGTTCTGGGTCCGATAGCGCTCGCGTTTTCGCCACAGCCGGGCGTGCTCGCTGCGCAGGTCGGCGACCGAGCGGCGCACGCGGCAGTCGAGGCAAAGCCCGTCACGGGTCTGCGAGCTCGGGACCTGCTTCCCGCAGTCGCGGCAGAAGATGAGGATGCTGCTCACGTGCCTACCTCCCCACTAACCGCTGGGGTCCCCGCGCCGCAGGCGCGGGAGGCGACCTTGCGGAGCCCGGGTGGGGAATCGCAGCTGATCATGCCGATCCGCCAGATCGATCACCGTGGCGTGGCTCAGCTCTTGGAGACGCTTCGGGTCGATCTCGAAAACCGAGTCCGGCCGGCCCGCGGCCGCCCAGACCACCGCGTGTCCGAGCAGGTCGCGATCCATGAAAACCGGCACTTCGGTCGCGTGGCCGAACGGTGGCACGCCGCCGATCGCGTAACCGGTCGCCGACCTCGCCAGCTCGGCGTCGGCCTTCGTCACGGGAAGGCCTGCCGCGGCACCCAGCCGGCCCTCGTCCAAACGGTTGGCCCCGCTGACCAGGGCAACCACCGGACGGCCCGCGGCGATGAATACGAGCGACTTCACGATCTGCCCCACATCGCAGCCGACCGCACGCGCAGCATCGCCGGCGGTGCGGGTGCCCGACGGGAACTGCTTCACAGACACACCGATGCCCGAATCGCCTAGCCACGCCTCGAAGCGAGACATATATTCAGAGGATAGGGGGCGCTTGCAAATCGCACTCATGACGCCTCAGGCTTGCGCCCTGTGAAAGTAGTCGTCACCGGCGCTGCCGGCTTCATCGGTTCGCACCTGTGCGAACGGCTGCTGGCCGACGGCCATGAGGTCGTCGGCATCGACTGCTTCACCGATTACTACCGGCGCGCTCGCAAGGAGCAGAACCTCGATGTCGCGAGGAGCCACCGCAACTTCTCATTCGAGGAGCTCGACCTCGTCGACGCGGACCTCACCGCCGCGCTCGAGGGCGCCGCCATCGTCTATCACCTCGCCGGGCAGCCGGGGGTCAGGCCCAGCTGGGGCCATCAGTTCGACCGCTACGTGCGCGACAACGTCATCGCCACTCAGCGGCTCCTCGAACACTTGAAAGGAAGCCGCCTCAAGCGACTGGTCTTCGCGGGAAGCTCATCCGTTTACGGCGACGCCGAGTCTTTCCCCACTCGTGAATCGGCCCTGCCACGCCCAGTCTCGCCCTACGGAGTGACCAAGCTGGCGGCGGAGCACCTGGCGCATCTCTACACGCGCAACTTCGACATCCCGGCGGTCTCGGTTCGCTACTTCACCGTGTACGGCCCGCGCCAGCGGCCGGATATGGCGTTCGCACGTTTCATGCAGGCGCTGGCTGACGGCGAGCCGATAGAGGTCTTCGGTGACGGCGAGCAGACGCGCGAGTTCACCTATGTATCGGACGCGGTCGAGGGAACCGTCAAGGCGGCGACGGCGGACGTGGTGGGCATGGTGTTCAACCTCGGCGGCGGCAGCCGCGTCACTATCAACAAAGTTCTGGCGACGCTCGGTGAGATCAGCAAGCTCGAGGTCCGGCGCCAAAACCTCCCCGCGGCGCCGGGCGACCCGCGCCACACGGGGGCTTCGATAAACCTCGCTCGCGAGCGATTGGGATGGGAACCTCGGGTCGCGCTGCGCGAGGGTCTGGCGAAGCAGTGGGACTGGTTTCGGGCTACGCGCCGCGGGAAGAGCGCGGCCGTGACGCGAGCGGAGTAGCTAGCCGCCGAGCCCCAGCTTCCACGAGATCGCGGTGCGGACCATCGGACTCTCGCACGCCCTGGAGGCCGCTTCGGCCGCGGCGGTCGAGCTGCAGACCAGCATCGCGCCATGGGTTCCTGACGCGAACAGGTAGTGGTACACGCCGAGGGAATCGATGTACGACCCTGCGATGCCGCTCTGGTCGGGCCCGCTGTTGCTGAAGGTTGAGACCCAATCGGCGGCCGCTGTAGAGGTCGAGAAGGTCAGTAGCGCGGTTCGCACCTCCATGTGCGTGTCGGTGTTGAGCGCGTAGTCGCCGAAGACGAAATCGGTCACGCCATCGTTGTGAAGCAGATTGAGGACCGGTTCCGGAATGCCCACGTCGGCCATGACGAGCCACGCTTCGACGGGTAGCTGCGCCGACCCCAGGAAGGTGATGTCAAGTCCAGGCGGAGGCAGTCGCGTTTCGTCGACCGCGCGTGGCGAGCGGTGAACCTTCCCGGTGGTCACCTTCTTCAGCCCGTCCACGACCTTGGCCGCGTTCTTGCCGAGCTGAGCGACTGTCGGGATCCCATCTTTTCGTGTCCAGAGGAGCTCGGTGACGATCTGTCCAAGACGCACGAAGGTCCTGGTGATGTACGGCGCGCCGCCGCTGCTGAGAAGACCGTAGTAGAGGACCTGGTCGCCGACCTTCGGGCTCGAGGGCGAGGCGCCGTACGCGTTCTGCAGGCTGGTCATGCGACTCGTGGCCGACCCCGTCTTGTCGTAGACCGTGTAGCGGATTTCAAGCACCTCGGCGCTGCCGAGATGAAGGAACCGCTGCGTGATCGAGAACCGCTCGGTGTCGGGAACGCTCGCCGAGTCCAGGGGCCTGACCCCGAAAGAAGGCGGACCCGGCCACCAGTTGTTGTCGCCGAAAAGCGTCCGCACGTCCGCCACGCTCGGGCCGGCGGCGTAGATGTCGGCTGGTTGTGCGTTGCTGCCGGCGCCGGAGCCAATCTTCGCGCAAGACATCAGCAGCAAGCCTGCCAACGATGCCAGCGCAAGCAGGCGAACCGTCCTAGTCAAGCTTCAGCACCGCCATGAACGCTTCCTGCGGGATCTCAACCGACCCCACACGCTTCATCCGTCGCTTTCCTTCCTTCTGCTTCTCGAGCAGCTTGCGTTTCCGGGTGACGTCGCCTCCGTAACACTTTGCCAGGACGTCCTTGCGCATCGCCGGAATCGTCTCGCGAGCGATCACCTTACCGCCGATGGCGGCCTGGATTGGAACTTCATAGAGCTGGCGGGGAATAATCGCCTTCAGCTTCTCCACCAGCCGTCGTCCCTGGGCCTGCGCCTTGCTGCGGTGCGTGATCAAGGAAAGGGCGTCCACCGGCTCGCCCGCGACCAGCACGTCGAGCTTGACGAGTTCGCCTTCCCGGAAGCCGATCATCTCGTAGTCCATCGACGCATAGCCCTTGGAGCGGGACTTCAGCTGGTCGTAGAAGTCGTGGATGATCTCGCCGAGCGGGATCTCGTACTCGATCACGACCCGGTCGCCCGGGCGGTGCTCCAGCTTCTTGAACATGCCACGCCGATCCTGGCAAAGCTCCATCATCGGCCCGACATATGTGGACGGGACGATGATCGAGAGCTTGACGAAGGGCTCGGCGATCGACTCGATCGCGGTCGGGTCTGGCAACAGCGCGGGGTTGTCGACTTCGATGGTGTCGCCTCGCTTCAGCGTCACGCGGTACTCGACCGTCGGCGCGGTCGTGATCAGGTCGAGCTCGAACTCGCGCTCGAGCCGCTCCTGGACGATCTCGAGATGGAGGAGGCCCAGGAACCCGCACCGAAAGCCGAACCCGAGCGCGGCCGAGTTCTCGTGCTCGTACGAAAGCGCGGCGTCGTTGAGCTGGAGCTTCTCGAGCGCCTCCTTGAGGTCGGCGAACTGGTCGGAGTCGGTCGGGAAAAGGCCGGCGAACACCATCGGCTTGACCTGGCGGTACCCGGGCAAAGGCGTCGAGGCGCCGCCCTCCGCAGTGGTGATGGTGTCCCCGACGCGGGCGTCGATCACGTTCTTGATCGCGGCGGTGACGTAGCCGACCTCGCCCGCGGTCAGCTTCTCGGCGGGACGCGGCCGGGGTGCAAACCACCCGACCTCATCCACCTCGTGAACGCTCCCGGTGTTCATCATCCGGATCTTCGTGCGCGGCTTGATCTCGCCATCGACCACACGGACGTAGGTGATCACGCCGCGATACGGGTCGTAGTGCGAATCGAAGATCAGTGCGCGCAGCGGCGCGGCGGGATCGCCGCGCGGCGGTGGCACCTTCGAGATGACGGCCTCGAGGATGTCCTGAGTTCCGATTCCCTGCTTCGCCGAGGCGAAGATGACCTCGTCCCGAGGGATTCCTGTCACGTCTGCGATCTCCTCGGCGACAAGCTCCGGCTGCGCGGCGTCAAGGTCGATCTTGTTGACAACGGGGACGATGGTCAGGCCGGCCTCGACGGCCTGGTACAGGTTTGCCAGCGTCTGCGCCTCGATACCCTGAGCCGCGTCGACGACGAGGATGGCGCCTTCGCACGCGGCGAGTGAGCGTGACACCTCGTACGCGAAGTCGACGTGACCTGGCGTGTCGATCAGGTTGAGCTCATAGCTCTCGCCATCGCGCGCGCGATATGTCATGCGGACCGCCTGGAGCTTGATCGTGATCCCGCGCTCGCGCTCCAGGTCCATGCTGTCGAGGACCTGGTCCTGCATATCGCGCTTGCTTATGGAACCCGTGAACTCGAGCAGCCGATCGGCCAGCGTCGATTTCCCATGATCGATGTGGGCGATGATGCAGAAGTTGCGCACGCGGGCCTGAGTGACGGTGGGCACGTTCAAATCGTAGGTGCCACACGCCAACCGCTGTGGGAGGATGGAGCCGTGATCGTCGTTGTCGGCCTCGGCGCGGCCTTGTTGCTCGTGAGCCTCGGGCTTGCGATACGCGCGAAGGACGTGATCAACCGCGTCACGTCTCGCTCACTCGGCACGCTGGCTCCGGGTTTTGCCTCAACCCCATGGGGCTATGCGGTCTACGTCGGACTCGTGCAGTCGATCGGGCTGGCTGTGTTGGGACTGGGTCTAAGCGCGTTCAGGCCGTCGACGATCACCCTTTTCTGGATCGGCTTGGGTGAGTTCGTCGGACTTTCGATTGCCGCGATTGCAGGAGAGGTGAGGACGTACCGCGCCCTTAAGCGCTAAACGGCGATCGGCGCCGGTTCGTCCACTCTCTGGTGCGCGCCGAGGCTGTGCCGCCGCGCAAGCGCCGCCGAGCAGATCATCGTTGCCACGTCAGCGGCGTCGGCCGCACTCTCTGACAGTCCGCCCGCCCGCAGCGCGGCCAGCGCGCGCTCGAGGCCGGCGCCGGTTCGCAGCACTCCCGCCGCGGAATCGATCAGCCGCCGCACGGCGCCGACGGTCAGGTCACCGCGGGCCCATACGCGGCTGCGCGCGTATGAATTCGTGATCGTCTTCTCTGATCCCACGGCCGCCGCTGCGGCACGGCGGCCGAATATCGCCGCCTCCAGCAGAGAGTTGCTCGCCAGGCGATTGGCGCCATGGACGCCAGTGCGTGCGCATTCGCCCGCCGCGAACAGGCCGGCCAACGAAGAGCGGCCGTCGAGGTCGGTCGCGACCCCGCCCATCGTGTAATGAGCGGCCGGAACAATCGGTACCGCCTCACGAAGGGGGTCGATGCCGACCCGTCGGCAGTTGCGCATGAAGTTTGGAAAGCTGCGCCGCAACACGACGGGGTCGAGATGGGTGACCGAGATGTACGCCCGCCCGCCGTGCATTGCCAGCGCGCGCGAAACATGGTCGCGCGGCAGCAGCTCGTCGATGAACCGCCTGCCATCAGCGTCAACGATGTGGGCACCTGCGCCACGCAGGGCTTCGGTGATCAGGAATGGACCTGGACCTTCGAAAACCGTGGGGTGGAACTGCACGAACTCCATGTCCGCCACTCGCGCGCCGGCGCGGGAGGCTTCGAGGATCCCCTTGCCGCTGCTGAGCCGGCTGTTGGTCGTGCGCTCGAACAGACCGGCGTAGCCACCCGTCGCGAGCACGGTCGCGCCGGCACGCACGGTGAGTCCACCGGAGAAGGCCGCGCCGCCACAGGCGCCATCGCCGAGCAATGAATGGAGCCTGCCCTGGATCCTGCCGATGCGCGGCTCCCGCGCGATGGCGTCGCGCATGAAGCCCATCAGGGTGCTGCCGCTCTGGTCGCCTCGAAGGTGAAGGACGCGGGGCAGCGAGTGAGCGGCTTCGCGGGCGGCGCCGCCGTCAAATCGCACGCCGAGCGACTCCAGCCATCGCACCGTCTCCGGCCCAGCGCTCGTGAGCATGGAGACTGCGTCTGGGTCGCAGAGGTCGCCACCCGCCGCCAGCGTGTCCAGCGCGTGCAAGCGAGGTGAGTCCTCTGGCAGGGTCGCTGCGGCGAGGCCTCCCTGCGCGCGGTCCGACGATCCGTGCCCGGCGGACACAAGCGCTACTCGAGCACCAAGCCGCGCGGCTTCGAGCGCGGCGGCCGATCCCGCGAGCCCGTCGCCGATGACGAGCACGTCGGTTCGAATTACACGTGCCCCCTCCGCGGGGAGGTCGGCCCGGAGGGCCGGGTGGGGAGACCCAGTCACAGCTCCACCATTCGCTGAATGGCGACGCGGGCCAGGTCGGCGACGTCCTGCGGCACCGTGACCTCGAACACGTCGTCGCGCAGCGACGTGAGCAGCTTCTCGAGGGTGATCTTCTTCATGTAGCGGCAGATCGCGCGTTCGCTCGCGGCGTAGAAGCGGCCCTGCGGCGCTTCCTTCGCGAGTCGGTGCATGATGCCCAGCTCGGTCGCGACCACGAAGGTGCGTGCTGGATGCTGCTGTGCGTGCCGGACCATCCCCTCGGTGGAGAGGATGTGCGTGCGCTCAGCGTCGATGTCGCCACTCGCCTTGAAGTACATGCACTGGCTCGCGCATCCGCATTCCGGATGGACGAGCAGATCGGCGTCGCCGTGCTCAGCGCGTGCGCGGTCGATGTCCTGCGGGCGGATGCCCGCGTGTACGTGGCACTCGCCCGGCCAGACGTGCATCTTCCGGCCGGTCACCTTCTCGAGATAGGTGCCGAGGAACATGTCGGGCAAAAAGAGGATCTCCTTGTCTTCGGGAATGGCGCGGATCACTCGCTCCGCGTTGCCGGACGTGCAGCAGTAGTCGCTGAGCGCCTTCACCTCCGCGGTGGTGTTGACATACGACACGACGATGGCCCCGGGATGCTCGGCCTTCCAGGCCGCCAGCTGCGTTGCGTTGATGGTGGCCGCCAGCGAGCAGCCTGCCTCGAGGTCGGGGATGAGCACACGCTTGCGCGGGCTCAGGATGACCGCGGTCTCGGCCATGAAGTGGACGCCGCAGAAGGCGATCACATCGGCGTCGGTGGCAGCCGCCTGGCGCGATAGACCGAGGGAGTCGCCGACGTAGTCGGCCACGTCCTGCACCTCGGGCACCTGGTAGTTGTGGGCGAGGATCACCGCGTTGCGCCGGCTGGCCAGCTCACGGATCTCCGCGCTCATGCGCGCGATGTCGCGGGGGATGGCGCGGCGCTCGAACTCGGCGGCGTCCTCCTCGAGGGAGATTATTTCTACCGCCATGTCCTCCTGACCTCCAGGCTAAAATCCAGCGCCGGCGCGGAGTGCGTGAGCGCGCCCACGGAAATTCGGTCCACCCCCGCCTTCGCCGCCGCCACCGCTCCTTCCAGCGTCATGCCCCCCGACGCTTCCAACTGCGCGCGACCGGCGGTGATTTCAACGGCGCGCCGCATTTCAGCAGGCGACATGTTGTCGAGCAGCACGATCTCGGCTCCGACCTCGAGCGCCTCGTCGAGCTGCCCAAGCGTGTCGACCTCGACCTCGACAGGCATCGCGGCTTGGCGCGCGCTTCTCACCGCCGCGGCGACACCGCCCGCGGCTGCGACGTGGTTGTCCTTGATGAGGATCGCGTCCCACAGGCCCGCGCGATGGTTGTGACCGCCGCCCGCGCGAACAGCCGCACGCTCCAGGCTGCGAAGCCCGGGCGTCGTCTTGCGGGTGTCGAGCAGGGTTACGTTTTCGTAAGCGGACAAGGCGTCGGCGTAGCGCCGCGTGAGAGTCGCGATGCCCGACATGCGCTGCAGGAAGTTGAGGGCTGTGCGCTCCGCGGTGAGGATGGAACCGAGTGGTCCCACTATCCGCGCCACCTCGTCGCCACGATCGATTCGCGCGCCCTCCGGTGCAAGCGCGACATATTCGCACGGCGGCTGCACGATCTCGAACACCCGGGCGGCCGCCGCGGCGCCGCTGAGGACGCCGGAACTCCTGGCGACTACTCTCGCTTCGCCCAACAGGTCTGGACCCACCACATAGCGCGTGGTGACGTCGCCACTGCCCAGGTCTTCACGAAGGGCTGTTGCCACGACATCGTCGAGATCAGGCTTCGATGAAACCATCGGGCTCCTCGCGCAATCCGAAAGCCTGCTGGGTGAAACGGAACATGTAGGCTCGCTTGCCGCGCACGCTGCGTTCCTTTCCAGTCGGCTCGATGACGCCGCGATCGACGACCTTGCGCCAGAAGTTCCCTCGGTTGATGGAGAGCCCGAGCACGGCCTCGTAAACGTGCTGGAGCTCGGAGATCGTGAACTCCGCTGGCAAGAGCTGGAAGCCGAGCGACGAATAGCCGACCTTGCTGCGCAACCGGCGCACCGCGTAGTCGACGATCTCGCGGTGATCGAACGCCATCTGCACCGGGAGCCGGCGGACGGGGTGCCACTCCTGCTCGGCGCCGTCTTTGTCGCCCGCGCACTTCTCCGCCTGGGCGCTGGGCACGATGGCGATGTAGGCGACGGCGAGCACGTCGCCCCGGGGGTCGCGGCCCGGAACCACGACCTGGCCGGATGCGTCGCTTTGCTCGGGCCGGTGGAAGGTTTTGAGCTGTTCGATCCAGCCGCCCTCGAGCCCAGTGATCCCCTCGTGGAGGGCGCGCGCCTGGGCGTCGAGCGAATTCCCCGGGCGGTGGAGGCCGCCTGGTAGTGCCCAGAAGCCAGGGTATGGCGCCTCCGATCTCTGGCTCAGAAGCACGCTTAGTTCTCGGCCGGCAAGCGTGAAGACAGCCAGGTCGACCGAGACCGGGCAGCTGGCGTCTTCCATTGCCGTATGGCCCAGCGCGAGACCGCTTCGGGGGGTTCGCTCCACCATCCCATGCCTGATCTTATCTCATTCCGAAGCGTCAAGTGAAAACGCTCCGTTTTTAGAGAGAGCGGCGGGCGGCGAGGGCGACGACGAGACCCACCACGGCGGCGGTATCCGCCCGCAGGTTGCGCGGGCCGAGGCCGGCCTTGATCGCGACCAGCCCCTCCTCGCGCGGGGACCAGCCGCCCTCGGGCCCGATCAG
>MNES01000030.1:0-1659 GCA_001917815.1 Chloroflexi bacterium 13_1_40CM_65_17 | reverse complement strand
CGTCCAGCGATCGGCTTTGGCGCCGCGCGCGACGCTGCGGTCCGCCTGCACGACGTGAAACGCGAACGCGCCGACCTCGGTGCACCTGGAGAGGACGAGCTCCAGCGCAGGTGCGGGCAGGTTGGCGATCGCGATGGTGATGTGCGCTTGTGGCTCAGGCCGGTGCTCGCGTTCGGCGACGACCACGCCTTCGACACGGTCCGCCGAAACGTGGTCGAGGCGAACCGTCAGGAGAAACCCGTCGGGGTCGACCACTTCGACCTCTTCACCCTCGCGCGCCCGCAGCGAGCGGGCTAAATGGCGGGCATCGCCGCCGACGATGACCGCGCGGCCGCCTTCACGCCTGGCAAAAAACGACGGCAATGTTTCGAGCCGACGCCGCTACATGATGCTGAAAGTTTCGTAGACGGCGATCTGCCCGTCGCTCTTCAGAATCGGGCAACCCTTCGCCATTTTCGTCGCGGCGTCGAGCGAGCGGGCTTCGACGATGCTGTAGCCGCTCGCCCTCTGACCGACCGGTCCCTTGGCGACAGTGCCATCGGGCTTGACTTTGTTCACTGCACCGGAAAACGGATTGCCGGCGTCGACCACAGCCGATCCGAGCTTTCCGTACCACTTCTCCCACTGCTTCAAGACCCTGGCCTGGGCAGCCGGCGTCTCCGGCATGCCCCCACCATAGAAAACCAGCAGATACTTCGCCATTCACTCCCTCTCCTTCTTGGGGCCGACGCGGTCGACTGTCAGCCTATCGCGTCTTCACGCAGTCGTGAGAGCTGCGCGAGAGCTCTGTCCAGACGCCTGCGATTCGCTGGATCGTTGAGCCAGCGGCTCTGGCCCGAAGGATGCGGCAGAGGTACCAGCACCGGCTTTTTGCCAAACGTACGGCCGATTCTTTCTTCGAGCGGGGCTGCGCCGAGAAATCGGGCGATCGCCATCTGCCCGACAAGAATGATGACCAGCGGCTCGAGCATCTCGAGCTCGGCGTCGAGCCAGTGCGCACAGTTGGCGACGGCGGCCGGCGGTGGTCGACGGTCACCAGTGCCTGCACGATTGCGGCCGGGGAAGCAGCGCATCAGCGCCGCGATGTACGTGAAGCGCCGAAACTCTTCGGTGCTCGAGAAACCCGCGCGCAGCATCCAGCGGTCGAGCTCCTTGCCCGCGCGCCCGGAGAACGGCTTGCGCGACTCGCGCTCCGCAGGGCCCGGCGCCTGCCCGACCAAAAAGAATGGAGCGCCCCATTGGCCGGAGAACGTGGGGTTGGCCTCCGGGATGATGCCCGCGTCGACGCATACGTGGCAGGCGCGACACGCGGCCTGAAGGGCGCGAAGTGCTCGAGGCGAGCCGCGTGGCGACATATATCGAAGTTACATCGGTAAGATCGCAGTCGATGAGCCCCACTCCCCAGCAGGTGCTCGACGTCCTCGCCCACATCCAGGACCCCGACCTGGGCCGGGACGTCGTGAGCCTCGGCATGATCAAGGAGCTGGAGGTCACGCCCCAAGGCAAGGTCAGCTTCACCTTCGAGCTCACGACGCCCGCATGCCCGGTTCGGGATCGCTTCAAGACCCAGGCCCAGGATCTGGTCGGCGACCTTCCGGGCGTCAAAGAGGTCGAGGTCCGGATGACCGCCAACGTGCGCCCCGCCTTCATGCGACCCAA
>MNES01000093.1 GCA_001917815.1 Chloroflexi bacterium 13_1_40CM_65_17 | reverse complement strand
CTACGGAACAGGCTCGTTCGTGCTCATGCAGACGGGATTGGAGCGCGTGCCCTCGAAGTCCGGAATGCTCACAACCGTCGCCTGGCGGCGAGATGGGCGCCTCAGCTACGCGCTGGAGGGCGCGATCTTCATCACCGGCGCCGCCCTGCAGTGGCTGCGGGACGGCCTGGGGATTATTTCTGACGCAGCCGAAGCCGGTCCGCTCGCCGCGTCGGTTCCCGATGCCGGCGGCGTATTCATGGTCCCCGCGTTTGTCGGCCTGGGCGCGCCCTACTGGGATCCCTTCGCCCGGGGCACGATCGTCGGCCTCACTCGCGGCAGTGGACGGGGGCAGCTTGTGCGCGCCGCGGTCGAGGCGATGGCGTACCAGACCCGCGACGTCGTGCAGGCGATGGAAGGGGACAGCGGCCGGCCGCTCGCCGAGCTGCGGGTCGACGGTGGCGCCGCGGTCATGGACGTGCTGTGCCAGTTCCAGGCCGACCTGCTCGGCATCCCAGTCAGGCGCCCGCGCCAGACCGAGACGACGGCGCTGGGCGCTGCCTTTCTGGCGGGCCTGGGCGCCGGCATTTGGTCCGACGCCGACCTGGAGAGCCTTTGGAAGCTCGACCGCGCGTTCGAGCCGTCGATCTCGCGGGATCAGGCGGAAACCCTCCAGGCGCAGTGGCGGCGGGCCGTGGAACGGAGCCAGGCCTGGGCGCTACCGGATAATCAATAGCTTGAGCACCGACGGAAACCGCCCGATCCGTGGACGGCAGCGAATCCTCTACGCCGAAGAGTTGTGGCGCTGGCAGCGCTTTTACGCGGGCCTGCTGGTCGTGGTGGGGATCCTCGCCATCGGGGTCGTGGTCTATTCCCGCCAGCCGATCAACTCCGGAAACATCATCTGGCTTTTTTACGCCCCGGTCGGGCTTCTGCTCGGCGCGGCCTTCCTGGTCTATCGATGGCGGAGCTTCGTCGAACCGCTAGAGAACGGCCTCAAGGTCTCCACTCTCTTCTCCAATGTCCTGATCGACTATGAGGACATTCGAATGGTCAAGGTGCAGCCGCTCAAGGTCGCCTTCCAGGACGCCCGGCGCACGAAGGTGGCTCGGATCATGAGGCCGCTCCTCGACAAGCCGGCCCTGTTCGTCCGCGTGAGGGGCGATGAGGAGCAGCTGGCCGCGATCAGGAAGCGGCTGGGCTCGCGCCTTTTCTACGAAGACACGATTGCCATGCCGGTCCCCGACGCCGACGCAGCCTCGTGGGAGATCGCCGCGAAACTGCCCTACAGGATGGGCCAGAACCTTGGTGGAGGCCGGCGTCGAAAGCGGCGACGGTGAGTGAGGGTCAGGCTGAGCTCTTAGAAGGAGCGCGAGCGTGGTCTTCGGAGGCGGTGAGTCCTGCAGAGCCCGCGTACTTCGATCGCTGGGATGCACTCGCGATCCTCGCGTTCACCGTGGTCGCGTTCGTCCTTCGTTTCTACAGCCCGATCATGCCCGACTTCTTTCTTCATCCCTTCCAGGGCCCGCTCGTCTCGAACTGCGTGTCCAGCACTCCTATCGATGCCCAGGGCGACGCTGGGACGTTGTGCGGCCTCGCGTATCCCTTCAACCGCGGCTACGCCGACAACAACGGTGTCCTTTCGCCCCCGAACGGACAGGTCTTCGACGAGGTCTATTTCCCGGTCTTTGCCCACTACGACTTCAAGAACACGCAGTGCCACCCCCGGAGCATTTTTTGCCCTTACTTCGACCCCGAACCGCCCCTATCGAAGCTGTTCATAGGAGCCGGCGAATGGGGTTATGGGTGGTACCGAGCCCACTTCCAGGGCGCGACGGGCGACTACATCGACCTCGGTTTCAACACGTTCGGCTGGCGGATCGCGGTGTGCATCTTCGGCACCCTGTGCGTGCCGCTGATGTACCTGCTGGCGCGACGTCTGTGGCCAAACCGCCTGTTTGCCCTCGCCGCGGGGACCTTCGTCTGCTTCGATGGCATGTTCTTTCTGCAATCGCGCATCGGGATGATCGACATCATCCCGATCTTCTTCATCCTGCTCACGTATTTGCTTTTCCTGGTCCACATCCAGAGTCGCACTCATGCTGCGTCGCTCGTGAGCCTGTTCCTGCTCGGCCTCACGCTTGGTTTGGGCATCGCCTCCAAGTGGATCGTGCTGGCCGCATGGGCGAGCATCGTCTTGCTGCTTGTCATGCGCGTAATTCGGCGATACGTGCCTGTGGATATCGGACCCGCTGAGAAGCCGATCTGGTCGTGGGGCAGAGGCGAGGGCCCGGCGATCCCGGGCGGCGTTCGATGGGACCTCTACATCCCGCTCGCGATCGTCGCGTTGCTTGTGATCCCGGTCGTGATCTACGGCGCCTCTTGGTACCCGTTCTTCGCCCGCGGGCAGTTCCAGAGCCTGGCCGACCTGATCGAGTACCAGAAGCAGTCGTACATCTACCATGCGACATTGACCGCGACTCACCCCTACGGGTCGCCGTGGTGGTCGTGGCCGTTCGTATCACGGCCGGTGCTGTACTACGCCGAGTACACGAACCTGGGCATAGACCACTGGACCGGCCAGGCGCTCATCGCGCGGATCGAGAACCTCGGCAATCCATGGATCTGGTGGACGAGCCTCCTCTGCGTCGTCTCGCTGCCGTATTTCATCATCCGGCACCGCAGCTTCCCTGCCACCGTGATCCTGCTCGGGTTCATCACCCAGTACCTGCCGTGGTCGCACATCAGCAGGGTCCTGTTCATGTACCACATGTTCGGTGGCTTGATTTTCATGATCCTGGCGCTGGCATTCGTACTTGCCTGGATCGCGACGCATTTCCCACCCGTCGGCCGCAAGCTGCTCGCCGCGCACCTTGGATTGACTGTGGCGTTTTTCTTCTACTTCTATCCGATCTGGACAGCGCTCCCGATCTCCGGCTCCGCGATGGATCCCGGCCCGGGAACGCCCGTATGGGGTCCGAAGATCTGGCTGGTCAACTGCAAGGCCAATCTGCCGGCGTCCGAGCCGCAGCTCTGGTGCTGGAGCTGATGGCGGAGGGCGCGGCGCGGCCCGTCGCCGTGCCATCGCTCGGACGGCCGGCTGCGTGGTTGAGCTTGAGCGCGGGCATTCTGCTCGTGCTGCTGGGTTGGCTTCTCGGCGGGGCGGCGATCCTGCTCGGGGGCTGCGTTGTCGCCGGCTTCGGAATCACATATTTGAGTGGAGTCAAGCTCAGCCTCGAGGAGCGGCTGGCCTTCGGCACTGTGCTGGGCGCGATGGCCCTCTCGGCCACGACCTTTGTGCTGTCGATGGTGGTCCGCGACGTCACGCTGGCCACGGTGCTTACCGGCACGGCGATCGCGGTCGCCGTGGGAGCCGGTGCCGCTGCCGTCAACCGCGACAGTCTCGGCGCGGACGTGGCTGATGCCATGTCACGCTGGACCGCGCCCCCGCGGAGTCCGGGCCACCCCTGGCCGGTGGCTGCGATCTTCATCGTCTGTGGCGCGTGGACGGTGCACTTCCTCCACCAGGCATATGTCATCAAGCCCGATGGCCTGTGGGCCGGGTACATCAACATCTGGGGCGACTGGGCGACCCACCTCACGTTCGCCGGTTCGTTTGCGTACGGCCACAACTTTCCGCCGCAATATCCGATCGACCCGGGCAACCACCTCGGCTACCCGTTCATGATCGATTTCCTCGCCGCCAACCTCGTCCCGCTGGGCGCATCGCTGCCTTCGGCGCTGGTGCTCACGTCGGGCTTACTCGGGCTCGCGTTTCCAGCGGTCCTCTATCTCGCCGCCTCGCGGTTCGCGGGCAGCCGCGGCGCGGCGGTGATCGCGGTCGCGGTCTTCTTGCTGAGCGGCGGCCTCGGCTTCGTCTACCTCATCGGCGACATCGGCCACAGCGGGATTGGGGTGCTGGCGCATCTCCCTCGTGAGTACACGCTCAACCGCGACCTCAACTTCCAATGGCTGAACCCGGTGCTTGCGTACCTGGTGCCGCAGCGGTCGACGCTGTTTGGCTTCAGCCTCGTGTTGATCGTCCTCCTTCTCGTGTGGCTGGCTGTGCGCGAGCGGCAGGATTGGAAGACGTTTCTCTTCGCCGGCGTCGTGGCCGGCGTCATGCCGGCGTTCCACGTGCACGCGTATGGGACGGTGGTCGCCCTCTCGGCGTTCTGGGCGGTCTTCAACCGGCGTCGCGAGTGGATTGCGTTTTTCGTCCCGGCCCTGCTGGTCGCGGTTCCGATCCTGATCTGGATGTGGCCACCGGCCAACAACAGCTTTTGCGGAACTGGGCCGAAGATCGGCGGGTACTGCATCGAAGTCGGTTGGCTTTCATCCACCGATTGGCAACGCGATGGAGCGGTCTATTTCCCCGCGGACTTCGTGTGGTTCTGGCTCAAGAACACGTCTCTGTTGATTCCGCTGCTCATCGCCGCCCAGTTCGTACGCGGCTGGATTCCGACCGCGTTCGAGAAATGGTTTGCACCCATGTGGCTGTGGTTCCTCATCCCGAACTTCATCGTGCTTCAGCCTTGGGACTGGGACAACACGAAGTTCTTCATATTCTGGGCGTTGCTCGGCAGCATCGTGGTCGGCGGCTTCCTGGCGGGCATGGTCAAGCGACATCGATGGACCGCATCACTCGTCGCGGCGATGCTGGTCCTTCTCTGTCTGTCAGGCACGCTCGACCTCGCTCGTGCATCTGACGCCAGCGTCAGCTCGTATCGGTTCACTGATACGAAGGGCATCCAGGTTGCGGACTGGGTGCGACAGAACACACCAGCGAGCGCGGTTTTTGCGCTGGCCGATGAGCACAACAGCCCGATCCCGACGCTGGCCGGCAGGCGTGTCATGAGCGGATACCCGGGCTGGCTCTGGACGTACGGGCTGGCCGACTACGCGCGGAAGCAATCGGATGAGTTGGCGATCCTTCGCGGAGATCTGAACACCGCCGACCTGGTCGACCGATACGGCGTTGGTTACGTGCTCATCGGTCCGCAAGAGCTCGCGCCGCCGCGCTCAGCGAGCCAGGCCTACTGGCAGCAGCACGGCACGCTCGTCTACTCGAACGGTGAGTATTCCGTCTACCGCGTCTGACGCGTCAGGGAGTTGGGAGGCCGAGTGGACGCTCAGGCTGGGCTGGCGTGGAGACTGGCGATGCCGGCGCACCCTGCGGAGTCTGCTGAGGTCGTGAAGCCTCAGCGTTAGCCTCCAGCACCTGCTCGAGCCTCCGGGCGAGCCTCTTCATCTCGCGGTCCCCGCGGTCGAGGCGGTTGACGATCTGCAGCAGGATCTCGTCCTGGTGCATGAGGTGATTCATCAGCGCCTTCAGCTCCTCTTCCGCCTTGACATTGAGCTCGTAGTCGTTCTGCGCGCGCATGCGGTCGCGGTCAGCCTGCCTGTTCAACGCCATGAGCACCACCGAAACCCAGATCGCGGCCTCGAGGCTGAAGACAAAGTTGAGAAACAGGAATGGGTAGGGGTCCCAGTGCCGGAGCACGCTCAGGGCGTTCAGCAGCACCCAGAGCAGCATCAGGCCGAGCTGCGCAAGCACAAATACCCAGCTGCCGACGAGGCGCGCGAAATCGGAGGCGACGCGATCGGTGAAGGTGAGCTTGCGATCGAATTCGCGGTTGAGATCGCGGACCGGCGGATGGTCGTGCTGGTGCTTGATCAGGTCTCGCGCGATGTCTTCGATTTCTCTGCCGATTGACATTTGGTCCTTCCTCTGGGGTTGCTGCATAGCGTGCTGCAGACGCGCCAATTCGATAGCTTCGCTCAAAAGACCCGTGCCTGGCTACAGAAAGTAGGCTTTCAAGCCTTTCCGATCGGGTTTCAGCGGTAGTCGTGGGATCTTTGCTTGGGCCGCGGCACGCCTTGTAGGGCCTGGATGTGGGCGGCCAGCACCGACCAAACTCCATCCTGCCTCTGCATCACGCCATCGATGACGAGGATGGGCTGGCGGTTCGCGACCTGCCGGTAACGGTCGTAGACGTCGGGCTTGATGGTCACATTGACCTGGCCGAACTCGTCCTCGAGTGTGAAGAATCGGATCTTCTTCGCGGTCGATGGGGCCTGCCGCGTGATGACCAGCCCGGCGACCCTGACCTTTCTGCCGCTCGGGATCGACCCGAGCTTGTTGCTTTCGAGCGCGCCGAGCTCCTCGAGCCGGCCCCTGCAGAAGTGGATGAGGTGGTGGCCGGTCGAGAGATCTGAGATGCGGTACTCGAGCTGGTTGATGTCGAAGTCGTCGAGCTCGGGGAGGCTGGGGGCGACGGGCTTCAGTTTCAGCTCCGACTGGGATTCGATGCCGCGGCGCAGGCCGCGGCCGTGCCATCTCTCCTGCCATCCCCACAGGAGCTCGCGGCGTGGCCGGCCGAGACCGTCGAAAGCGCCGACCATGACGAGGTTGCGTACGGCGTGGGGGCCGATGGGGCCGCCTCGGAGGCGGTCGAGAAAGTTGTCGAAGGAGGTGTAGGTGCCGCCACTAATGCGTTCGGCGACGATGGCCTTGCGACCATCCTCGCCTAAGTCGCGCACGTAGTTGAAGCCGATGCGCATCGCGTGGGTCTTAACAGGCAGGGTTGTCAGGGTTTCGGAATTCGCATACCTTGGCCGCAGGTCGGCCGGTTGGGGGAGGGAACCGGACAAGAGGGAGGGCCCCGCAGGGGAGTCTCCATTCTTACCGGCGCCCCCTAGGGGTTCGGGCACACAGCGGATTTCGGAGCGGTTGACGTCCACCGGCAGCACCGTCACCCCATGCCGCTTCAAGTCCTCGACCAGCACGCTGGGGTGATAGAAGCCCATCGGCTGGTTGTTGAGGAGGCCACATCCGAACTCGACCGCGTGATTGAGCTTCAGCCACGCTGTCTCGTAAGCGGTGCGCGCGAACGCGGCGGCGTGCGAGCGGCAGAACCCATACACGGCGAAACCCTGGACCGCGGCAAACAGCATGTCGGCCACTTCGCGAGGCACCTCGTTGGCGAGGCAGCCTTCGATGAAGTCCCCCTCGAGCGACGACATCTCTACATGGTTGAGGTGGCGAGTCATCGCGCGCCGGAAGCCGTCGGCTCCGCTGGGCGTCATGCCGGCGACTCTCATCGCGATCTCGATGATCTGTTCCTGATAGAGGATCACGCCGAGCGTGTCCTCGAGGATCGGCTCCAGCAACGGGTGCGCATACGTGACCTGCTCTCGACCTTGCTTGCGCCGGATGTATGGATGGACCGCGTTGCCCTGGATCGGCCCCGGGCGGATGATCGCCACCTCGACCACGAGGTCGTTGAAGCTCTTGGGTCGCGTGCGAGGAAGCGTCTGCATCTGCGCACGTGACTCGATCTGGAAGACGCCTATGGTGTCGGCCTCGCTGCACATCTCGAACACCTTCGGGTCGTTGAGTGGCAGCTGGTCGAGGTCGGGACGCACGCCGGTCTTGTCTCGAATCAGCTCCAGGGCCTCCGCCACCACCGACAGCGTCCGCAACCCGAGCATGTCCATCTTGATCAGGCCGAGGTCCTCGACGTCGTCCTTGTTGAACTGGACGACCCGGCGGCCCTCCATCGTGGCCGGCTCGACCGGCACGATGTCCACCAATGGCTGGCCGGTGACCAGCATCCCGCCGTTGTGAATGGAAAGGTGGCGCGGGAAATCCTGCACCTCGCGGCACAGCTCGAGAAAGTGCTGCCAGCTCTGCGGCCTCATGTCGGGTGGCGGCACGACGCCTGTCATCGAATCCTCGACGTCCTCGGAGAACCACCGGTCCACTCCATTCGCCAACCGGCCGAGGAGCTCGGCTGAGAAGCCCAGCGCTTTCCCAATCTGCCGAATCGCCATACGAGGTTGGAAGGTGACGACGTTGCAGACCATCCCGGTCCGCTCCCATCCGTACTTGTCGTAGATGTACTGGATTACTTGCTCGCGATGCTCGGTGGAGAAATCGATGTCGATGTCAGGGGTGCTTGTCATCTCCTCATGCAGGAAGCGCTCGAAGAGGAGGTTGTGCTCGATGGGATCGACGCGCGTGATGCCGAGCACGTAAGCGACGATCGAGTCGGCGGCGGATCCCCGCCCCTGGCCCGGCACGCCCTGCTCGCGGGCGAAGCGCATGAGGTCCCAGTTGATGAGGAAGAACTCGGCGAGCCCCGTCTTCTCGATCACCTCCAGCTCGCGCTGGAGCCTCTGGGTCACTGCGAGCGTGATCGGCCGGTATCGCTCCCTCACGCCTTCGAAGCAGAGCTTGTAGAGAAAGGAGAACGGGGTCTCACCCTCGGGGACCGGATAGCCGGGAAAGCGGACCTTGCGGAAGTCGAGGTCCAGGTCGCACTCTTTCGCGATCTCCCACGGCATGGCCAACGCTTCCGCGTGTCCTTTGAACAGCGGGCGCATCTCGTCGCCGCCCTTCAGGCAGTGCTCGGTATTTGGGAAGAGGTGGGCCCGCGCTTGCTCCAGGGTGGCGCGGTGGCGGATGGCGACCAGCACGTCATGCAGTCGGCGCCGCTCGCGGACGTGGTAGTGGACCTCGTTGGTGGCCACCGCCGGTGCGCCGCACCGTTTCGCTATCGCCGCCCGGCCTTCCAGCAGCCATGAATCCTCCGGGCGAAGGTGGTGATGGAGCTCGCT
>MNES01000031.1 GCA_001917815.1 Chloroflexi bacterium 13_1_40CM_65_17 | reverse complement strand
CTTCGCGGCCGTGCTGGCGATCAACATCATCTCGATCGCGCTCGCGTCGCGCATCAACAACGTCGCGGTCTTCACCGAGATCGCCGGCATGGTGGGCTTCGGTCTCGTCCTCTTTGTGCTGTGGGCGGTCAAGCCCAACCACTCGCTCGCATTTCTTGGAGACACTGGTGGCGTCCACGGCGGCGACATCCTCCTGGCGATCCCGTACGCGGCGCTCATGGGCATCTTCACGATCGTCGGCTTCGAGCTCGCCGCTGACCTGGGTGAGGAGGCGCGATCCTCGGCATGGTGGCGCTCATCGGCTTCACCATCGCCATCCCCAACCTCGCTGCAATCACCGCATCGCAGGTGCCGCTCGTCGACATCGTCGCCTACTGGATGGGCGACGTCGCCAAGGACGTCTTCGTAGTGATCGTCGTCTTCTCGATCCTCGCGCTCGACGTGGTCGGGCTCGCCGCCACAGGCAGGCTGATCTTCTCGTTCGCGCGCGACAACATCATTCCGTTCTCGTCCTCTCTGAAGAAGGTCAATCCCCAGACGCAGACGCCGATTCGGGCGCTGGTGACGGCGTCTTCGCTCGGCCTCGTTTTCGTCGCCTGGGGATATATCAGCGCGATCACGGGCAAGGGCAATTCTGCCTTTCTGGTTCTCATCACCGCCACTGCGACGCTGCCGTTTGTCGTCTACTTCCTGACCGTGCTTGCATATGTGACGCGGCGGCATCGCATGGATAAGCTGCCGGAGGCGTTCGATCTAGGAGTTTGGGCGAAGCCGGTCATGTATGCGGCGCTCGCATGGACCGTGATCGCGCTTGGCGCGCTCATGATCCCGAAGGCCTTCTGGGGCGCCGACCTGATCGTCGTCATCGTGCTCGCGGTGGCAGGTGCGTGGTACTTCGCGGTGCTTCGGGGCCGGCTTGCCCGAGGCCAGGCGGGCGTCGAGCAGCTTTCGCGGTAGGCGACTTCGTTCTTATCTCTAGTCGCCACCCTCCAGGTCCGGACCCTCCGCCCTGAACACGCGGCCCAGGTCGTTGACCGACGCGTCTCTCGAGCTGAGCGGCGCGAGGTGGAAGCGGTGCTCGATCGTCGCCAGGATCGAAGTCGTGTCGTACGAGGTGTTGTCGACGACGAAGTCATCGCGCAGGTGGCGCCAGATGACAAGCGCCGGCACTCGCGTGCCGGGTCCGCTTGCGTCGTGCGGTCCGTGGTTGCTTCCCTGGCCCGGCGGCGTGACGTGATCCCACTGGCCGCCGAACTCGTCATAGGTGACGACGACCATGGTGTCCTTGGCGCAGCGGCCGCCCTCGATCGCCTTGAGCAGGCTCACCAGGTGGGTGCTGCCGGTCGTTTCGTTCGTGTAGCCGGGGTGTTCGTTGTCCTCACCGATTGGCTTGACAAAGCTCACCGGCTTCAGGCCGCAGGTCTTGGTCGAACCCTGCGCCAGCGACATGAACTCCATCTCGTCCCGCAGGTGCGCCGCGCGGTTGGCCGCACCGGCAGTGGTCGACGGATCGAATGCGGCGTAGTAGTTGAGCGCCTGGTGGTGGAACTGGAAGAGCTTGTCAGGGCAGTTTGGATAGACCGCTCCGCTGATGCTGGTTGTCGTGTTGCACACGCCCCCGACCTGGGTCCATCCAGGTGCACCGACATCTCCGTTGGCGTTCGACCAGCCGCCGGAGTACCACGCCCAACCGATGCCCTTGGCGCTCAACCGGTCGCCGATCGTTGGCGCGGTGAGCGGTGGGAGCTGCGCGCTGGTGAGCGCGTGCGGCTGGAACGTGGGCTGGATGGTGTTGATCGCGTAGTCGCCGCAGAGGAGATTGCCCGCAAACGGCGAGCCGCAGGCGATCGTCAGCGGGCCGTCGTTGACCGTCGTCGCCGGGATATAGAGCGGGTAGCTCTTGTTGGGGAAGCCATTGACGTCGACGATCGAGTGGAGGCTGGTCGGAGCCGGAGCGGTGCTCGTCCATTTCGGCGTGCTGGCAGCCACCAGCCATTGGTGGTTCAGGAAGGAGCCACCGAACGCGGCCTGGAAGAAGTTGTCGGCGATCGCGTAATCGGGATGGCCGTCCTGGTGGAGGTATGCGTAGATCGGCAGCGCCTGGGTGCTGTAGACACCCATGGCAAGACCGGCCGCATCGCTGCCCACCACATATCGGTTCTGCGCGCCGCCGTTTAGCTGGTACTGCTCCTGGTAGAAGCGGTGGACGATGTCGCGCGTGCATCCGCCCGGCAGGCCGCTGCCTTTGAGGACGCCATTGGCCGCGAACACGCCCGGGGCCGGGCATGTCGTGTCCGCGGGCTTGATGAAGTTGTCGATGGTGAACGGCGCATTGGTGAAAGCGCTGTTGATGGCGTTGGCAGCGTCATTACAGGTCGCCGGAAGGGCTTTCAGGTTGAGATCGTTCTGAAGCAGGCAGCCGAAAGGCGCTCCCGCTTGGTTGAGCTGGAGCTTCTGGGCGGCTGTGGCTGAGCTCAGCCCGTTCACGCCCTCCCATCCGCCATACAGGTTGTCGAAGCTGTGGTTCTCCTCATAGATGACGACGATGTGCTTGACCGCTCCGAGCGAGGTCTCACCGCCTTCGCCTTCTGCAAATGCGGCTGCGGGCCACGCGATTGTGCTGATCAGTGTAAGCAGCGATGCAAGACGCCAGGACATCGGAACCCCCTCGGACTACCGCCCAACTGCTCATCGCATGGTGGCAGAGGCGGGTTAATGGCGGGTAGTAGATTGGAGAAGGTACAAGCAGGCTACGTTCCGTAAGCGAACTGGAGGGCGCGGCCGAGCGCCGCGCCCAATCGCGAGACTTACCTCGGCGTCAGCGGCCCATCGCCGGAGCCATCTGAGCAACTCGCTGCTCCGCATTCTTGATGGTCTTGAGCGCCTGCTCGGTCGTGGTCAAGGCGTGGATGCTGACGTCGACTACGCCGGAAAAGGGAAGATTCGACACGATGTCGCTGAGCTCCTCTGCGGAGCCGGCTTCGATGATGAAGGCCCCCGCCCGCTCACCAGCGAACGAGAAAGCCTGCTTGATACGAGGCTCGCGCTTCTCGAGAACCATCTCGAACGTCTGCCTCACGAGCTGAAGCATGACCTGGGGCGGCAGGTTGGTGGTCCCCGCCTTCGTCAATACCAGGAACTGCATATCGATCCCTCCAGTTTGACCAGGGCCATCTCGACCCCTCGCGCCCAGCTTACTGCGCTCCTACTATGTGGGACATGGCCACCGCTCTGTCGCTCTCGCACCTCGGGTCACTGATGCGCGGCGTGCGCAGCGTCGACGAGGTCGGGGCCGACGAGCGGGCGGCGTCGCTCGCCAAGCGCTCTATCAAGAAGTCGTCGAAGCTGTGGGCGCTCGATCTCGCCATCCGGTGCATGGACCTCACGACGCTCGAGGGCTCGGACACCCCAGGCAAGGTGGCAGCCCTGTGCGCCAAAGGCATCCGACCGAAGCCAGGCGACGCCAGCATCCCGTCAGTGGCGGCGATCTGCATCTATCCGGCACGGATCGCCGACGCGAAAGCTCATCTTCGCGGCAGCTCTGTCCGCGTGGCTTCGGTGGCAACCGCATTTCCATCAGGCCAGAGCTTCACCTCCATCAAGATCGCCGAGGCGAAAGAGGCGGTAGAGGCCGGCGCCGACGAGGTGGACATGGTGATCGACCGCGGCGCATTCCTGTCGGGCGATCACGAGAAGGTGTACGACGAGATCGTCGCCGTCAAGGAGGCGTGCGGTCCGGCAGATTTGAAGGTGATCCTGGAGACAGGTGAGCTCGGAACCTACGACAGCGTGCGGCGCGCCAGCATCCTGGCGATGGCCGCCGGCGCGGACTTCATCAAGACTTCCACCGGCAAGGTCCAGCCGGCTGCGACCCTACCCGTGAGCCTGGTGATGATGGAAGCGATCCGCGACTTCGTGCGCGAGACCGGCCGGCCCGTCGGGTTCAAGCCCGCCGGTGGCATCCGCACGTCCAAGCAAGCCATCGCCTACCTGGTTGTTCTCTACGAAACGCTCGGCGCCGACTGGATGACGCCCGAGCGGTTCCGGCTCGGGGCCTCCACGCTGCTCAACGACGTGCTGATGCAGATCGAGAAAGAGCGCACCGGTGCGTACCAGTCCGGCGACTACTTCACGATCGATTGATATGGCAATAGCCAAACGTCAAACGACCGACCTGTCCAGGCAGACCTTCGATTACGCGCCCGCGCCCGAGTCGATCGATCACATCAAGATCGAGCCGCGCTACGGGCTTTTCATCGGCGGCAAGATGGTCACGCCGCACAGCAAGAAACGGTTTCCCACCATCAATCCGGCAACCGAGCAGAAGCTGGCCGAGGTGGTCGAAGCCGACGAGGTCGACGTCGACCATGCGGTGAAGGCCGCTGACAAGGCGTTCGATTCCTGGTCGCGCATGGCGCCGTCACGCCGGGCGCGCTACATCTTCCGCATCTCACGCATCCTGCAGGAGCGCGCCAGAGAGCTCGCCGTCGTCGAGACGATGGACGGCGGTAAGCCCATCAAGGAATCGCGCGACGTGGACATCCCGCTCGCCGCCGCCCACTTCTTCTATTACGGGGGCTGGGCGGACAAGCTCGAGTGGGCCTTCCCCAATCGCAAGCCGCGCCCGCTGGGAGTGGCCGGCCAGGTCATCCCGTGGAACTTCCCGCTGCTGATGCTGGCGTGGAAGATCGCGCCTGCGCTCGCCGCCGGCAACACCGTGGTGCTGAAGCCGGCCGAGACGACGCCCCTGTCCGCGCTGCTCTTCGCCGACATCTGCATGCAGGCTGAGCTGCCGCCAGGCGTCGTCAACATCGTCACGGGCGGTGGCAAGACCGGTTCGCTGGTCGTGACCCATCCAGCGGTGAAGAAGGTCGCGTTCACCGGATCCACCGAGGTCGGCAAGCTGATCCAGCGCTCGCTCGCCGGCACCGGCAAGCGGCTCACGCTTGAGCTCGGCGGCAAGGCGGCGAACATCGTGTTCGATGACGCGCCGCTCGACCAGGCGGTCGAGGGGATCGTCAACGGCATCTATTTCAACCAGGGCCATGTGTGCTGCGCAGGTAGTCGATTGCTGGTGCAGGAGTCGATCGCCGAGCCGCTGCTCGAAAAGCTCAAGGTACGCCTGGGCACGCTTCGGCTGGGCGATCCGCTCGACAAGAACACCGACATCGGCGCCATCAACTCGAAAGCGCAGCTGGAGAAGATCCAGGGACTCGTGGAGTCGGGCATCGAAGAGGGAGCTGAGATCTATCAGCCGGAATGCAAGCTGCCCGAGCGCGGTTACTGGTTCCCGCCGACCCTGTTCACGAACGTCTCGCAGTCGTACCGGATTGTGCGCGAGGAGATCTTCGGTCCGGTCCTTTCGGTGCTGACGTTCCGCACGCCGGCCGAGGCCGTCGAGAAGGCGAACAACACGCCATATGGCCTGTCGGCAGGTGTCTGGACCGACAAGGGATCTCGCATTCTGTGGATGGCCGAGAAAATGCGGGCGGGCGTCGTGTGGGCGAACACGTTCAATCGATTCGACCCGACGTCGCCTTTTGGCGGCTACAAGGAGTCCGGCTTCGGCCGCGAAGGCGGCCGGCACGGCCTGCTGCCCTACCTGGAGCTGGTGTAGATGCCCGGAGCCAAGAACGGTAACGGCCGGGTCCAGATTCGAAAGACCTACAAGCTGTACATCGCGGGCGAGTTTGTACGCTCCGAATCGGGACGTGCGTACAGATTCGACGGCAGCGTAAACGTGCCGCGAGGCTCGCGTAAGGACCTTCGGGACGCGGTGCGAGCAGCTCGCGGCGCGGTTTCGGGTTGGGCGGCACGAACCGCGATGAACCGCGGCCAGATCCTCTACCGCGCGGCGGAGATGCTGGACGGGCGGCGTGCCCAGTTCGTGGAGCTGCTTGGTTCCGGCCGCGGCGCACATAAAGAGGTAGACGAGGCGGTCGAGGCATTGGTCTGGTACGCCGGTTGGACCGACAAGCTCGCCCAGGTCATCGGCGCGACGAACCCGGTGGCCGGTCCCTACTTCAACTTCACCATCCCCGAGCCGACCGGCGTGGTCGGCGTGGTGGCGCCCGGGAAGCCGGCGCTCGCCGGGCTCGTGCGCCGCGTGGCGCCGGCGCTGTGCGCCGGCAACGCCGTGGTGGTGCTCGCTCCGGAGGCGACACCGCTTCCCGCGCTGACACTGGCGGAGGTGCTGGCGACGAGCGATCTCCCGGCCGGGGTTGCAAACGTGTTGAGCGGGTATCGAAAAGAGCTGCTGCCCTGGCTGGCATCGCACATGGACGTGAATGCGATCGACGTTGCCGGCTGCACACCCGCCGAAGTGATCGACATCGAGAAGGCGGCCGCCGACAACGTGAAGCGGGTCGTCAAGCTGGCTCCGAATGAGATGAGCCCTTATCTCATCACCGCCTTCATGGAGATGAAGACGGTGTGGCATCCAGTCGGCGTGTGAGCACGGTCGAGTCTCCCCACCCGGTCGGCTCGGAAACCGAGCCCACCGACCTCCCGACGAGTGGAGAGGTGAAACCGGCCAGGGCGATGATCAGCTCGCAGCGCATCGCGCGCCGCGTCAAGGAGCTGGGCCGCCGGATCTCCGAGGTCTATGCCGACATCGATACCCCGCTCGTGATGGTGGTGATCCTCAAGGGCGCGACGGTCTTTGCCGCCGATCTCCTGCGCAGCCTCACGATCCCGGCCGAGCTCGAGTTCGTGAGCGCAGCCAGCTACGGTTCCGGCACCTCAAGCAGCGGCCACGTGAAGCTCGCCCACATGGTGGAAGGTCCGCTGGTCGGCCGCCATGTGCTGCTGGTTGAGGACATCATCGACTCCGGCCGCACTGTGGACGTGATCGCCAAGCGGCTCCGCCGCCTCAGCCCGGCGTCGCTGCGAATCGCGGCTTTGCTCGACCGTCCGGCGCGCCGCGAAGTCGACGTCAAGATCGATTTCACCGGTTTTGTGATCCCCGACCGATTCGTCATCGGCTACGGGCTCGACTACGCCGGCCTCTACCGCGAGCTGCCCGGCATTTACTCGCTGACATAGCGAACCACGGCGACTGGCGGAAGGGCGAGCTCCACTGTCACCTCGACGGCGCAGTGCGTCCCTCGACCGCTGAGGAGCTGGCGACCGAACAGGGACTGGACCTACCGCGGCCGCTGCGCATGGTGGCGCCGGACGATTGTGCATCCCAGGCCGAATACATCTCGTACTTCGCCGATGCGATCGCGGTGATGCAGACCGCGGACGCGCTCGAGCGCACAGCACGCGAGCTGTGCATCGATTCGGCGGACGAGAACATCGACTACCTCGAGGTGCGATGGGCGCCACGGCTGCACATGCGCAACGGGCTCAACGTGGCCCAGGTGATCGAAGCGGTGCTCGCCGGACTTAATGGCGCGCCGCTGCGTGCTGTGGCGATCGTCTGCGCGATGCGGCAGGACAGTGTCGACGACAACGTCGCGCTCGCGCGGGAGGCGGGGAAGTTCGCAGGTCGCGGAGTGGTCGGGTTCGATCTTGCGGGCGACGAGGTTCGCTACCCGGCTCCGCCGCAGCGCCCGGCGTTCGAAACGGCGCGCGCGGCGGGCTTGCGGCTGACGTGTCACGCCGGCGAGGCGGGAGAGCCGTCGAACGTGGAGGACGCATTGGACCTGGGCGTTGAGCGGATTGCGCACGGCGTCATCGGGGCTCGGGATCCGCGCATCGTCGAGCGCGTGCGATCCGAGGGAATCGTCCTCGACCTCTGCCCCACAGCGAACTGGAAGTGCAAGGCCGTGCCGACCCTGGCGGAGCATCCCCTGCCCGGGTTGGTGCGCGCGGGGGTGCGGTGCACGATCAGCACCGATTCCAGAACCGTCGCCGCCACCACGCTGAGTCACGAGTTCGAGCTGGCGTCGGAGATGGGGATGAGCGATGAGGAACTGAGGCGCTGCAACGAAACCGCATACGCGGCGCGCTTCGACTCTTAATCAGCCAGTTCCGAAGAGGCGGTCGCCGAAGTCGCCGAGGCCCGGCACGATGTATGCCTTGTCGTTGAGCCGCTCGTCCAGTGCCGCGGTGTAGATGTCGACCTCGGGGTGGCGCTCCTCGAGCACCTTGACGCCCTCCGGCGCGGCGACTATGCAGACCATTCGCGTATCGCGGCCGCCCGCCTCCTTGATCATGTCCAGCGCCTGCGCAGCCGACCCGCCCGTGGCCAGCATGGGATCCAGCAGCAGCGGCACCTTGCCCGCCAGCTTCGGCAGCTTCTGGTAGTAGATGCGCGCGACGGCCGTCTCCTCGTCTCGCTCCAGGCCGATGTAGCCCACGCTGACACGCGGCAGCAGCTCGAGCACCGGCGCCAGCAGGCCCAGGCCTGCCCGCAGCACCGGGATTGCGACCACCTCGCGCTCGACCGTGATCGCGGGCGCGTCGGCGAGCGGCGTGCGCACCGATCCGTGGCGGACTGGAAGGTCGGCGGTGGCCTCGTACAGCAGCATCGTGATCAGCTTGCGGGCCAGGACGCGGAACTCTTCCGGCGGCGTCGACGTGTCTCGCAAGCCGGCGAGGCTGTCCGCGACCAGCGGGTGGCTACTTACTTTTAGCGGCACGGTCGTGTTCGATCAGCCGCTTCAGCGCGTCAACCGCAACGCGCAGCATGCGGTCCATGTAGGACGGATCGAGGTGATGGATCTCCCCCGCCCCGAGCTCGTCGACGCAGAGGTTGATCGTGCCGGCGCGAAGCTTACGAATTCGGGAGACAACGAACAGTGTCGACGACTCCATGTCGTTGCTGAGCACGCCCGCGCGCGACCACATCTCGAGCTCTTCTCGCAGCTGTTTCGCGCGGGGCATGGTGTCGGGCACGAGGTCCGAGTACAGCGCGTCGACGGAGCGGATCACGCCGACGTGATGCGGCGCGCGCGCCGCCTTGGCTGCTTCGACCAGCGCGTTGACAACGTCGAGCGACGCAATCGCGGGGTATTCGAGCGGAACATATCCGTCGGGCGTGCCTTCGCTCCGCACCGAACCGGTGGCGATGACGAGGTCGCCCATCTTGATCTCCGGCTGGGCCGCTCCGCATGTGCCTACTCGCAGGAACGTGTGCACGCCGAGCTCGCTCAGCTCCTCGACTCCAATCGCCACCGACGGGCCGCCCATTCCGGACGAGATCGTCGAAACCGGAACGCCAAGCAGGCTGCCCGTGAACGTGCGGTATTCGCGGCTGAATGCCACCTCGCGCGCGTCGTCGAGGTATTTGGCGATCGCCGGCGTGCGGCCCGGGTCGCCAGGAAAGAGCACGTATTCGCCGACGTCACCCCTTGCAACGCCTACGTGGTATTTCTTCTCGCCTGTCGCCGCCACCGGAGCGAAAGTCTATCCGGCCCGGGTGACGCCGTCCTTGTCCACTCGGGCGAGCACGTGCGGCGGCCGCGTGACCCCATGCGCGCTGAGACGCCACGCATTCTGAAGTCTGGGCACGACCGATCGCGCCAACTCTTCCGAGCGTGCGTGAACGACACAGAGCGGCTCGCCAGCCCGCACCTCGGCACCCACCGGCGCTTGAATCACGATGCCCGCGGCGTGGTCGACCTGGTCTTCCTTCTTCTTGCGTCCGACGCCCAGCTCGAGCCCGGCCAGCCCCACCTCCAGGGCGTCGATCCCCTGCACGTGGCCATCGGCCACCGACGGCACGGGCAGCTGAACCGGCGCTACCGGCAGGCCCTTCTCGATCTGGCCACCCTGCGCGGCAAGCATCTGGAGGAACTTTGCACGACCGGCGCCCGAACGGAGAGCGTCATCGGGATCGCTGGGAACCTCGGCCAGCCAGCACATCTCGCGCGCGACCACCAGCGAAACCTGCACCAGCTCCTCGTCGCCCTTGCCCGCCAGCGCGTCCAGCGCTTCCTGGACCTCCAGGGCGTTGCCCACCGAGCGGCCGAGCGGGTTGTCCATCGCGGTTACCAGCGCCACCGTTCGCCGCCCCGCCCCCTCACCCAGCAGCACCATCTCGGTCGCCAGCTCCTCGGCCGCGGCCACATCGGGCATGAAGGCGCCGCGGCCGAACTTGACGTCAAGAACGATCGCGTCGGCACCGGCAGCGATCTTCTTCGACATTACCGACGAGGCGATGAGCGGCACCGACGGCACGGTCGCGGTCACATCGCGCAAGGCGTAGAGGGCCTTATCGGCCGGCACCATGTGCGGCGACTGGGCGGCGACAGCGATCCCGACCTCGCGCACCTGGCGGATGAAACGCTCCGGACCGAGGTCGACCGTAAGGCCGGGCACCGACTCTAGCTTGTCCAGAGTGCCGCCGGTGTGAGCGAGCGCGCGCCCGCTGAGCTTGGGCACCTTCACGCCGGACGCGGCGGCCAGCGGGGGCCCGATCAGCGTCACCTTGTCGCCGACGCCTCCGGTGGAGTGCTTGTCGACCTTCGTGCCTTGGATCTCGCTCAGGTCCAGCACCTCCCCGCTCCGGACCATCGCTTGCGTCAGCGCCAGAGTCTCGGCCCGGGTCATGCCTCGAATGCACACCGCCATCAGCCAGGCCGCTATCTGGTAGTCGGGAATGTCGCCGCGAAGGTAGCCCGACAGGAGGAATTCGATCTCCTGCGGAGGGTGCTCGGCACCGTCGCGTTTGCGGCTGATGATCTCGAGCGCCGTCACTGGACCCCTAAATTACATTCAAAGTGGCCTTGGGCTACAATCGCGCGATCCGGGAGCCATCCGCTCTTTGGGTAAGGGTTTGTTCAGTGAAGGGGGCGGAAGTATGTATTCGCGGCTTAAGTTTCTAGGCGTCGCCAGCGTGGCATTGATGCTACTGGCCGCCTGCGGCAGCTCAGGGAACACCCCCGCGGCCAAGACTTACAAGATCGGGCTGGTCACAGACACCGGGGGCCTGAACGATAAGAGCTTCAACCACCTTGCGTACCTCGGCCTACAGAAGGCCGTTACGGACTTCGGCATCAAGGGCGACGTGATCGAGTCGAAGACGCAAGACGACTACGTACCCAATCTGACCAACTTCGCCACCAAGGGGTATGACCTTGTCGTTGGCAACGGCTTCTTCATGCAGGTTTCGATCGGGACGGTGGCCGGGCAGTTTCCGAACGTCAAATTCGCGATTATCGATGGCGCCGGGACCGATGCCAAGTTCAACGATCTGAAGCTGCCCAATGTGATGGGCCTCGTCTTCAAAGAGCAGGAGCCGGGGGCGCTTGTGGGCGTCATCGCAGCGATGATGGAGAAGACTGGAAAAGCTCCCAAGAACACCCACGTCATCAGCGCAGTCGGCGGAGTCAGCATTCCGCCGGTGAACCACTACCTCGCCGGCTACAAGTGGGCCGCGGTCATGGAAGACCCGTCGGCCAAGGTCATCATCGGCTACTCGAACGACTTCAACGATCCCGCCAAGTGCAAGGGCATTGCTCAGAGCCAGATCGGCAAGGGGGCCGAGTTCGTGTTCCAGGTCGCGGGCGGATGCGGAGTCGGGGCCCTCCAGGCGGCGGGCCAGGCCAAGGTATGGAGCTTCGGCGTCGATGCAGACCAGAAGGACGTCGATCCATCCGTTGCCGCAAGCGCGCTCAAGAAGGTGGATGTCGCCGTCTACACAGCCATCAAGAGCGTCGTCAAGGGGTCGTTTGTCTCTGGAGGGAACACATTCAGCCTTCAGAACGATGGAGTCGGGTACCAGGTGGATAACCTCACCCTTCCGGCGGACGTCAAGGCTGAGGTCGACAGCGTCGCGGCGAAAATCAAGGCTGGGACGCTTACCCCACCCGCTGACATCCCGCCGCCGGTATAAGAGTGAAACGGGGGCGAGCCCATTGCTTCCCGCCCCCGACTCACCGTCCCTGATCCGATAGGACACCCTGTGGCAGCATCATCCGCCACCGTCCGCCGGCGCCCTCCGGGACGACTTCCCGATCCGATCCGCCGCGTGGCGCGCGGCATGGCCGTGCCCGTCGGGTCGGTTGTCTTCGCTTTCGTCGTCGGAGGCCTGATCGTCGCCGCGACTGGCGGCAACCCCTTTGCCGCCTATCAAGGCCTGGTCTGCGGTGGTTTCGGACTGGCATGCACCGGGGGCGAGAACCCTGCCCTCCAGATCTCGAACACGATCGTGTTCTTGACGCCACTGATCACCAGCGGTGTCGCGGTTGCACTCCCTTTCCGGGCAGGCCTGTTCAACATCGGTGCAGAGGGCCAGCTGCTGGTCGGCGCGATTGCCTCCACGGTTATCGGCGTCAAGTTCGGCGGCTTGCCGGGGCCAATCCTTTTGCCGCTCGCACTGTTGGGCGGAATGGTCGCCGGCGCGGTTTGGGCAGGCATCGCAGGCGTGCTCAAGGCCACAATCGGCGCCCACGAGGTGGTGACCACCATCATGCTCAACTACATCGCGCAGTGGCTGCTGCGCTACCTCATCGTTGGCGGCCCTCTGCAAGCTCCCAACGGTTTTTCCGCCTCGGCCCCGATCGCACCCGCAGCCCGACTTGCGACCATCCTGCCTCAGGATCCAACCCTCGTCATATTCGGGCTGCCGGCAAGCGTCTTTCGCCTCCATTACGGCCTGCTGATCGCGCTCGTCGCGGCGGCGATCTTCGCCTTTCTTCTCTGGCGTACGTCGCTCGGCTATGAGATCCGGGCTGTCGGCCAGAGCCAGCGCGCGGCCCGTTACGCGGGAGTCAGTGTCCGCCGCACGATCATCGTGACCATGCTCATCGCGGGAGCGTTTTCGGGCCTCGCAGGAGCCATCCAGATAGTCGGCGTCGACCACGGCCTCCTCGACAAGTACTTCACCGACACCACCGGCTTCGACGCGATCGCGGTCGCCTTGCTTGGCCTTGGCAGCGCCACCGGCATCGTGCTCGCGTCCATCTTGTTTGGCGCCCTCCACGCAGGTGGATCCGTCATGCAGAGCGACGCCGGGATCTCCGGCAGCCTCGTGCAGGTGTTGCAGGCACTCATCCTTTTCAGCATCGCCGCCAACTTCCTGCGCATGTTCAGGCTGCGCCTGCCGACCATCGGCCGCGCGCGTCCCACGCCCGCAGACGCCGTGCGCGACGTGAGGGCTCCATGACAGGTATTTCGGACATCCTCCACCTCCTCACCACCGCCGACCTGTGGCATGCGACGCTCGCGGCGGCAATCCTGCTGCTGCTGCCGGCGCTTGGGGGTGTCATCTCAGAGCGCAGCGGCGTCGTCAACATCGCGATGGAAGGCATGATGCTGACCGGCGCCTTCTTTGCGGTCGTCGCGGACCTCGCGTGGCACAACCCGTGGCTGGCCGCGCTGGTCGCAATGGTGGCTGGAGGCTTGATGGCCCTCATCCACGCGGTTGTCTCGATCAGGTTCCGCGCCGACCAGATCGTGAGTGGGATCGCAATCAATATCTTCGCGGCTGGGCTGACCCTCTACCTCGTGAACAGGATCTACGGAATCGAGGACGTCGGCCATGTAGGGCAGTCGGCGCTTCTCCCCAGCATCGATATTCCGATCATCGATCAGATCCCGTTCGTTGGCCACGTCTTTTCCAATCAAAACGTCGTCGTGTATGTAGCGCTGATCTTGCTGGTGGTCATCCAGATCGTTCTGTTCAGGACCCGGCTTGGACTCCGGATTCGGGCGGTGGGCGAGCATCCGCAAGCGGCGGATACGGCCGGCATCAATGTCTACGCGATCCGTTACGGGGCGGTGATCACGAGCGGTTTGCTCTCCGGCCTCTCCGGCGCGTTTCTGGCCATCGGCGTCTCGAATACTTTTGTGCCGAACATGACGGATGGTCGCGGGTACATCGCGCTGGCGGCCGTGATCTTCGGCAAGTGGAGGCCCCTGGGCGCGTTCGTGGCGTGCCTCATCTTTGGACTTGGCCAAGCTATCTATGACAACAATTCGTTCATACACATCTCGCAATACTTCCTCAGCATGCTGCCCTACATCCTCACGCTGATCGTCCTCGCCGGCGTCGTCGGTCGCAGCATCCCGCCGGCCGCGGATGGGATTCCATACTCGCCGGGGACCGAATGAGCTCGCAGACGCCTGAAGCACTCGCAGTGGACATGCGCGCTGTCACCAAGGCGTGGCCGGGAGTAGTCGCCAACGATCACGTCGACTTCTCCGTGCGCCCCGGCGAGATCCATGCGCTCGTGGGCGAGAACGGGGCCGGCAAGAGCACATTGATGAACATCCTCTACGGCCTCATTCACGCCGACTCTGGCGAGATCCTCATAAACGGCAAAACGGCGCGTATCACCGGGCCTCGCGACGCCATCGCGCTCGGAATCGGCATGGTGCACCAGCACTTCATGCTCATTCCGGTTTTCACGGTCGGAGAGAACATCATGCTCGGCCGCGAGCCGGTGGCCGGCCCGGGTTTCTACGACTATGGCAGGGCGCGGAAAGAGATCCAGGAGTTGACGCGCAAGTACGGCCTCGCCCTCGACCCCGATGCCCGTACCGGCGATCTGCCAGTGGGCCTGGAGCAGCGGGCTGAGATCGTCAAGGTCCTCTATCGCGGCGCCAAAATACTCATTCTCGACGAGCCCACGGGGGTCTTGACGCCCCAAGAGACCAAAGAGCTTTTCGTGGTCCTGAGGGGTCTGGTCAAGGAAGGCAAGACGATCATCTTCATCAGCCACAAGCTGC
>MNES01000028.1 GCA_001917815.1 Chloroflexi bacterium 13_1_40CM_65_17 | reverse complement strand
AGTCTCCGCCAATCGGCGCGCACTGGAACCGCGGGCCGGACCTCGACGCCGCGGGCGGATCTGGCGATGAGGCCTCGCGCAGCGATCTGGGGATGGGTGGCGACCTCTTCGACCCGCAGCACCGGCTCGCAGCAGACTTCGAGGCCGGCGAGCTTGCGCTCCCACTCGGATCTCGTCCTCGACCGGAAGACGGTCTCCATCGCCTCGTGCACGGATGCTCCTTCTTCGCCGGAGGCATATTGGAGCTCGATCAGCTCAGGCTTCCCCACGGCCTTGCACAGGGCCGTCCAGAACTTCGGCTCCAGCGCGCCGACGCTGTAGTACCCGCCGTCTTTGCATTCATAGACGCGGTAGCAGGCATAACGGCCCGTGAGCCGTTGGTCGCCCCTGACCACCGGGTCACCGGCGCCTTCCTGCGCGAGGGCCAGTGCCATCCAGCTCACGGCGCCATCGGTCATCGAAACGTCGAGCCAGCTGCCCTCGTCCCCGCGCTGCACGCCGACAAGGGCGCCGAGGATCGCGACCGCCGGCTGCAGCCCGCCCCCGCCGATGTCCGCGACCTGCACCGCAAGCGGCGCCGGCGGTCCGCCCTTGACCCCATTGAGCCCGAGAGCGCCGGCGGTCGCCATGTAGTTGATGTCGTGACCCGCATGGGAGGCCAGGGGGCCGTCCTGCCCATAGCCCGTGATCGAGCACATAACGAGCGCCGGGTTGCGAGCGTGGAGCACTGGCCAGCCAAGGCCGAGGCGCTCCATGACCCCTGGCCGGTTGCCCTCCACGAGCACGGCCGAGCCGTCGACGAGGCGGAGCAGCAGGTCCCGGCCGGCTTCGCTCTTAAGGTTCAAGGTCAGGCTGCGCTTGTTGCGGTTGAGCGCGTTGAACAAGGCGCTCTGCCCGTCCACCAGCGGCGGGGTCCAGCGCATGTAGTCGCCGCCAGAGGGCTCTTCGATCTTGATCACGTCCGCCCCCATATCCGCGAGGAGCATGGTGCAGAACGCACCCGGCAGCAGGCGGGTCAGATCGAGCACACGGATCCCGCTCAGAGGCATCTCGAGGCTCAATTCTCATTCACCCGTATGGATGGAGACACTTGTAGGGAGTCCGTGCGTTAATAGGTCATGAGAGGCGGCGGCAAAAGCATGCGTTCCACCAACCAACCCCTGTCGGAGATGACGATAAAGGTCCCGGGACCCTTCGCCGGCATTTCCGACCTGGGCTTTACCGCCCAGTACCGGTCCCAGCACTTCCAGGAGCCACTGCGTGACATACCCCTGCTGATCGAGGGACCACCTCCGCCGATGCGTCGGCTCGCCGAGCTGCTTCAGCTGCTCCGGGGGATCGAGGGCACAGCATATACGTGGAGCGACCCGGTAATGCTGAGCGACGAAGTCGTCGTGCTCGCGTTCCGCGACCGCAGCCTGGCCGGGCAAACGCTCTCCGACGGAGAGCCCGTCCACACCTCCTACGTCCTGAACCTGGTGCGCCCGGTGGTCTTCACTTTCCTGCGTGACTGCGCGGAGACAGCGCGGCTGCGTTTGGCCGATGTGATCGAGATGCGGGTCAGCACCAAGAGTGAGTCGATCGCGGACATCGTGCTGCCGCTCGACGACATCGTGCGATCCAACGGCGACCGCCTCCTCTGGCAACTCGCCGGCTAGCGCCGAACGGCTAAGGCGAGGCGCCGCTCGCGCGAGCGCTGCTCACGGTCGGGGTCGGGGTGCCGGTTATGGGCACTGGGCTCGGACCCTGGTTGGTGAAGTAGAGAGCGAGCGGCACTACGACCATGCCGACGATGACGGTCAGCACAAAGGTCACGGCACCCCACTCCCGCCGCACGAAGGTCCAGTTCACGAGCGCTGAATTCTAGCGAGAGCTAGTAGTCGTCGTCGTCGCGGGAGCCGGCGAGCCCTTCCTCTTCCTTCTTCTTGCGCTGGTTCAGGAGCCGGATGAAGTCCTGCGCTCGTGCGAGCGCCTTCCAGCGCTCCGGAAAGAAGTCCTGGACCAGGATCTGCCGGTCCGGCATCTGATAGACGGTGACGCACCACTTATTGAGGGTGCGCGAAACCTCGACCTCGAAGTCCTTCTCCGCGGTCTCGTACTTGACAACCTTGTCGTCGTCGAACCTTCTTCGTCCTGATACAGCCATAGGTAATTCACTCGGGCGGGCATTCGGCTCATAGAGCGTATTCCAAGTATAGCCACCTGCTATAGCCCTCCAACCTGAGCCGCAGGCGGCGGCGCTACTCCCCGAGCAGCTCACGGAGAAGAGGCGTCAGCTGCTCCCGAAGGCCTTCCCGCCGCATCGCAAGCGTCAGATTTGCACGCAAGTAGCCCGCGACGGTGCCGGTGTCGTAGTAGTCGCCCTCGAACTCGATCGCGACCACCGGGTGCTTGCCGACGGTGCGCATGATGGCATCGGTGAGCTGGATCTCGGAACCTGCCCCCGGCGAGGCGCGTTCGAGCTCGTCGAAGACCGCAGGGGCGAGCACATAACGGCCGAGGATGGCGAGATCGGAGGGCTCGGTACCCGGCTTTGGCTTTTCGACCATGTCGGTCACGGTGTGCAGGCGCCCCTTGGCTCCGCTTGTTACGACCACCCCATACCGCCCGACCTGGTCCCTGGGAAAACGGCGTACCGCAAGCACCGTGGCGCCTGTCTGTCGATGGGCGTCGATGAGCTGCTTCAAGCATGGCTCGGCGTCGCCGAGGATGACGTCGTCGGCGAGCAGCACGGCACATGCCTCGCCTTCGACCAATTTGCTAGCCGTCCACACAGCATGGCCCAATCCGAGCGGCTCTTTCTGCTGCGTATAGACGATCCGGACCCGATCACTCAACTCATCGACCTGATTGAGGATGGTCAAGAGATCCTGACGTCCCCGAAGACGCAGGTAGTGCTCGAGCTCGAGAGATCGGTCGAAGTGGTCGACGATGGCGCGCTTGCCGCCGCCGGTGACCATGATCACCTCTTCGATCCCGCTCGCGATCGCCTCCTCGACGCCGTACTGGATGGTCGGCTTGTCGACGAGCGGCAGCATCTCTTTCGGCTGAGCCTTCGTGACCGGCAGGAAACGCGTGCCCAGACCGGCGGCCGGGAAAATGGCTTTACGTACCCGGCCGGTGGTCACGAACGGAGGCTGCGACGAGAGATTTGGTGGATCGGCGCCCCAGATGCAAGGAGCCGACGAGCACGCAAGGGAGCGCATCGTCCATGCGCGACTGCGCGCGCGCAGGAGGCGACGTCGCAGATGGGGTGCCTAGACGCCAAAGATCCGGCGCGGCTCTCCGTTCGCGACCACAACGTCATTGAGCACAATCTAAACGGTGAGTACCACCAATCGCATAGCTCCCGGCCTCGAGGGCCGCCTGGAGCGCGTCGTCGACGACCGGCTGATCACCATGCATGTGGGGGGAAGGGGCGTTTTTGCGACGCCCGCGATGATCGGCTTGATGGAGGGCGCCAGCCACAAATCGGTCGAGGATCTGCTCCCCGAAGGCCACACGACCGTCGGCTATGAGGTGCACGTCCGCCACCTGGCGCCGGCCGCGCCAGGGAGCACGATCGTGGTCACTTCCAGGCTGACCGACGTCAAGGGCAACAAGCTCTACTTCGACGTCGCGTGCCACCAGGGCGAGCTGCTGTTGGGGTCTGGCACCCACAAGCGAGCGATCGTCCCCGCCGATTTTTAGGTCGGTTTCGGTTTTGGTTTCTTCCGCTTGCCGGCGATGTGGAGGGCAAGCTTCTTCAGACCGGGGTTGACGGCAATCACCTTCGGTCCCCGCACCTTTTTGTCACGAGCTTTTACGTGTGCGCTTTCTCGCGGTTCGATCCGGTCAAGGTCGTCAGACATGCACCTATCATTGACCGAGCGTTGAGGGAAGTCGAGTCCGAAAGGATTGGTATCACGCCCGCCTCCGTCGAGGCGGCTGCGCGGGATATCGCCCAGCACCTCCGCCCCACTCCTCTGCAGTATTCACGCGCTTTCACCGACAAGGCGCGCTGCTACGTTCACATCAAGGTCGAGTCGATCCAGCCGATCCGCGCTTTCAAGGTGCGTGGCGCCCTCACCAAGGTCATGCGGCTCCATCCCGAGGAGCGCTCGCGTGGCGTCATCACCGCATCGGCCGGCAACCACGGCCAGGGCGTGGCGTACGCGGCGGCCGCCTTCAAGATTCCCGCCACCGTCTACGTCCCGGAGACCGCCAACCAGCTCAAGGTCGAAGCAATTCGACGCCTTGGGGCGGAGGTCGTTCCCGCCGGCCGCAACTACAACGACGCGTTCCTCGAGGCGATGCGCCACCAGGAGCGAGGCGGGGCGACCTTCGTGCACGCGTTCGACGACCCGGACGTGATCGCGGGCCAAGGAACGATCGCCGTCGAGCTGCTGCAGGACCTCGCCGACGTCGACACCGTTCTGGTGCCCATCGGCGGGGGCGGACTGATCGGCGGCATCGCGCTCTACCTGAAGGAGAAGCGGCCCCATGTGAAGGTGATCGGTGCGGAGCCAACCGGCGCCGACGGCATGCGTCGCTCGCTGGATGCGGGGCGCATCGTCACGCTCGACCGCGTGAACACCATCGCGGACGGGCTGGCTGCCTCGGCTCCGGGAAAGCTCACGTTCGAGCTGGCCAAGAGATACGTGGACGATGTGGTGGTTGTGGAGGACTCGGAGATGCTGCGAGCGATCAGGCTCGTCTTCGAGTGGGAGCATCTGCTCGCCGAGCCCGCGGGAGCTGCCGCGATCGCGGCGCTCCTATACCACTACCGCCCTACCCCCAACGAGAAAGTGGCCGTCATCCTGTCGGGAGCGAACGTCACCGACGAGGTGATGATTCGCGCCCTCAAGTCGCGCTGAGGGAGTTACGCTGATTCCGTTTTCCGACCGCTGGATTTTGGGGTAGGCGAATGAAGGCTTATGTCCTGATCAACGCGTCGCCTGGTCGAGCGCTCGAGGTCGCCAAGAAGATGGAAGGCGTCAGAGGCATCACGGCGGCCGACGCGATCACGGGCGAATACGACGTCATCGCAGTATGTGAGGCCCCCGATGTCAACTCGATTGGGTCATTGATCGTCGACAAGATCCAGAAAATCGACGGCGTGTTCAAAACCGTCACCTGCCTCGCCGTCAAGTAGCTCCTTAATCAGACCAAAGGTCGCCAGCAAGGCGGATTTATTCCGGCCGTCACCCAAGCGTGCTCCTACAAGATGTCTCCCAGCGTGGCGGGGAGTGCCGCGGGGAGGCCTGCCTCACCGCGTTCATCGACGGCGTCTTTAAGACAGTGACCTGTTTGGCGGTGAAATAGCCTCAGGTTCGCGACGGCCCTCGACCCCAGGCAGTTCGGACAACCAGGCGGCCATCTGCGGCATGAGCTGCTCGAAGCTGCCGACCGACGGCGACCACGTGAGCTCGCGGCGCGAGTGGGAGTCGTCAACCTGGTGCGGCTTTCCGATCGTGTCCACCGCGAAAACACCGGGCCACACCGGCGCCCCGGCCGCGGCAGCGGCTTCCGCTGTCAGTGCTCGAAGGTAAGCGAGGTCGTAGGGCAGGCTGATGATCTCGGCGCCGACCCCAGCCGCCCGAGCGCTCGACTCCAGAAGCTCCCGCCAGGTCGCATCGAAGCCTCCGACCAGATAAGCCTTGCCTGGCTTCCCGCGATCCGCGGCCGCCAGGCAAGCGCGACCAACATCCTCCGCTGCGATGAACGTCTGCATGACGCGGCCACCACCAGGCAGCCACACTCGCCCGCGCGCCATCGACCGCATCAGGTGTGGCAGCATCCAGTTCTCGCCAGGGCCGAAGATTCTCGCCGGCCGCAAGACGACCACCTCGAGGTCCTGCGTGGACTCCAGCAACCAGCTCTCCTCGAACAGCTTCAGGCGCTCGTAGGCATGTGTCGGCCGTAGCTTCGACCGCTCGGTGATCTTTGCGATGTGATCGGGGCCGTACACGTCTGCGGTCGAAACGTGGACGATTCGGCGAACCCCTGCCCGGCGAGCAGCCTGGACGACCCGATTCAGCAGCCGCGGCGGGTCTCGCCGGAATCGAAGGCGGTGAGCGGGCGACCAAGTCTCCGCGCAGGTGTGCACGACCTCGACCGACTTTATGGCGTCGCCGAGCGTCTCATCGTCCGCGTCGGCGTTCAGCTCGATCACGGGCGCTTGGACGGCCAGGGCCGCCGAGACGTGGTTGCCCAGGAACTCTCCCGCGCCTATGACCAGATGCAAAGCCCCCGGATTAAAGCACGGGGTGATAGGCCCGAGGGCTATGCCCCAGATCGGCGGCCCCTCCGCCGCTGAAGGCCCGCGGTGATCGCGCGCTGCACGTTGTCGACCAACTGCGCGACCTTCTGTCCGACCGACCACCACGCCGGCGGGTCGGGCAGGATGGGAGGACCGATCGACACATCGACCCGGCTGAACGGGCGCAGCACGTCTGTCCCTCGCACCGCCACGGGTGATATCGGCACCCCGGCCTGCAGCGCGAAATGCCCGATCCCGACCTTCAGCGGCCGCAAGGCCCGCCCCCGCGAGTAGCGGCCCTCCGGAAAGATCAGGACGACACCGCCGCGTTCCAGGATCTGGTAGACGGTGCGCAGCCCCGCCTCGTCCAGCTCGCCTCGATGTGGCGAAATTGGAAACACGCCGATCAAGGGCAGTAGGCGGCGCTTCCAGGCGCGGTTGAAGACGGTCTCCCGTTTCGCCATCGTGTAGATCATCGGCGCCTCAGGAAAGAACGCGATGATGAAGGCGGGGTCGAACCAGGCCTGATGGTTGGCCGCGATTATGTACGGCGGCGAGGGGATGTTCTCCACACCGGTGACAGTGATGCGAAAGAGATGCACCACCAGCCAACGGACGATCCGGCGGATCAGCTTGTAGAGGCGCGGCGGGTGTTTGGGGTCGGCGTGGACCAGCGGGTCCAGCGGGGCGGCGACGAGCGCCCGGTACTCCGGACCGGTGTACTGCTTCTGTGAAGGAGGGTTAGGCGGAGAGGAAGGTGTGGAGGACGCGGTTGAATTCCTCCGGCCGCTCGGCCTGCGGGGTGTGACCTGCACCCTCGATCACGGCCAATCGCGAGTGCTCGACGAGCGCATGCGCCCGAGTCGCATGCGCGACCGGAAAAAGCGGATCGTCCGCGCCCCAGATGAGCTGCAGCGGGACCTTCACCTCATGCAGCCGTCCACTCACGTCGTACTGTGCGCCGAACAGAGCGCGGGGCGTCACGAGCGACCGCACCGTGGCCAGATACGCATCGTGGTAGCCCTCGGCCGCGTAAAGCTCGCGCAAGTTGTCGAGGTAGCGGTCGTCCATGGTGCGGCTGAGATCCGCGCTGGCGCCGACGTAGCGGCCCGCCACTCGCCGGATCACAGGCGCTGGCACCCAGTTGAGCGCGTCCCGCGCGACCTTCATCACCGTCTCGCCTACCCGGGGCAACGTGATGAGCCCATAGGTGAGCTGAATCGTCGGGCGCCCCAATCCCAGCGAGTTCACCAGCACGAGCTTGCTCACCCGCTGCGGGTGCTTGAGCGCCAGCTCGATGGCGATTCGGCCACCCAGAGACGCGCCGACGACCGCCGCTGAGCGCAGCCCGCGTCCATCCATGTAGCGCTCGATGAAACGCGTGAAATACGGAATTCCATAGCGTGCGCGAGGCTTCTCGCTGCGTCCGAAACCCGGAAGGTCGGGTGCATAGACGCGATGACTGGCTGCCGTAGGTTCGAGGTTGAAACGCCACTCGAGATAACCAGACGAGCCCAGGCCGTGGACGAACAGCACCGGCGTGCCGCGACCGCCATAGGTGTGGTGGACGCGGAGCGAGCCCATGTGGAGCATGCCGCCTTGCAACGCCTTCGGCGAGCGGCGAAAAACCGAGCTGATCACGCAGAAAGTATGCGGGCGGGGGCGCGCAACCCCGCGACTTCCTGGCCGGAGGCGAAGCGTTTGGTCTTTCCTTTCTTGATCACGGTCACCGCGCCAGGACCCATCGCCTGCCATTTGGAGTTGTGCCAGACCACGGCGCTGCGCTCGTCGATGCCGAGCAGGGTCGCTCCGGGCAGCGCGTGCTGAGCAGAGTCGACCCAGCGATGGCCGAAAGTTTCGAAATGCGGAAGCACGGCTGTATCAGCCACGAGCCCCAGTGCCTCAGTGGGCCGGCGATTGAAACGGTTCGGCCAGCTGGCGCGGATGAGCGTGTGGCTGCACAGGGCCATCGCGCCGGCTGACGATCCCGCGAGCGCCGCACCTTCGTGCCAGGCCTCCGTGATTGCGTTCCAGACCCTCGAGGAGTGCAGCACCTGGGCGACCAGGCCTGGATCTCCGCCGACCAGGTAGAAGAATCCGCCGCCACGAGCGAGCGCGGCCACGTCTTTGGAGTTGGCGTCCGCGCGTTTCAGGACCGGCAGCTCCACCAGCCCGAGGCCGAACTGGCGGAACCATGCCTGTGCGTGGGCCACTGCGCGTTCCGGGCCTTGCCGCGCGGCCGCGGTGGGCACGACGTAGGCCGGGCCGGAGCCGGCGGCATTGGCGAGGATGCGGTCCTGCTCTTCGTTGCCCGGGTTGAACTCGTCTCCGCCGACAAGAGCGAGCACTCCAGGCACGTCCGGCACCTCCCTAGCATATGGGCGTGTCCGAAGCACCAGCAGTCCGCGTGCGAATCGCGCCGAGCCCGACCGGGTTCGCGCACCTGGGCACTGCCTCGACAGCCCTCTACAACGTCCTTTTCGCGCGGCAGCGAAACGGAACGTTCGCGCTGCGCGTCGACGACACAGACGTCGAGCGCAACCGTCCCGAGTACGAACTGTTGATCTATGAAGCCTTGCGCTGGCTCGGTCTCGACTGGGACGAAGGGCCCGACAAAGGCGGCCCTTACGCCCCATACCGACAGTCCGAGCGCGTCGATCTGTACAAGCAGAACGCCGTCAAGCTGCTCGCCGAGGGCAAGGCGTACAAGTGCTATTGCACCCCTGAAGAGCTCGACGCGGAACGCAGGCAGGCGCAGGCCGAGAGGCGGCCCTACAAATACTCGCGCCGGTGTCTGATCGATCCCCCGAAGGACCGTACGGAGTTCGCCGTTCGCTTCAAGGTGCCCGGTGGCAAGGTCAACTTCACAGACATGATCCGCGGCGAGATGACATTCGACGCCGACCTCATCGGCGATTTCATCGTGATGAAGTCAGACGGCTATCCGACGTATCAGTTCGCCAGCCCGGTCGACGATGCGCTCATGAAGATCACGCACGTGATCCGCGGCGAGGAGCACCTGTCGAACACGCCGTACCAGCTGATGATCATCGATGCGCTCGGCTATGAGCGGCCGGCAGCTTATGCCCACATGCCCCTGATCCTGGCCAAGGACGGCGCCAAGTTGTCCAAACGCAAGCACCCTGAAGCGAACCTGGCGCTATATCGCGAGAAGGGTTATCTGCCCGAGGCGATGATCAACTATCTCGCCCTGCTGGGCTGGAACCCGGGCACGCAGCAGGAGATCTTCACGTTCGATGAGCTGGTGCGGGTCTTCTCGTTCGATCGCGTGCAGCATGCAGGCGCGCGATTCGACTGGGAGAAGCTGAACTGGATAAACGGCGAGTGGATCCGTTCCCTGGACGACGCCGAGCTCGCCAGGCGCCTCCAGCCATTTCTTCCGAAGCTCGATGCAGCAACGATTGCGGCCGCGGTGCCGGCATTGAAGACTCGCATGACAAAGTTCTCAGATGCGACGGCGCTGCTCGAATATCTGTGGACCGACCCTACGCCGCCCACGCTCGATTCGGAATCGATCGAGCGGATCAGCGCCGCGGCCGAAGCCTTGAAGGACGTGGCGTGGGAGCCGAGCGCGATTCATGAAAGGCTGATGCAGGTGGTGGAGGCGTCCGGCCAGGGCCCGAATAAGACCTTCATGCCGCTGCGCCTTGCCGTCACCGGCAAGAAGATCTCGCCGCCGATCGACTACACGCTCGCGCTGCTCCCTGAGGAAGTCGCCATGGAGCGGATCCGTAGAGTGCTCGGAACGTGATGTACCTCGCCATCGTCATCGACCTCGACCCCAACCTGTTTCGGCTCGGGCCGGTGCTCATCACATGGCACGGCGTCTTCTCGGTGCTCGGCATCCTCGCCGCGGCTCGGCTTGGCCTTTGGGTGCTAGGCAAGGACAAGGTCGACGTCAGAAACGGCGCGGACGGCGTGACGTGGATGGTCGTGCTGGGCCTGGTCGGCGCGCGCGCCCTCTACGTGTGGGAGAACTTCAAGTTCTTCGCCGGACAGCCGCTTCACATCTTCTTCCTGACCGAGGGAGGCATCAGCCAGTGGGGCGGTCTGTTCGGAGCGATCGCCGGCGCGTACATCTGGGCGCGGCGTGCGCATTTTTCCTTCTGGAAGGTCATTGATGCGGGCGGCCCGGCGGCCATGATCGGGCTCGCGGTCGGCCGCATCGGCGACGTCATCAACGGCGAGCACCACGGAACGCCCACGAACTTGCCGTGGGGCGTGGAGTACGTCAACCCGAGCACGTTGGGCCAGCCCGGCCAGGTGGTGCATCCGGAGGTTGCCTACGAGATGATCCTCACTCTTGGCCTGCTGGCGGTGCTGCTGCCATTTCACAAGCGCATGAAGGCGAAGCTGCCGGACGGCGGTCCGGGCTTGATCTATCTCGGCCTGTACGGCCTCGGCCGGTTCTGGCTGAGCTACTTCCGAACCGACCCCGCGATCATCTTCGGCCTGCGCCAGGCTCAGTTAGCGTCGTTGCTCATGTTCGTGATCGCGGTCATCGCCGTCCCGCTCCTCATCCGCCGAGCGCGCGCTGCAGGCGCAGCGCAAGACGCGGAGCCTGTGGGTCGTGCTTGAAGTAAACGTGCACCTGCTCGTGTGAGTCGAGGGCGGCGCTCACGGTGTCGACCCAAGGCGCCAGCGATTTCGAGGTGTAGCCGCGGCGCAGCCGGAAGTACGCGATCGGGCCGAGTGCGATAAACGGCGCCCGCGGCCATTTCTCCTCGTCGGTGACTACAAGCGCCGCATGATGCGCCCGCAGCACGGCGTAAGTGTCGTCGTGGAACCAGGACTCATGCCGAAACTCGGCCGCGGCCGGTCGCGCCAGCGCCGATAAGAGCCCGTCGAGCAGGGCCACGTTGCGCTGGCGCACCGGTGGAAACTGCAGGAGGATCGGACCCAGCCGATCACCAAGCGAGCCAAGCCGCTCACTGACCAACCGTGCCAGGCCGACGCGGTCGAAGGCTTCACCTGAGTATGTGAGTCCTCGATTGGCCTTCATGCAGAAGCGGAAATCTGATGGCGTGCCGTCAGCCCATTTCGACAACGTCGACTCCGGTGGAGTCCGGTAGAAGCTGCCATTCAGCTCGACACCGTGCAAACGATCGGAGTAGTACCCGAGCATGCGCGAGCCGGAGAGCGCCGGCGGATAGAACCTTCCCTTCCAGCTCGCGTAGCTGAAACCGGACGTGCCGGCGTAAAGATTGCTTATGACGCCGTGACCGCGGAACGTTCACGCATGACGCGCTCGTGGAGCTGGCCGCACGCGGCGTCAGCCTCACGACCCCGGGTATCGCGCACCGTCACATTCAAACCCTGAGCCTCCACGAGCTGCCGGAACCGGCGCACGCCGCCCCGATCCGGCGCTCGATAGGGCGTGTCGTCGACTGGGTTGAATGGAATCAGGTTGACGTGCGCGAGCTTGCCGCGCAGCAGTCTCCCGAGCTCTGCCGCATCTCGCTCGGTGTCGTTGACGCCGGCGAGGAGGACCCACTCGTAGCTCACGCGCCGGCTCGTCCTGTCGGCGTACGACTGAGCGGACGCTACGAGGTCGGCAACCGGGTATTTGCGATTGATCGGCACCAGGACATCGCGCAGGTCATCGCGCGCCGCGTGAAGGGAGATCGCGAGGGTCACCGCAAGCTTCTCCTGGCCGAGCTGATCGATGCGTGGAATGAGGCCGCTGGTCGAGATGACGACGCGCCGCGGGCTGATTGCCAGCAGCTCCGGATCGGAAATGCGCCGTACCGATTCGACCACAGCCTGGTAGTTCGCCATGGGCTCGCCCATGCCCATGAACACGACATGCGACAGGCGCCTGCCTTCGGCCGGCAGCATGCGCGCGGCATCGAGCGCCTGCTCGACGATCTCGTGCGACTTGAGGTTGCGGCCGAACGGAAACTTGCCCGTGGCGCAGAACGGACACCCGATGGGACAGCCCGCCTGGGAGGAGATGCAAAGCGTTGAGCGATCTGCGTAACGCATGACGACGGCTTCCACCGAATGCCCTCCATCCAGCTCGTAGAGGGTCTTGGTCGTCAGGCCACGGTCCGCCTGAGACACAGCCACGGGCCGCAGCGAGGTGATGCGGAACTCGTGGTCGAGCTCTGCGCGGAGCGGCTTGGGAATGTCGCGCATGTCGTCAAACGACGCGGCGCCGCGCGCAAGCCAGCCCCACAGTTGCTTGCGCCGATACGTGGGCACGTCGCGCGACGAGAGCCATGCTTCGAGCTCCCTGGCAGAGATCGAAAGGATCGGTGGGCGTTCGGTCACACGGCTACGATACCGAGCGTTCGTAAACCTCTTCGCCTTTGATGTTGCGAACCTGCACCCGGCGCTCGTCGACCAGCTTCTTGAGATGCGCGCGCAGCGTCATCTCCGCGGCGACCATCAGCTCCCCGCCAAGCTCCGGCCCGTAGACGCGCCGGGTCAGCTCCTCGGCGGTGCCGCGTCCCCGCTTGATCTCGGCAAGCACCTGCCCCTCGCGAGCGAGCCTGTGGGTGCGGTACTCCTCGATCTTCGCCATCGCATCGGTCACCGGGTCCCAGTGCCCTGGAAACAGCATCCTGGGATTCAGGGCTGCAAGGCGCTCGAGCGAGCGGAGGTAGGCCGCGACGTCGCCCTCTGGGTAAGTGACCATCGAGCTCCCGCGCCCGAGCACGAGGTCTCCGGTGAAGAGAGCACGGTCGTCCTCGAGCCAGAAGCTCAGGTGATCGCCGCTGTGCCCTGGCGTGTGCAGGGCAGTGACATTCAGGTTGCCCACACGCACCACGTCACCATCAGCTAGCTCCGGGTAGCGCCGCACCGTCGCGCGATGTCGCTGCGCAAGCCGGTCGGCCAGCGGTAGATGGTCGGGGTGTGAGTGCGTCACCAGCACGACGCCGACGGTGGCAGCCCCCAGGTGCCTGTCCAGGGCTGCCAGATGGTGCTCGTCATCGGGACCCGGATCGATGACCACCTTGACCGGTCCCGCGTCGACGATCCAGGTGTTGGTGCCCGGCCCGGTATAGGCACCTGGATTCGGGGCAACGACGCGCGAAACCTCCGTCAACGAGAGGGTTGTGCGCGCAGATAGATGTCGGCGCCTTCAGGCCGGCCGACGTCGAGCCATCCTTCGAGGTGCGTGTCGACTATCAGGCGTACCAGAGGCTCGCCCATCTCAGGGACCGGCATCGGCTTCCGCTCGCCGCCAGGCACCACGGATATCCTCCACCACGAGCCCACCTGCTCAGCGGCGATGGTCATCCCCGGCCCACCCATCCAATCCTGGACCCGAGTGAACGCATCAACCAATGCGGTCTCAGATCCCAGCACGACCGCGCCCTGCGGCAGCGAGCGGGCGGCGATGGGCAGAGCCAGGTTCAAAACCGCTCCCAGCGCGACGCCACGTTCTGCATCCTTGGGCTGAATTGCCGCCGCTTCAACCGCCGCCGCCCTCCTTCCGACCTCTTGAGCCTGCTCGAAAACGGCTTCCATCAGCTCGGGGCGCCCGAACGCGGCCTGCCTGGCCGATTCTTGCAGCGCGAGGACCGCTGAGCGCAATTTGTGTCCCAGACGACCGAGGAGGTACGCCTGCTCGTCATCGGCCAGGCTCTGTCCGAGCTCCGCGCACCGCCGTGCCTGCGCCAATCCCGCGTGCTCCGCCCAGCCCACCAGTCGCCCGTTGAGCGACACCGCCTCCCAGGGTCCTCCCGGCGGCGGGAATTCGGGATCGGCCGGTCCATGACGCGCGTGGTCCGGGATGGATTCCATCCCTCCGCCGACCCTAACCCACAGAGGCGCGCTCGAAGACAGGCGCCGCGCCCCGGCGCCATTGCGTCGACTCACCACTACCTACCAGTAGTGACGGATTCCCCGGCGCGAGTCTTGCCCGCTGGGGCAGTGATCGCCGGCACCGTGAACTTGAAGGTAGTTCCGCCGCGATCACTCGACGCCACCCAGATCCGGCCGCCGAAGCTGCGCTCGACCACCAGGCGGCAGAGGTAAAGGCCCAGCCCGAGTCCGCCCTGCGACCGGTTGCGCCCGGCGGGACCTGTCTTCTCGAAGAGGCCTTCGAGGCTTCCGGACGGCAGGCCCTGTCCATGGTCGACAACGGTCACCTCGAGCCACCCGCGCGAGGCGGCGCGCGCCTGCACCGAAACGGCTCCGGAGGTGTACTCCAGCGCGTTGCCGATGAGGTTCGTCAAAACCTGAGCCAGGTGAGCGGGCTCGCAGAGTGCGGGAGGCAGGCCATCACGGAGGTTGATCTCGACCGCCTCCGCTCGTTCCGCATACCGGTGGCGGATGACGCCCATCACGCCCTCGAGCGTCGCCGCAACGTCAACCGGCTCAGGGGCCGGCTCGAAGTGGCGCGTCTCGAGCTTGGCGATGATCAGCTGGCTCTCGACGAGGCTCAGCAGGCGGTCAGAGGATTCGTACGCCTCCTGGAGCAGCTCGCGCCGCCCCGTAGCGTCGATGGTGGTATCCCACTGCATGATGCCGGCGAGCGTGTTCTTCATGGCCGCGGCCGGGCTGCGGACCTCGTGCCCGATCGCGCGCAGCATGAGGTCCTTTGCCTCGAGGGCCAGCCGCTGCGCCGTTACGTCCTCGTGCAGCGTCAGGATGCCGGCGGGCTCTCCTTCGAGACCGGGAATGACGACGCGGCGAACGTGCACGATCCGAATCGGTTCGCCCATGCGCAGCTCGAGAGTGCCGTCCGCCAGGTCCTCGTCGCTGCGCTCGGCCCGCGCCGCGGCGTAGATCTCCGACAGCTTTCGTCCTGGCATCTCGGATGCCCTCAGCCGGTAGATCGCCTCGACCTCGGGGTTCGCGTACACGATGCGGCCCGCGGAGTCCTCGAGCATCACGCCCACGGGCGAGTGCCGGAGGATGGCGTTCATCATCTGGCGCTCGCGCTCGAGCGCGTCGACCAGCTCCAGCTGGCCGATGAGCACGGCAGCCTGGCCGGCGAGCACGGTCGCGAGTCGCCTGGTTTCGGACGCGCCCGCTGTCATCCTGGCCACCAGCAGGCCGACGAGACGGCCCTCGACCTGGATCGGAAGGCCGAACGCGTCCGGCGAGGCGCCCAGCAGGTCGAGCAGGGCTCGCATCCTTCGGCTCCCCGTCGCGGAGGTCAACGCGCGAAGGAGTTGCGCGGGCTCGTCAACGGGCACTCTCGGCGTCATGTCACCGTCGGGCGACCTCCGGACGAGGTGGCCGTCCTCGAGTAACCACAGGTCGCCGTGGCTGCTCGCCAGCGCGCGGCCGACCAGTCTCCCCATCTCCGAGCGCGCGCGATCGGGCTCGGTGGGCGTGAGCTCGGTGAACGCGGCAACCGCCTCGAGGGCGCGGATGCGGCCTCGAGTCTCGGCCACCAGCCGGGAGTTCTCGATCGCCACCGCGGCGTGGCGAGCGAAGTCGAGCGCCGGTGGCGGCTCGGCCATATGCGTCACCGCATGCACGGAGCCGATCGCACCGACCAGGCGATCGCCGTACCAGAGCGGGATGAGGCTCCACGCCTGGCCGTCCGCGCTGCCGGCAAGCACCCCGGTGGGCGCTTCGCGCCAGCTGTCTTCCGAGTTGAGCCCGGCCCAGGAAAGGACAGCCTCTGCGGCGGGATCGCCGCTGGCTCGCGTGGCGCTTATGCGGCCTTCGGTGTCGAATGCCCAGCAGGCGACGCCCGCCGACTCGAGCATGGTTCGCGCCTGGTCGGCGATGTTCGACACGACGCTCATGAGCTCGTGGCCGGCAAGCGCCGCGAGCTCCTGGATGCGCACCGACTGCGCCAGTGCGAGCTCGTTGGCGTGATGGAGGCGCATCGTCCTGAGTGCGATGCCGACCACAGGCGCCGCGGCTTCCAGCAGCTTCAAGTGCGCCGGGAGGAACTTGCTGCCATCGTCGCGCAGCGCGGAGATCCCGGCGACGACGCGCTCCCCCTGCATGATCGGTACCCACACCACCTGGCTCGGCTTGCGCGAGAACACATAGTGGCCGACCGGACCCTCGAGGTCGGCATCGACGGGTTCCACCGAATCGACGACCTGCCCGCCGGCCTCCATCAAGCGCCGGAAGAATGGCGCCTCGGAGATGGGCACCGGACCGAGGACGTCGGTCGACCCACCGCGCTCTCCGGCGAAGCCGACGACGTTGCCGCCGGCGTCGAGGTACGCGAGCACGACGTGCGTGGCGTCCGTGTAGTCGCTGACCGCTCCAAAGACCGCGTCAGCGATCTGGCTTTCGTCGGACGCACCGGCGACACCCATCTCCAGGACGTGGAGGGCCTCCAGCCGCGCCCGCTCGGCCTGCGCCTCCGCGAAGTGATCGGCGTTCGCGAGCGCCAGGCTCACGTGCGCGGCCACGTCCTGCAGCAGCCTCACGTGCCAATCGTCGAAGGCCGCGTCCTGGTACGACTGGAGAGAAAGCATGGCCGTGATGCGGTCGCCGCTCAGCACCGGCACCCACACGAAGGAGCGCGAGATCAGTCGCGGGTCGCCTGGAGGGCCCGAAGGAAAGACGGCCGCGCCCTGGGCCACGTTCCATCGTTCCCTCTCCAGGCCTTTCCGGGGGAACGTGCGGGCCCAGGGCGAGCTTCGAACCAGCACCGGGTGCCCGGTCTCGTATGCCTCGCGGGAGGGACCGGTCACAGCCAGCGCCACGGGCGGTACCACCTCTTCGACTCCGGCGACGTACTGGTAGCCCTCCGCGACAGGGCCTTCCTTGGACTGCGTGATCGTCGCGAGGATGAAGCCGTCGAAATCGAGGAAGTTGGACAGCTCCTCGCGGAGGGTGCGCATGATCGACCAGCGGTCGAGGCTTGACGCGAGGCGGCGACCGATGGAGTTGACCACCTCCAGGCGGCGCCGCTGGCCCTCGATCGCCTCATAGCTGCGGGCGTTGCGGAGGGCGAGCGTGACCTCGTCCGCCACCAGCTCGAGGAACGCCGCCGTCGACGCCTCGTATGCGTACGACCTCTTGGTCTGGATCCCCAGCCCACCGCGGACCGAGCCGCTTTCCTTGATCGGCACCCAGAGGGCCGAGCTGGGCTCGTGGGTCAGCACCGGTTTCGTATCGCGGAGGATCCGGCGAACCGCGGCCGCCTGAGGGGACCGCATCGCCACCCAGCGCGACGTCGGTGCGGAATCAGCCTGAACCTTGAGGAGGCGAACCCGTTCCGGCTGCTCCGGCTCGAGCGCCGCCATGTGCAGCACGTCTACGGGCAAGAGCTGGCTCAGAGTCGTGTGCAGAGCGCTCAGCACGCTCGCCTCGTCGAGCGTCGACGCCATGGCCCTCGCGATGCTGTTCAGAGCGTCCAGGCGGCGAGCCTGGTTGCGAGTCAGCTCGTTGAGGTAGGCGTTGGCCAGCAGCACCCCGAGACGGCGGTGGACCTCGTCGAGGAAGGCGGTCTCGGTCGGGGGCACGGGTCGGTTCCGATACGACTGGTAGATGACGCTGCCGATCACCTCGCCCTGGTGTTCGATCGGGACCCAGATCACGAGCTTGGGCGTCCGGCCGGCCCCGGGTCCCTTGCTGATGCTCTGACGTTTTGGGTCGAGGGGCATGACAACCGTGCGCGGATGCGCGTACTGCTTGGCGAACACCGAGCCGCTCAGCGGGCGGCGGCGCATGTCCTGCAGCACGCCTGAGTCCATGGGAAGCGAGTGGTACCAGCCCTCGCGCTCGAGAACGTGCAGGTTGACCACGTCGTACCCGAACACCGGGTGGAGGCCGCGATAGAGGACCTGGACGATGTCCGCTTCGGTGACGCAGCTTCCGAGCTCGTGTACTAGAGCGCCTGGCGTCGGCTCCGGAGCATCGCTGCGAGGGTGCCGAACGAGCGCCGGTCTCCCGCGCCTGGCCCCGTTGAGATCCGCGCCCTCGGGTTTCCGGGACGGCCGGCGGCCCAAAGGCTTGCTACGGGCTGGACTCGCCATTGCCACCGATATACTGCGCCAGAAACCCTTTGCCGTTCACTCCGCCCAAGCCGATTGCTCCCACTCCCGAAGACCTGCGCGGCTCAACCGTCATGGTGGTCGATGACGAACGCGCTTGGCGGGTGATCCTCGAAACGGACCTGCGCATGCTCGGGTATCGGGTTTCGATGGCCGAGGATGCCGACCAGGCGCTGGAGAAGGCGCAGTCGGACCAGCCGGAGGTCGCGATCATCGACCTGATGCTCCCCGAACCGATGGACGGCTGGGGGCTCCTGAACGAGCTGCGGGCGCGTGGGCAGAAGCTGCCGGTGATCTTCTATACCGCATATCCTGTCTTCCCGTCGGGAACTGACGATCCTGACGTTGTGGGATACATGAGCAAGGCGGTCGACCGCGCCGACCTGTACGCGCTCCTGCCGCCTGCGATCCGGCGCTCACGCGAGCGCCGGTCAGGTGATTCCTAGTTGCCTAGAACAGGAAGTCGAAGAAGTTGTCGTAGTAGTTGGCCGCCAGCGCGAACGCCAGCGCGGCCACGATCGCAAGCCCGAAGGCTACCCGTCCGATCTTGAGTTTCCAGGTCATCCCCAATACACCCCTTGGAATTTCCAACTTTGACGTAAACCGGCCCAGAGTATGCGCTGGACCAGTCGAATTTGAATGTTCACAGTCCGCCAATAATCGTAAAGAGTAATGTAGGGCAAGGCTTGGAAAATCCCAGCTTATTGCGCCAACGCAAACGAAGTGAGGTCCGGCTGCCTCCGCTGCCTCCTGGACTCGAGGTCTACCGACCCGCGGAAGTCCTCGGATCTTCGGTGCTGGTCGTCGAGGACGAGATGGCGATGCAGCAGCAGCTGAGGATCGACCTCCACGACCTGGGGTACCGGCCCGCGGCGTCATCGTCGGCGCCGGAGGCGATGGAGCTGCTCTCGCGGGAGCGCATGGCCGCCGTGCTTCTCGACCTCGTGCTCGACGAAGGCGAGGATTCGGGCTTCGAGCTGTTGACTTGGATCCGCGAACACCACCCCGGCCTGCCGGTGATCGTGCTGTCGGCGGCTCAGGTGAACTCGGCGTCGATCCGCCGCGCGTACGAGCTCGGCGCCAGCTCGTACTTCGTCAAGGGCAACGTCCCGATGGCCCACATCTACTCCGATCTCGCCGCCCGCCTGGTCGAGCGCGGCACCGGGCGCCCGGGAAGCTACAAGTTCGGGCGTCTGGAGTTCGACCCCACGCGGCGAACGGTCAAGCTCGGCGGGCGGGAGATCCGACTCACTCCGCAGCAGACCGCGCTCGTGCTGCACCTCTCCCAGGGCTCCAAGCCGGCGACGGCGCGCGACCTGATCGAAGCGGGGTTGTTTCGGACTGATGCCGCGCACTCGACGGTGCACTCCGCTCTGCTCACTCTGAGGCGGCGCCTGGATGAGCTCGAACCAGGATTGGGTCCCAGCTTCGTGCGAGCCACCGCGCGCGGGTACGGCCTGGTCTCGGTTCAGTGAGCGGCGACCTGCCGACCGCTCCGCTGCCCAGCCGCAGTGTCATCGAGGAGGTCATCGAGCTGCGGCGCCACTTTCACCGGCACCCCGAAGTCAGCTTCGCCGAGCACGAAACGAGCACTCACCTCGGCGAAAGGCTGCGCGAGCTCGGCCTCGAGCTGCAGCGCTGCCCCACGGAAACGGGCGTGGTGGCACTGCTCGATACGGGCAAGCCCGGCAAGACGGTGATGCTCCGCGCGGACATCGACGCGCTGCCGATCCACGAGGAATCCGGGGTCGACTTTGCCTCGGGCGAGGATGGCCGCATGCACGCATGCGGCCACGACGCGCACATGGGGATCATGGTCGGTGTCGCGCGCACGCTGGTGGATCAGATCTGGGATGTGGGCGGCCGCTACCTGTTCGTCTTTCAACCCGCGGAGGAAATCGTCAGCGGCGCCAAGGCGATGATCGCGCGCGGTTTGCTGGACGACCATCACCCGGACTCGGTGATCGGGCTCCATGTCACGAGCTTCACGGAGTCTGGCACCGTGATCACACGGCCCGGCCTCATGTGGGCAGGCTCGGACGCGTACGAGATCGGCTTTCAGGGACCCGGCGGCCATGGCGGCATGATGGGCCGTCGCGGCAACGTGCTCTCGGCGCAGGCTTTCCTCATCGAGCGCCTCCACACCGTGGTGGAAGGACTGGAGCACGATGGCGTGCAGTGCCACACGACCGTCGGCAACATCTACAGCGACGGAGCGTGGAACATCGTCCCACGCGGCGTTTCGGTCAAGGGCAGCCTGCGCACTTTCACGGCGGAGCTTCGCGAGGAGGCGCTGCAGCGGCTGCGCGACCTTTTGCACGAAGTCGACTCGGAGTTCGAGGTGCGCTCGAGCCTCGAGCTGGTGCACGGGACGGTCCCCCTGATGAACGAACCCAACGTTACGCAGACGGTTCTGGATGTAGCGCGCTCGGTCGTCGGCGACAAGGCCAGCGTGCTGGGCCGTCCTCTGACCGTGAGCGATGACTTCGCCGAGTTCCTGACCCGCATTCCAGGCTGCTACTTCATGCTCGGCGTGATGCCGCCGGGAGAAACCCCGCCGGCTCACCACTCACCGGGGTTCCGCATCGACGAAGGCGCACTCGAGGTCGGCGTCAGGGTGCTCGCCGGGACTGCGTCTCGGCTCGCCGCCGAATAGCGCTCCGTACGTGCTGGTCCTGGTCCCCCTGTTCATTGCGCTCGTGATCGGCGTCGCCAGCGGTGGCAGGATCGGCGATCTCGCGAACCTGAGGTTCCGATGGCCGTGGTTCGTTGTCGCGGTGCTCGTGATAAGAGAAGCGGTGCTCCTCAGACCGCTGAACCGAATCGATGGGGTGCAGTACCTCTATGCGGCGGCGCTCGCCGGCCTGGTCGCGTGGACCGCGTGGCACGTCAGGCGCATACCGGGCGTCTGGGTGGTCACCCTCGGCGCCGCCACGAACCTCATCGTCGTTCTGGCCAACGGCGCGCGCATGCCTGTCTCGCCCAGCCTTGCGGGGAGCCTCGTCAATCGAGGCCACGTCGCTCAGTACACGCTGATTGGGCCGGACACCAGGCTCGACTGGCTTGGGGACTGGATCGGATTCCCGTGGCCCGTGCCCGGCGCTTACAGCCCAGGCGACCTACTGATAGCTCTAGGGATCGGGATCGTCGTCATTCTTGCGATCGCTCACCGGCCCGACGCAGGCACTAAGCTGGATTGAAACCCAAACCCGTATAGGGAGATAGGCCGCCGTGATCATCTTCTGGATCTTCACTTTCTTCGTCGGCGCTTCGGCGTTCGCGTTCGCGTACATCTTCCTGCAGCTCGGAGTCCCTTACTCGCTCGGCTACGCGCTGCTCGTGATGCTGCTGTGCCGAGGAATCCTGAGCATGGCGCGGCGCTGGCTGATCCTGCGCGAGCGCATGTCTCCAGAGAGCGACACCCTCACGCGGACCGTGGAGACCAACCGAGCCATCTTCTGGCGCCGAGCCCTCTTCCTCGCCGCCATACCCATCCTGTATTTCGCCGGCGCGTACTACCTGTTCGGCCTCGCCCCACAGGACGCGCTGGACGCGCTGCCGGGAGCCATCATCGCCGGGCTCACGAACCTCCTCTACGTCCTGTTCCTGCTGGCCGCGAACTTCGTCCTCTTCCTCGGGCCGTTCTACATCTACACGCGCATCGGCAAGACCATGATCAACCCGGACGACGCCAACTTCGGCGTGAACATGGATGACGTCAGGGGCCAGAAAGGAGCCGTCAAGGAGATGCGCAGGATCCTGAGGCTCATCGAGCACGGACGGCTCTATGTGAAGGCCGGCGGCAAGCGCGAGCGCGGGGTGCTCATGGTCGGACCTCCGGGAACCGGCAAGACGATGCTCGCGAAGGCCATCGCCTCGACACTCCACGTTCCCATCTACATCGCCGCCGGCGGATCCTTCGCCGGCATGTTCCTCGGCATCGACGCCCTCAGCGTCTATCTCATGGTCCGCGCCGCGCGAAAGAAGGCGAAGGTGTGGGGCGGTTGCATCGTGTTCATCGACGAGATCGATGCCCTGGGCCAGAGGCGCTCGGGCACGGGTGGCGGCGGCCCGATGATGGGCGGCATGGGCGGGATGTTCGGTGGCGGCCAGCTCGGCCTGAACATGCTGCTGGTTCTGATGGACGGCATCGACAACCCAGGCATGATGGTTCGGCAGCTGCGCGGGCTCGTCAACCTCACCCTCGACGGCCTGTTCCTACCTCGCATGATCGCCTTCAACGGCACGCGCCTCCAGCTGCGAATTCCCGCGCTCAAAGCGCCGAACTACAACATGCTGTTCATCGGCGCGACCAACAGGCCGTCCGTCCTCGACGAGGCCCTGACCAGACCAGGCCGATTCGGACGCCAGATCGTATTCCGCTTGCCGAACCGCGAGGACCGCAAGGACATCGCGGCGCTCTACTTCGACAAGAAGCAGCACGACCCCGCGCTCGACACACCGAGCCGGAGAGAAGAATTCGCACGCATCACGGATGGCTACTCACCGGCCGACATCGAGCAGGTTCTCTCCCTCGCGCTGCTGTACGCGTTCGAAGACGGCCGCGACGCGCTGTACTGGAAAGACATCCGGGAAGCGATGGGCAACGTGGAAGCGGGTCTCGCGATCCCAGTCGAGTACACCGAGCGCGACAAGATCGCTGTCGCGCGCCACGAGCTCGGGCATGCGGTCGCATCGCATTTCTTTCAGAAGGACCACTCGCACGTCCGGCTGTCGATTCGCCGGCGAGCCAATCCTCAGATCGGCGAGATTGGCGGCTATCACAAGTCACTGCCGATGGAAGAGGAATGGTTGGAGTTCCGCTCGCAGCTCGCGGCTGATATTCGCGCGTCACTTGGATCTCTGGCGTGCGAGCACGTCTTCTACGGCGAGAACACGACCGGCGTGACGATGGACCTGATCCAGGCCACCGGCACCGCGAGCCGCATGGTCGGCATCGTCGGCATGGGGCCCGACAAGCTCGACCCGGACATGTCGCGTAAGGCGATCAATATCGGGGAGCAGCTCATTTCCGTGGTGCAGGTCACGCAAGGCGTTCACGAGCAGGGGACTCCGTCGGGTGCCGTGCTCAACAATCCGATGGCCCGACGCACGGTTGCGCAGCTGCTGGGCGCGGCGTACATCGACGACTGGCGACTGATGTACGTGAACAAGGACGCCATCGACCTGGCCGCGGAAGCATTGATCGCGCAGGGTGAGCTGGTGGGCGACGAGATCAGCGGTCTGCTGGACTCGGTTGGGATGCGCGAGCCGACCGCGAGCGATCCCTATCCCGAAGACCTGCCTGTGCTTCCGGACCAGCAGCGTCCCTCGGTCGTCACCGCGACGGGGTCGGCCTGAACCGGATTCCTGCGGCGGCCCTCGTCGCGCTGCTGCTAGCGCTGCCGGCGCTTGCGGTCCACGCGCAGGATCCTCTGGTGCCGCCGAGCGCTCACCACGAAGCGGCACGGATCATGAGCGCGGAGGTCGCGATGGCGCAGGCGCAAGCGCAGCTCCAGGCTCTGAAGGCGCAAGCGCCGCCGACGGCGCTGCTCGATCGCATCCGCTGGGAGCTCTCGATCGAGGCCGCGGCGTACGCATACCGGGACGCCGCGCGGCAGGAAGAGCTCCGCGTGTACGAAGTTGCCAGCTACGCGGGCGTTGAGTCGTCGGTCATGCCTGTGCTGCCGGCGTCGGTGGCGCGGCCATTTCAGAATGCGGTGGCGGCCCTGCATTCGCTGTACGCGCTCGCGGGCATCGACCAGTACTACCTGGTCAACGTGCACTTCGTGCATCCGTACGGCGATGCCGCGCCCGTAGACTCGCTGCGGGCCTTTTACGCCGAAGCTCAGAAGCGCTACGGCGTCGACGTCAGCTATCTCGCTTCGATCAACTACATCGAGAGCAACTTTGGCCGCGTCAACGGGCCGTCATCGGCGAACGCGATGGGTCCGATGCAGTTCCTACCCGGGACCTGGGCGGCCTACGGCCAGGGCGGCAACATCATGGACCCCCATGACTCGATCCTTGCCGCCGCCCGATACCTTGTTCACTGGGGAGCGCCCGGCAACATGCGCCAGGCGATCTTTCACTACAACCTCGACTACGACTACGTCGACGCTGTCGAATTCTTCGCTCGGGCCTATCGGGCCGACCCGAGCTGGCTGGACCGCATGTATTACTGGAACACGACCGGCTAACCGCTTTTCGCCGCCGCCCGGCCATTGTTAGAGTAAGTACTCATGGAGTATCGGATCGAACAATTGGCACGCACGGCCGGCGTGGCCGTCGACACGATCCGCTTCTACCAGGGCAAAGGTCTCCTCGAAGCGCCCCGCCGCGAAGGCCGTGTCACCTGGTACGGCGACGCTCACGTCGCACGCCTTCGCCGCATCCGCGAGCTTCAGCAGAGGGGCTTCACCTTGACCGTGATCCAGCGGTTCCTCGCCGGGGAGCTGGAGCCGTCCGACGAAGGCCTCGTGGCGGCGGTCACGAGACCCTCGGCCCCGCAAACGCTGACCCTAGCCGAGCTGGCTGAGCGCAGCGGGGTGGCCGAGCCCCTGCTCGCCAGCCTCGAGCAGGCTGGATTGCTGGTGCCCATCGAGGGCGGAGACGAGCCGCTCTACCCCGCGAACGACCTCGACGCGATTGCGGCCGGGATGAAATTGCTCGCGGCCGGCATCCCGTTGGGCTCGCTCATGGAGCTCGGCAAGGAGCACGCGGCCAACATCGACCGCATTGCGCGGCAGGCTGTAGACCTGTTCGACCATTACGTGCGAGAGCGCATCCAGGCAGAGGGCGGCGAGACCGAGGCCGCCGAGCGGAGACTCCTCTCCCTCTTCACGGAGCTGCTCGAAGCCAGCGGCACGCTCATACGGCACCACTTCGAGCGCACGCTGCTGCGCGCGGCGCGCGAGCACATCGAAAAACGATGATCGCAACCACGCCGGTCACCACGTGGGAGCTGGGGCGCACACCGGACCTCGTCGACGTCGTGAGCGCTGCGCGCGACGCCGGGCACGAAGTGCTCCTCATCGAGCGACCGATGCCCGACGCGGTGAGCGTGGCTGCATTGGGCCGTGCGTTCGACATCGTCGCCGCGGGGGACGGTGTGGCGCTGGAGGACGCGAACGGCGCCGTGGTCGACTTCGAGCCGGGCGAGGACCGGCTGCTGGCAGCGGCACGAATGTGGCGCCGGTTGAGCGCATCTCTGGTCGGAGAGGGCGCGGCGGCTGCCGGCCCGATGGCCGTGGGCGGCTTCGCATACCGGCCCGACCGCGACCCCGGCGGGCCGTGGTCTGGATTCCCAGCGCTGCTGCTCCGCGTGCCGGTCCTTGCTGTGATGAGGATCAGGGGCCGCACCTTCGCCACCGCGACTACCCCGGATGCGGCGGCGCTCCTGGACCTGGAGCCGGCTCGGGTGAAGGCGCCAGCGGCACGCAGGCTCGAGGTCTCCGCCCTCCGCAACCCGGTGGCGTGGACCGCCGCGGTTGAATCCGCGGCCGCCCGCCTTCGCACCGGCGAAGCGGACAAGGTGGTGCTCGCCCGCGAGGTGATGGCGCGCGGCGACGGCGTGGTCGCGGCGGCGATGGTGGCGCGTTCGCTGCGCTCCGCGTACCCGTCGTGCTTCATCTACCTCGTCACCGGCGCCGACGGGACGGCTTTCGTCGGCGCTTCGCCAGAGCTTCTCGTGCGGCGTTCGGGGACCCGAGCATATGCGCAGCCCATGGCCGGGTCCGTGGCTCGGGGGGCGAGCGAGGCGGAAGACGATCGCCTCGCGCGCCAGCTCAAGGAGAGCACCAAGGACGGTGCCGAGCATCGGTTGGCGGCCGAGTGGGTCGTCAACGCGCTGAAGCCTTTCGCGGACACCGTTTCCGCCCGGCCTCCCGAAGTCGTTCGATTCACCAACATCCAGCACCTGGCGACCGAAGTCACCGCCGACCTCCGCGAGCCAGCCGCCGACGTGCTCGAGCTCGCTGCCGCGCTCCACCCGACACCTGCCGTCGGAGGGTGGCCGCGCGCCGCAGCCGACGCCATCATCGACGAGCTCGAGGCGATGGACCGCGGCTGGTATGCGGGCGCGGTGGGCTGGATCGATGCTCGAGGAGACGGAGAGTTTGCGGTCGCTCTGCGCTGCGGCCTGTTGTGGGAAGACGGGGCCCGACTCTATGCGGGTGTTGGCGTGATGCCAGATTCAGATGCCGCTCGCGAGCTCGATGAGACGGAATTGAAGTTCAAGGTGCTGCTAACCGCTCTCACATGAAGATGGGGATCAACGGCGCGCTTATCCACTATCGACGTGAGGGCACGGGTTTTCCGATCCTGATGCTGCACGCCGGCGTGGCCGATTCGCGAATGTGGCAGCCGCAGGTGGACGACTTCGCGAAGCATTTCGATGTCATACGACCCGACATGCGAGGTTTCGGGGATTCCGAGCTGCCGGCGGGTTCATGGGCCCCGCGCGATGACCTGCTCGGTCTGATGGATCAGCTGCGACTCAAACCTGCGCACCTCGTCGGATGCTCGATGGGGGGCTCGCTCGCGATCGACTTTGCGATCGACCACCCGGAGCGTGTGTCGAAGCTCGTCCTGGTCGGTGCCGGGGTGAGCGGCGCCCAACAGGACCCGCGTCACGACGGACTCTATGCCGAGGTGATGGCCGCCGACGAGCGGGGCGACATGAACGCGGTGAACGAATTGGAGATGTATCTCTGGCTCGACGGCCCGCATCGACCTCGCGGATATGTCGCGCAGCCGTTGCGAGAGCTGTTCCTCGACATGAATGGCAGGAACTTGAATGCCGATTGGGCAAAATCCCCGATCCAGAATCTCGAGCCCCCAGCAGCGAAGCGTCTCGACGAGATCACGGCTCCGACGCTGGTGATCTTTGGAGACGCCGACCTCGAGCCGATTCGCGAGACGGCCGACCTGCTCGCATCATCGATCCGCAGCGCCCGCAAGGCAGCCATCCACGACGCGGCGCACCTGCCGAACCTCGAACACCCGGAAGAGTTCAACCGCCTGGTGCTCGCCTTCCTCCGAAGTTAGGACCGGAGCGCCGCCGCCGCAGCCTCCCAGCACAGGCGGTGCCCGCTCACGCTGTCATCGCGTTTGAACCGCACGACCACCATGGTCGGAGTCGCCTTGTCGATGGCGTCGCTGATCGCCGGCTCGAGGCCCGATCGGTCGTGGACCGGGCTGTAAACCAACCCGTAGAGTCGCGCGACCTGCGCGAAGTCAAGCCCGAGCGGGGTCGCGAAAATCTCTTCGAAGACGTCCTGGTGCTGAGCCTGCGGCAGGAAGTTGAACACCCCGCCGCCGTTGTTGTCGCACACGACCAACGTCGCCTTGACGCCATGTCGCCCAATCGTCCAGAGCCCGTTCATGTCGTGATACAGGGACAGATCGCCCAGCAAGAGGACGGTCGGGACCTCACTGCGGCCGGTGGCGACACCAAGCCCAGTCGACACGAGCCCGTCGATGCCGCTCGCACCGCGATTGCCGTAGAAGCGCTGCTGCGCCTTGGCCAGCGGCCAGAAGCTGTCCGCGGCGCGGATCGGCATGCTCGAGCCGATAAACACCTGAGACGCATCCGGCAGGCGCGAGGCGAGCGCCCGCACGACATGCCCTTCATGAAGCGGGGTCGAAATGAGCGTCGCCGAGATTGCCGCCCCTGCTTTTTTTCCGGCCGCCAGCCATTCGTCGCGCCATTCGGTGCGATTCATAGGCGGCAGCGCCTCCAGCAGTGCCTGCGGATCGCACGCGACGATGTGACGGGCCACTTGGTCCTGGTCGCGCCAGGAATGGTCGGGATCGATGAGGAAAGTCGGCGGCGATGCGGCCGCCAGCCATGAGTTCATCGCGCGCGAGGTCGGCGTGGCGCCGACCCGAATCACGAGGTCCGGGCCGTGCTCCAATGACCAGCCCGCGCGAAGCAGGGCCTCGTACGCCTCGACGGCGCCGCTGTTCTCGGTGCGGCGTAGCTGTGAGCCGGGCTCGGCGAGGACCGGCAGTCCAAGCCGCGTCAGCGCCGGTCCGAGACGTTCACCATCTCTCATCTCGCCCGCCACGACCAGCGGCCGCCGCGCACGCTGAAGCGCCGATGCGAGCGTGGCGAGCTGAGCCGGCGTGGGCAGGATGCGGCCGCTCGTGACCGTCTGCCCCGCGTCGCCGTGGGCCGACGGCACCTGGCCGGGCGGGGGCACCAACGGCTCGCGAAAAGGAAGATTGATGTGGACGGGACCGCTGTCGGCCTCGGCCACCGCCCTCGCCGCCAGCCGCCGCCACATCCGTGCCGCGCCAGGGATGTCGACCGGCGGGCCTGGGTCGAAGAACCACCGCACCGCGGTGCCATACAGATGCTGCTGGTCGATCGCCTGGTTGGCGCCGACGTCTCGCAGCTCGGGCGGCCGGTCAGCCGTGAGGACGATCAGCGGTGTTCGCGAGTAGGACGCCTCGACCACCGCGGGATGAAACTCGGCAGCCGCCGTGCCGGACGTGCACAGCAGCACTGCCGGCTTGCCGGTGGCTTTCCCCAATCCGACGCCGAAAAACGAGCCTGATCGCTCGTCGACGTGGACGATGACTTTGATCCGCGGGTGACGCTGGAGCGCCATCGCGACAGGCGCGGAGCGCGATCCAGGCGACACGCACGCGTACTCGACGCCCTGGGCGGCAAGCTCGTCGACGAAGGTGGCGGCGAACGACTGAGCTACATCCATAGCATTTGCCCATGCCGATTCTGGAGGGCGCCGACGTGCGTCTCAACTATTTCGTGGCAGGCGAGGGCCCGCCTGTCACCCTTCTGCACGGCTTCACGCAGAGCGGTCGGAGCTGGCAGGAGGTCATCGATACCATGCCGGCGGGCTGGCGCTGGGTAGTGCCCGACCTTCGCGGTCACGGCGAGACGCGGCTCGCGCCCGGCGCTCCGTGCACCATGGACGCCTGCACGGCCGACCTGGAGCTGTTGTGGGATCACCTCGGCATCGATCGGAGGCTGCGCACGCACCTTGTCGGCTATTCGATGGGCGGCCGTCTCGCGTTGCACGTGGCCGCGAGACGACCTGAACGCCTCCTCTCTATGCTCACCATCGGCGCGCATGCCGGCCTCGAAGAGGCGGCGCGCGAGAGGCGGCGTGGAGGTGATGACGCGCTCGCGCAGAGGATCGAGCAGGATGGCCTCGAAGCGTTCGTCAACTACTGGAGCGCGCTGCCCCTCTTCGCCGGCCTGGAGCGACGCGGTCCGGCGTTCGTCGCCCAGCTGCGCGCGGAGCGGATGCGAAACACCACAGCGGGGCTGGCGGCTTCGCTTCGCGGAATGGGGGCAGGCCGGATGGAACCGCTGTGGGACGAACTTGGGCGCGTGGCCGTCCCGTGCACCTTCGTCGCAGGCCAGCTCGATCATGGATACGTCGCCTCCGCCAGCAGGCTGGCGGGCATCGTGCCCAATAGCCGGGTCGAAGTCGTGCTTCGGACGGGCCACGCCGTGCACCAGGAGCGGCCCGAGGCATTTGCGCGCGTGCTCGCGGCTCACCTCGCGGCGGCGGAAACGTCAGAGACTTCTGGCAGGAGCTCGAGCTCGACCATTGCGTGAAGCCCCGCCGCGTAGCGGGCCGCGCCAAGCCTTTCCATGTCGAGCATCCCGCCGCCGGCGACCGGTTGCAGCAAAAACGCGCGGCATCCCAGGGCAAGCTGGCGCTCCACCTCACGCGCGACGTCCGGTGGATGGACGAGGGTGATGTAAGCGGTGGTCATGCGAGCAAGCCCACCGTGAGCAGCAGCGCATAGGCGGCCTCCGCGGCCGCCATGCGCTTGAGAGCACCGACGAGCTCCGGTCCACTGCTGGTTGCAAACGCCGTACGAACCGGGACCGCGGCAATCGGGATTCCGAAATGCACGAGCATCACGGTCACGCTCGCCAATCGCAGCACGAATATCACGATGGGCACGGCAAACGCGCCGCAGACCAGGATCAGTAGGAGGATCAACGTCCGCTCGCGGCCGATCCGCGTCGCCAGCGTTCGCTTGCCGGCCGCGGCGTCCGTTTCGATGTCACGGAGGTTGTTGAGCACCAGGATCGCGGTGGCCAGGAACCCGATGCCACAGCCCGCGAGAATTGCCAGTGGTGTGATCCGGAGGGATTCGACGTACACCGTTCCGCAGGTCGCGACCAGGCCGAAGAAGAGGAAGACGAAGAGCTCGCCCAGTCCGAGGTATCCGTAAGGACGCGGCCCGCCGGTGTACAGCCAGGCCGCGAGCAGACAAGCGCCTCCGACTGCAAGCAATCGCCAATCGGTCGTCAGGCTGAGCACCAGACCGGCGGCAGCCGCGACTCCGAAGGCCGCGATCGCGGCCCACCTGACGTTCGCCGGCGACACGACGCCGGAGGCCGCCGCCCGCACCGGGCCCACTCGCTTCGGCGAGTCGGCACCGCGCACAAAGTCGGAGTAGTCGTTGGCGAAGTTGACACCGACCTGCAGCGCGAGGGCGACGACCAGCGCGCCGAAGCCCGCGGCAGGGCGGATGCCGCCGTCATGAATCGCGACGGCGGTGCCGGCGAGCACGGGCGCCACCGATGCGGCGAGCGTCGCCGGGCGAACCGCGGACCACCATACCCGCCTTGGCGTCAGGACCGGAGCTGCAACCATCTCAGGGTCGTTTCGGGAACTTGGCGAAGTTTGGTTTCCGTTTCTGCACGTACGCGTCGCGGCCCTCCTGCGCCTCTTCGCTCATGTAGTAGAGAAGCGTCGCGTCGCCCGCGAGCTGCTGGATGCCTGCGAGGCCGTCATCGGCCGCATTGAGGCCGGCCTTGAGCATGCGCAGCGCGAGCGGGCTGAGCTCGAGGATCCGCCGGCACCAGGCAACCGTCTCCTCTTCGAGCGACGCGAGGGGCACGACCTTGTTTACGAGGCCCATGTCCAGAGCCTGCTGGGCGTCGTACTGCTCGCACAGGAACCAGATCTCGCGCGCCTTTTTCTGGCCGACGATGCGGGCGAGAAGTCCTGCGCCGTAGCCGCCATCGAAGCTGCCCACCCTTGGGCCGGTCTGGCCGAAACGAGCGTTATCGGCGGCGATCGTCAGGTCGCAAACGACATGGAGCACATGACCTCCACCGATCGCGTAGCCGGCGACCATCGCGATAACCGGTTTTGGCAAGCGCCTGATCTGGACCTGAAGGTCGAGCACGTTGAGCCGGCCCGTGCCCTTGGGATCGATGTAGCCGTCATCGCCTCGGATCCGCTGATCGCCGCCGGAGCAGAACGCCTCGGTGCCGGCTCCGGTCAAGATGACGACGCCGACCTTCAGATCGTCTCGCGCCGCCTCGAAGGCTTTCGACATCTCGAAGACGGTGGTGGGCCGGAACGCGTTGCGAACCTCGGGGCGGTTGATCGTGATCTTGGCGATGCCGTCCCACGTCTCATAGACGATGTCTTCGTAATCGCCTGAGCGCTGCCATGTGCCCTTCGCCCGGCTGCGGCGACCCTTCAAGTCTCCACTCCTAGAGCAATCACTAGCACTATTGGGAATCGTACGCCGAGCGGATTCAGCGGCGCTCGAAAGCCAGCCTTGCGCCCAGCCCGATCAGGACGACCCCGGTGAGCCTGGTCATGAAGCGCCGGACGCGCGCACCCAAGCCGCTCCGCCCGAGCCTGCTCACAACATGCCCGTACGGGATGAGCCAGGCCAGGAGCATGACCTCGAAGACGGCGATCATCAATACGAGGCGGATTGCGGGGTCGCCGGCGATGGTGAACTGGGGCATCACCGTGACGAAGAACGCCCCCGTCTTGGGGTTCAGCAGGTTGCTGAAAAGGCCCTGGCTCCAAGCGCTTCGGTCGCCGAGCCGGTTGGACCTCCCCTCACCGGCGCCCTCCCGCGCCGATGGCGCGGGGACCCCAGTCGTAGGCCGGAGCTCCCCACGTGGTGGGGAGCCGAGCAGACTTCGCGCGCCGAGATAGCAGAGGTAGGCCGCGCCCGCCAGCTTGAGGATGGTGAACGCGGTCGAAGAACGTTCGAGGAGGACTCCGACTCCCAACGTTGCGGCGGAGGCCCAGGCGAGGATGCCGACCGCTACCCCCAGCGCGGACATCGTCGACGCACGAGGTCCTCCTGCGAGCGCGTTGCGGATGATCAGCGCGGTGTCTGGTCCCGGTGTCGCGATGATCAACGCCGACAGCGCCACCCAGGCGAACAGCCGCGCGTCGAGCTCCACGACTAGGCCTTCTGGGTTGGTTTCGGTCGCGGGAAGAGCCTGACGATCTTGGCGTAGTCCTCTGGCGTGTCGACGTCATCTAGGCGATCGCTATCGGGCGCCGGCACGATGTCGACCAGCTCCGGCCTCTTATCGAGCACCTGGCGCGCACCGGCATCGCCTTCGAGCGTGAAGAGCTCGTCCCACAGCTCACGCGCGAGCACCACCGGCGGCGTCCATCTGCCTCCACCTCCGCCGGCCACGGCGACCGCGGGCCGCGAGCCCTCGCGTCGCCACGCCCGCAGCAGCACGGCGACGGTGCGCGAACCGACCATCGGCTGATCGCCCAGCATCACCAGCGCGGCCTCCATGTCAGTGCGCATCGCCCGCAGGCCGGCCTGAAGCGAGGACGCCATGCCTGTTTCAGCGCGAGGGTTGTAGACGAGCTCGGCGTCGCCGCTGACCGCTCGCCTGACCTCGTCGGACGAATAGACGACCAGGATTTGATGGCAGCCGCCATCCGACGCCGCCTCGATCACCGATTTGATCATGGGCCGGCCGTCGAACTCGAGGAGCAGCTTCTGCGAGCCGTGCATGCGCGAACTGGAGCCGGCGGCAAGGATCACCGCGCCGACGGGCAGCAGGGCGTCCGCCAGGCGATCGAATGGTGGCGAGGCCGAGCGGATCCATTCGACCTCGGCTTCGGCGCGCAGCGCCTTCTCCGCGAAATCGTGCAGGCGCGCGCCGTCGGAGTCGACCAGGAACAGGCGACGCCCGGCGAGAACGCTCAGGTCGCGATCCTCCTTGGGCAGGCCGATCACCGCCACGGCCCTGCAGTCTTTACGGGCCGCGACGTGCTGCAGGCCGGCCTCGATATCCCGCCCCCGCACGACCATGCTGTGCGGTCCTTCCGGTTCGCGATACGTGCGGCCCCGGATCGGCAGCTCCAGGTCACTCATCACAAAAACGGCCACGCTCCCAATATGGCAGACCGGACCGGAATCCGACCCCACGGCTGGGACCCCTTAATCTCATCGGGTGCCCATCATCGGCGCCCACGTCGACTCGTCGGGCGGGCTGCACCTGTCATTCGAACGTGCCAAGGCGATGGGCGCCGACGCGATTCAAGTCCACCCCACTCCGCCCGGCTTCTGGGGCTCCCCGAAGCTCGACGAGGTGCGGATCTCGACTTTCAAGGAGGCGGCTGCCAAGCATGGCCGGCCTCCCTTCTACTTCCATGCGGTCTACCTGATCAACCTGGCCGGTGACGATCCGACGCTGCGGCAGCGCTCGGAAAGCACGCTGACGGGGTACCTCAGGTCAGCCGATGAGCTCGGCGTCAACGGCGTGATCTTCCACACCGGGTCGCATAAGGGCACGGGCTTCGAAACTCGCTTGCCCTCGATCCTCGAGCACATCAGTAAGGTCCTGGAGCGCGCCGATCCCAAGACAGCACGCCTGCTGATCGAGAACAACGCGGGGCTCGGCGGCAGCGTCGGCGCGCGCTTCGAGGAGATCGCGACCATGCTCGACGGTCTTCGTGATCCGCGCGTCGGTGTTTGTTTCGACACCTGTCATGCATTCGCGTCCGGGTACGACGAGCGGACGCCCGCTGACGTGGCCCAGACCATCGACGAGCTCGACCGCGTGATCGGGTTGAAGCACGTCGAGGTCATCCACTGCAACGACTCGGTCACCGGCCTCGGTTCCAACCGGGACCGTCACGCCAACATCGGTGATGGTCAGATCGGCAAGGAAGGCTTTCGCGCGCTGCTTCACGAGCCGCGCCTCGCCAAGCTGCCCTTCATCCTCGAGGTCCCGGGAGCCGGCAACGGGCCGGATGCCGAGCAGGTTGCCGTGCTCCGCAAGCTGGCTGCCGGCTAGGCGGCGTCGTGCCGGATCGAGTGCGGTCGCTTCCGCGGTGGCCGCCGGGACGCGAGCCCCGCCAGCAGCCAGACCCGACCCGCCAGGCGTCCGAGAGTCTCGAGCGCGACCCGCGGCTGGGAAGCCGCCATCAACCGGCTGTTTTCCATCTCGCGCTGTATGTCCTGCAGGCGCTGCCAAGCCGCGTCTTCGTTCGTGTACGGGTACATCTCTTGTCCTCCTGTAACCACCTTTAGCGTTATGCCAGTTATTATAACCGATGTTAGGCTATCGTGGGTTAGGGATATAATTCAGCTCGAGATGGCCGATCGAGACAGCGCAACCGGCGTTCTGGGCTTGGTGCAGGCCTATGTGAACTCGGTCGACCTGCAGGATGGTCCCGAAGAGCTTTCAGATCCAAACACGCTTGGCGCCTGGCTGCTTGCACGTGGGTTGCTCGAACCAGGGCAGACGGTCACCGAAGGCGACTTGAAGCATGCGATCGCCGTACGCGAAGCAATCCGCGGCCTGATCGGAGCCCACTCGGGCGGCAAGGTCTACCCGCTGGACATCGCCATCCTGAATGAGGCTGCCACCGCCAGCCGGCTGCGGGCGCGCTTCGGCGCAGACGGCAAGGCGCGCCTGGAACCCGAAGCCGGCGGGGTCGCCGGCGCCATGGGGCGCGTGGTTGCCGCGGTGTTCGCGGCTATGGCCGAGGAGGACTGGGGCCGGCTAAAGCTGTGCGACTCGCAGACGTGCCGGTGGGCGTTCTACGACTTGTCTCGCAACCATTCGAGCCGGTGGTGCACCATGGCCTCCTGCGGCAACCGCCAGAAAGCAAGGCGATTCCGGGAACGCGCGAAGTCCGGGGTCTAAGGGACTGAGGGCCTGCGAACCCCACGCATTGATGATCCAGAGCCCCCAAACCGGACCGCGGTGATCTCCGCCAGGATTCCCAGGGCGGTCTCCTCTGCTCCACGCCCGCCGAGGTCGAGGCCGATCGGGCCGTGGACGCGCGAAAGCTGTTCCTCCGTGAAGCCTTCCTCGCGCAGCGCCACGAACCGGTTCTCGTTGGTCTTGCGGCTGCCGATCGCGCCGATGTAGCCCACGTCCTCCCCGAGCACGGACCGCAGCGCCGGCAGGTCGAACTTCGGATCGTGCGTGAGGATCACGACGTACGTCGAGTTGTCGAGCTTCAGCTTTGATGCGGCCTCATCAGGCCACGCAACGATCAGCTCGTCCGCATCGGGAAAGCGTTCCCTGGTAGCGAACTTGGCCCGCGCATCGATCACGGTCACCCGGTAGCCCATCAGCTTGGCGAGCCTGTGCAGCGGGATCGCGATGTGGATCGCACCGACGATCACCAAATGCGCCGGCCGGCGAAACGGTTCGATGAACCAATCGCCTTCTCGACGGGCGAGCTCCGACCCCGACGGCGTCCCCGCGGTGGCGGTGGTCTCGCCGGTGACCAGGTTGGTGCGCAGCGTCGCCGGGCGGTTCTCGTCCAGCAGCTCCATAAGCTGCTGATGAACCGCGCCGAAAGGCTGGACGAACACTTCGATGTGGCCGCCGCAAGCCAGCCCCACGGAGAACGCGACGTCGTCGGTGACCCCGAAGGCTGCAAGGTTCGGCGCCCCGGCCTTCAACACCTTCTGCGCCTCCTCGAAGACCGCCCCCTCGATGCAGCCGTTGGAAACCGATCCCGCCATCTTGCCCGACCGCGTGACCACCATCTTCGAGCCCAGGGGGCGCGGGCTCGAGCCCCAGGTCTCGACAACGGTAGCGAGCGCGATCTGTTCTCGGTCGGCAGTCCACACTTTCAGCTCGCTCAGCACCTCTCGCATGCCCTATCTCCGCACAGGCCGGCTGTCGAGTTTCGCGAGCATGCGCCCCAGGTCGTCCAGCGCCTGCACGTTGTGTGCGGCCAGGAAATCGTCACAGTACGGAAGAGCCGCGGCCATGCCCCGCGTGAGCGGCTGGTAGCCCTCAGAACCGAGCAGCGGATTGAGCCAGATGAGCCTGTGCGCCGAGCGCCGCAAGTGGATGAGCTCCGCGGTGAGCTGATCAGGATCGCCACGGTCCCAGCCGTCGCTGACGATGATCACCACCGCGCCGTGGCCCAGGACGCGCCGCGCCCAGCGCCGGTTGAAGTCGGCGAGCGCGTCGCCGATGCGAGTGCCTCCGCTGAAGTCGCGAACGCCCTTGCTGACCGAGGTAAGAGCGCGATCGATGTCGCGTTGGCGGAGCAGACGCGTGATGCGCGTGAGCCGAGTGGAGAACACGAATGCCTCCAGGTCCTCCCGGCGCGCGATCGCGTGGGCGAAGATCATCAGCAGCCGCGAATAGCGCTCCATCGAACCGCTGACGTCGCACACCAGGACGATGGGGCGCCGCCGCATTCGCGGCTTGCGGCGAAACAGCTGCACCAGCTCGCCGCTGGATCGGATTGCGTGGCGCGCGCTGCGCCTGAGATCGATGTGACCCGAGCGCGCCGAACGAAGCCGGCGCGTCCTGCGTTCAGCCACCCGCCACGGCGCCGCTTCGAGCAAACGCCGGACCTGCTCGGTCTCTTGCCAGGTCATCGAGTCGAAATCTTTCTGGCGCAGCAGCTCCTCGGCGCTGTAGCCGCTGGAGGTGGCCGGCACGGTTCGCGGATCCTGGTCCCGATCCATCTGCGAGCTGTTGAGACCGAGGGCGTTCGCCCACGCTTTGGCGCGCTCCGGCGACAGCGGTAATGAACGCGGGCGACCCGGGATCACTCCCGCAGCGGCACGCGGATCGGGGGGCGCCCAGAAGATGTCGAAGGCCGCCTCGAAGGTCGGGAGGTCTTCCTTCCGGCTCACGAAGACGGCGCGGAGAGCATTTCGGAAATCGGGCTCTTTCTTGAGGTCGACGAACGTCAGCGCTCGGGTGGCGTCGGTCAGGCGGCGCGGCCCTGCTTCGAGGCCGGCATCGTGAAGGAGCCGCGCGAAGGCGCCGAGACGAGACAGGAGGTCCGGGCCTTCAGGCACCCCGTGCCTTCTCGACCAGCGCGGGCACCTGATCACGAATGCGCTCCAGGTCCTCCTGGTACTTGAGCGCCGAGCCGAGCGTCGCGTCCACCAGCTGGGCGTCGATGCGGGTGGCGCCGAGCGCCGCGAGCGATCGGGCCCAGTCCAGCGTCTCGGCCACCCCCGGCACCTTGTAAAGCTCCATGCCCCTGAGGCCCTGGACGAGTGCGGCCACCTCGCGGGCCAGGCCATCCGCGGCCTCGGGCGCGCGAGCGCGCACGATCTCGACCTCCTTCTCGAGGTTGGGGTAATCGATCCAGTGATAGAGGCAGCGGCGCTTGAGCGCGTCGTGCACCTCACGCGTGCGATTCGAGGTGATGACTACGAACGGCGGGTTCTTGGCCTTGATCGTCCCGATCTCGGGAATGGAAACCTGGAAGTCGGACAGCAGCTCCAGGAGGAAGGCCTCGAACTCCTCGTCCGAACGGTCGATCTCGTCGATGAGGAGCACCGGGGGCGTGGCGTCGTCGTTGTCGATCGCGTCCAGGAGCGGCCTGCGCAGCAGAAACTCGGGGCTGAAGATCTCCCGCTCGGCGGTCCGGCGGTCCTCTCCCTCGCCGAGCAGCCGGATGTGCAAAAGCTGCCGCGGATAGTTCCATTCGTACACGGCGTGGGCCAGGTCGATGCCTTCGTAGCACTGCAGGCGGATGAGCCTCGCCCCCAGCACCTCCGCCATGACCTTCGCGGCCTCGGTCTTGCCGACGCCCGCCTCGCCCTCGATGAAGAGCGGCTTTTCGAGCTTCAACGCCAGGAAGATGGACGTGGCAAGACCGCGGTCGCCGATATAGCGACGCTCCCTTAGGCGCCGCTCCACGTCGTCGATGCTCGCCGGAGCCGTCATCCCGACAAACAGTACCGGGCGGCTACGTCGCTTGTTCTATCGCCCTCCTGGTGAGGACCCGCGCAAGGTGCTTCTTGTACTCGGGGCTCGCCCGCAGGTCGCCCGACGGGTTCAGCCCGTCGGAAGCATGCTGCGCCGCCTCCTCGGGCTTGGCGCCCTTGCGCAGAGCATCCTCGACGGCCGTTGCGCGCACGGGCGTCGGGCCCACGTTCGTCAACCCGATCCGCCAGTCGCCATTCATCTTCTGCGCTGCCGCGCCGACGATGGCCCAGTCGAAGAGCCGGCGGCGGAACTTGATGTACTTGTGGGGCCCGTTCGCGACCGGGAACACGACCTCGGTGACGATCTCGTTCGATGCCAGCGGCGTCGTGAATAGGTCTTTGAAGAAATCCTTGGCCGCTATCGACCGCTTGTTGGTGACGATCTCGGCGTCGAGCATGAGGGCGATCGTCGGGTAGTCACCCGCCGCGTCGGCATGGGCGACCACGCCGCCCATCGTGCCCATGTTGCGCACCTGGTTGTCGCCGATCTCTGCCGCCACCTCCGCAAGGATGGGCAGCTTGTCCTTGACGATCTCTGAGTTGTGAATTTCGACGTGACGTGCGAGCGCGCCGACGTGCAGCTTCGAGCCTTTCACCTCG
>MNES01000009.1 GCA_001917815.1 Chloroflexi bacterium 13_1_40CM_65_17 | reverse complement strand
GCGGGCATCGGCGCTGTTCGCCGCCGGCCTGGCGGCGGGCCTGCTCGCCGGCGGCGTATTGCTCGCGCTGACGGGTTCGCTGTCGGGTTTCTGGCATTGGACGGTCGGGATCCTCGGCCAGTACGCGAGCACCAACTGGACCCCCGACCTCGTATTGATCCGCACGAAGGACAGCGTTATCCCATTCGTGCTCGACATGGCGGTGCTGTGGGTGGCCGCGATCGCATGGTCCATACGCTGGCGGCGCCTGGATCGCGCGCAGAGGCTGATCGTCGCCTGGTTCGCCGTGTCGCTGGCAGGCTCGCTCGCCGGCGTTCACCTCTCATGGCACTACTTCATCCAGGTCATGGGTCCCCTGGCCCTGCTGTCGGCGTTCGCCATCGACACCTCGCTGCGGTCGCGTCTTCGGAAGCAGGTGGCTGCGATCACGCTGGTTGGAGTCGCCGTGCCGGCGCTTGCCTGGGGAACGTACGACTTGGTCGCGGACCCTCTGACCTATGACTGGAGCCCGCCGATCGCCAGGCATGAGCTGGTCGCGGCTTACATCCGCGGCCACACCCAATCGCAAGACCGCGTGTTCGTGTGGGGAGACTGGCCCGCCCTATACGTGGAGTCCGACCGGTTGATGGCGAGCCGTTTTCCAGGATTCCTGCGGGGGTTTGCGCGAGGCTCGGGCCGGCCCCCGCTCAACTGGGACACGACGCCCGATATCTGGCCCGAGCTGCAGGCAGATCTGGCCCGCAATCCTCCCGCACTGATCGTCGACACGGCGTCCGCGGGCTGGAGCGATTTCGCCATGTATCCGCTGCGTGACTTTCCAGTGCTCCAGAGCCTTGTCGACACGAAATACCACCAGGTGGCCAGGGTCGACGGAGTCGCGATCTACGCGCTCAACAGCTAGGGCTTCGGCAGCGGGGGCAGGCTGGTCGGCGGAGTGGGGACGGCGACCGGCAGGTCCACGGGCACGGGCAGGAGCACCGGGAGACCGGGGATTTTGGCCGCTGGGGGTTCGACGGTTGGCACCTCGGGCGACACGACAGGCAGCGATCCCGCTGCTGGGACCGCCGGGACTGCCTGCTTCGCGGCATCGACCGGGCTCGACCCAGCGGGCGCCGGCTGAGCCGATTGGACGCCGCCGCCAGTCGCCTGGTCGTGCTGGAGCGGCGAAACCGGGCTCGCGACCAGCACCGCGGCCGCCACGATGGCGACCGTCACCGCTGCTGCGGCCTGCATCCCATGCTCGGCCGCCGGCGTCGCCGATCTCTGGGCTCCGTCCAATAAGGCGCGGGTGGTGAGCCACGCCGCAATCGCGTAAACCGCGCGACGGGCAGCCACGCTACCTCGCTCGACGTGCGTGCTGACCGCAGCCAGCGCCTCGCGCAGACGGCGGCGAACACTACCCTCGCCGACGCCAAGACGCTGAGCGATCTCCCGGTTGGTGAGGCCGCCGAAGTACGCCAGCTTGACGGCCTGCTTCTGGTCCGATGGCAGCTCGTTGAGGGCTTCATCGACAGCCTGGCGGACCATCGCGCTCGAGAAATCATTCCAGGGCTGAGGGCCTTCGCCCGGGCTGCTGGTCCCTTCGATCAGCATCTTCTTGAGGCCCTGGTGGGCGCCCCGTATCCGGCGGCGATGGAATGGTCCCCGGCGAACACCCGTCATCAGCCACGTGCGCCAAGAATCGCTCGCCGCCGGCGGCAGCACTATGAAGTCCGCCTCTTTCATCGGTGCGTCTTCGTCTTCGCCACCATTGCTGCTCGACTGAGAGCGGGGCGCCGCGAACCATCGATTCAACATCGATTCCCCCCCGTAAAGCCCATTAATCCGTAACAGAAACTTCCGGCAGGCGAGTTCTACCCGGCCCGGGTAAAACCCCGTAAATCGTAGCGCTCAGTCGAGCGACGGTTTCGTCGGGCGCTTGATCTCGAGAATCCGCGGCTCGTCAGCCGCGACGGCAAGCAGGCTGTCGTACACGTGCAGCGCTTCGGCGCCGCCGGGCGCATCGCCCAGGCGTATGTACGCTGATGCGCCATTGGGAAACACGAACGTCGGCGTTCCGAACACGCCGTGCTTGGCGACGGCGTGCCGGTGGTCGCGCGCGAGCGCCTGCAGGATGGTCGGGTCACCGATATCGCGGCGAAACCGCTCGAGATCGAGACCGGACTCAGCCGCGACCTGCTCGACCACCTCAGGATCGTCGATGTCGAGCCGATTGTGATGCCGTGCATGCAGCAGAGCCGCGTGGTAGCCATCGAACCTTTCTTGCCTGCGTGCAGCCTCAGCCGCCTTGAACGCGAGCCTTCCCCGCACCTTCTCGCCGGCGGGCGCGTCCCAGACGGTCCAACCCGGTTCGGTCGAGTTCACCTGGGTGAGCGAGAAGTATCGCCATCGGACATCCGGCGTACGCGCTCCGGCCACGTTGGTGAGAAGCAGAGATGCCCGGTACACGTACGGACACACGTAGTCGTAGTAGAGCTCGAATTCCATGACGTCTGATGTCTCAAAGGTTCCAACGCGAGCCGTGCTCACGCGTATTCCCGACAGCTGGGCCTGGATGGCGCCTGATCTCCTTCGCCGCCTGCTGCCTTTCGGGCTGCTCGTCGCCGTGGTCGAGATCGGATGGCGCCCGCCCTGGCTCGGCCTGTCGCCAGGCCGCGTCGGCGCTCAGCTCGTCTTCGCGCTGATCGCTGCACCACTGCTGTTCGCGGCGGCCACCCTGGTTCAGCTGCGCCTGGCGCGGCGCCGAGGAGCGCTGAGCGTTCCGGCCGGCGGAGGCGACGCATGGTTCCAGGCCGGTTTCTATGCCGTCAACGGCCCAATCGAGGAGGCCCTCTTTCGTGGGCTCATCCAGGGCGGGATCGCGATCGCTTTCGGCGCGCCGCTTGGTTTCATCGCCGGCACCGCCACATACGTCCTTTATCACCGTCTCGGCTGGCCCTGGGCCGAAACGCTGGCGACCGCGCTTCTCGGCATTCCGGTCGGCCTGGCTTTCTGGCTCCTTCCAGGCCCGCCCTCTCTGCTCGGGGTGTCGCTCGTCCACATCGCCGCCACGTGCGGCTTCCTCGGCCCGGGCCCGTACCTCCTGAAGAAGCTCGGGTTCGTCTAGGTGCGCCAGCTCGACGTCTTACAGCGCCGAACGCTGACGTGGGCGGGCCTTGCGGTGGTGCTTACGGCCTTCGACGGGTCGGTCCTCGTCCTGGCGCTGCCGGCCATCGCCGGGGACTTTCACGCCCGCGTGCCCGCGCTCTCGAACCTCGGCTCCGTGCTCGCCCTCGGCGGGTTGGGGGCGCTGCCGCTGGCCACGCTCGCCGACCGCTTTGGTCGCCGCAGGCTGATCGCGGTCGGGGTCGGCGGGTTTTCAATCGCCAATTTCGCAAGTGCATTCGCACCCTCGCTGGAAGTCCTCGCGCTGCTGCGGCTGGTCGCCGTGTGCTTCGAGGTCCTGGTCGGCGGGGTCGCCACCGCGCTGATTGTCGAGGAGGCGCCGCCGGGCCGCCGCGGCCAGGCCGTGAGCGTGCTGGCGGTGCTCAGCGGGGCCGGAACAGGTATCACCGTGCTCGCGTACCCAGTGGTGGCGCCCCACTGGCGCTGGCTGTTTCTCGCCGGAGGAATCGGGCTGGTGGCCGCGCCGCTGATATGGCGAAGATTGCCCGAGGGGCGCGTGTGGCAGCACGCCCGCTTCAGCGGCTCGGCGCTGCGGCTGCTGCTGCAGTCGCCGTGGCGCCGCCGCCTCGTCTTGATCGCCGCGACCACGGCGCTGCTCGCCGTCCTCCTCGAGCCGGCCGGCCTCCTCTTCACGTTGTTCGCGAGCCAGGTTCTCCGCTTGAGCCCGGTCGCGATCAGCGAGCTGATCGTGGTGTCAGGCTTGGCAGGCGTCGCGTCGTACGTCGCGGGTGGTTTTCTCACCGACCGCTACGGGCGGCGCATCCCGGCGACGGCGCTCACCGGCGCGACCGCGATCTCGGCCAGCCTCAGCTTCGCGAGCGGGACGCCGGGGTTTGTGGCCGGCAACGTGCTCTGGAGCTCGGTTGCGAGCGCCGCCACCCCGGTGTTGGGAGCCTGGTCAGCCGAGCTCTTCCCGACCCGGGCGAGAGCGACGGCGGAGTCGATGAGCTCTTTTGCGGCCGCTCTTGGCAGCGTCGCCGGGCTGCAGGCTGTGGGGGTGCTCTCGCAGTCGGTCGGCCTCGGGCGCGCGCTCGAGCTGGCGGGCGCCGTCGCCCTCGCCGGGGCCGCCCTCCTGCTCCTCCTGCCTGAGACCCGCGGCTCGCCGCTTCCCGACTGACGCGAAATTTGACGGGCGTTCGGGCCGGTGCTACCTTTGCCACCGGTATATCGGCCGCATATCGGTCGATCGCCCGGTTTGGGGAGGGTCAAGAGGGTTGGCTTCTCAGGCTCGCGAGCTGGCGGCGCGGCGCACGCGGGGCTCGGCCCCTGACATCGCGCGATCCCAGAGCGAGGAGGCCTACCTGCGGATACGAGACCGCATCGTGTGCCTCGACATGCCGCCCGGGTCGGTGGTCGAGGAGGGCCGGCTGCGCGACGAGCTCGAGATTGGCCGGACCCCGATCCGGGAAGCCCTCCAGCGCCTGGCCTGGGAGAGCCTGGTGCGCAGCGTGCCTCACCGTGGAACGTTCGTCACGGACGTCAACATCACGGACCTCGCCCGCATCACCGAGGTCAGGGTCGTGCTCGAGGGCCATGCCGCGCGGCTGGCCGCGGAGCGGATTGGACCCAGCGAGAAAGAGGTCATCGGCGACCTCCTCGAAAGGCTGGACGGAGTCGAGCCCACCAACACACGCGAGCTCATGGAGCTCGACCAGGAGATCCACCGCCACATATACCGCTCGGCGCGCAACTCGTTTCTCGAGAACACGCTGGAGAGGTACTTCAACCTCAGCCTGAGGCTCTGGTACCTCGTGCTCGATCACGGGGTCCGGCTGCGCGAGGCGGTCGAGGAGCACGTCGAGCTGCTGCGGGCGGTACTCGCGGGCGACGGGCAGCGCGCCGAGGACTGCATGCGGCGTCACGTGATGGGGTTCGAACGCGAGGTCCGGAAGGTTCTAGTGGAGCGATAAGCCAATGCCGAGAGTCTTTTTCGCGACCGATCTGCATGGCTCCGAGATGTGCTGGCGCAAATTCTTGAACGCCGCCAAGTTCTACGACGCCGACGTCCTCATCTGCGGCGGCGACATGACGGGCAAGGCGATGATTCCGATCGTCGAAGAGAACGGCCACTACACGGTGACGATCGCGAGTGAACGCCAGGTGGTCGGCGGCGATCAGGTGGCGGACATAGAGAACCAGATCCGCCGTAAGGGCTACTACCCGCTGCATGTGACACCCGCCCGGCTGCAGGAGCTGGACCAGGATGCGGATGTGCGAAAAGCGACCTTCCAGCAAATCATGCTGGACGGCGTACGGCGGTGGATGAACATGGCCGCGGAGAAGCTGCGCGGATCGGGGGTGCGCATCTTCGTATGCCCGGGAAACGACGACGAGATGGAGGTTGACGACGTCGTCCGGGAATCAGACATGGTGGAGCTCGGCGAAGGCCGGATGGTTGAGATCGATGGCTTCACGATGATCTCCACCGGTTGGTCCAACCACACCCCCTGGAACACCCACCGCGAGGAGACGGAGGAGAAGCTCGGCGAGCGCATCGAGGCGATGGCCAGGCAGGTCAGCGATCAATCACGCGCGATCTTCAACCTCCACTGCCCCCCTTTTCGATCGGGCCTGGATGAGGCACCGGCCATCGATGCGGACTTGAAGCTGCTACATGGTGGGCGCGCGCTGCGACCGGTCGGGTCCACAGCCGTCAAGGAGGCGATCGAGAAACACCAGCCCTTGCTCTCGCTTCATGGCCATATTCACGAGAGCAAAGGCGCGGTCAAGCTTGGCAAAACCCTGTCCATCAACCCAGGGAGCGCATACGAGGAAGGCATGCTGATGGCGGCCATCATCAACCTCGACGCGAAGAAAGGAATCAAGAGCTACCAGCTCGTCAACGGATAAGCGGACAAGGAGAGGGAGAACAAAGACATGGCTGAAACTACGATGGGCTCGGCCGGGGCGCGGCCGACACTGTTCCTTCGCAACGCGACCGGGCTGGTCAAAGCCTGGTCGACGTTCGACGCATTCGTCTATTCGTTCTGGTCCGTCAACCTGATCACGCTCGGCCTGTACGGCATGTCGTTCGCCTACACGGTGCCCAACGGGCAGCTGCTCGCTGCAATCTTGATATTCGGCCTCCTGACAACGTTCCTCGTCGGGACCTACGCCATGTTGGTGAGCGTGATGCCGCGCACCGGCGGGGACTACGCGTGGCAGAGTCGCGTCCTCGGTGGCGGGTTGGGCTTCGTGCTGTCCATCACGGGGTGGTGGTTCACGCTGTTCCTGTGGGCGCCCATCTACGCCAACATCCTGGTCGTCCAGTTCTTCTCACCTCTGGCCTACACGCTTGGCTGGACAAACGTCGCCACGTTCTTCACGAGTCAGAACGGCATTTTCGTGTCGTGCTTGATCGTCCTCGCTTTTGTCAGCGTCGTCGTGACTCTGGGCATGGAGGTCTACGCGAGGATCCAGAAGATCTGCTTCTGGATCGGGCTTGTGGGCCTCGCCGTCACGTGCGCTCTGCTGCTGTTTGCCAGCCAGAGCGACTTCCAGAACGCCTTCAACCGCGAGGCCACATCACTTTTCGGTGCGCCGGCCAACGCGTATCAGGCGACGATCGACGCCGCCAGCAAGACCTTCTCCGGCCAGGACTTCGGTTACTTCGCTTTCGGGCCCATATTCCTGCTCCTGCCCTGGCTGGCTTTCTACCTGCTCTGGCCCAACTGGGGCGCGACCCTGTATGGCGAAGTGCGCGGGGCCAAGGACATCCGCAAGCCTTTCTGGAGCATGTTCTGGGGCCTGTGGGTGACGGTTGCGCTCGTGGCGCTCGTCATGATCCTGATCGTGAAGACGATGGGCTGGAATTTCTATCAGTCCGCCAACGCCGCTTACTGGAACAACCTGTTCGCGGTGCAGGGCGCGGTCGCTCCGCCCGTGCCCATATGGCCCTACCCGGTGATGTTTGCCGGCTGGCTCGTCGACAATCACCTCTTCCAGGCGCTGCTGATCCTCGTGATGGGCCTCTGGTTCTTCGGCTGGGCCGGGACCCTCTTCCTCTCTTCGACCCGCGTGATCTTCGCCGCCGCCTTCGACCGGGTCCTACCCGCATGGGCGGCCAACATCTCGGCGAAGCGGCGCGTTCCTTACGGTTCGTTGATCTTGATGATCGTGCCCTCAGTTGTGATCAGCGCGGTCTACGCGTACAGGCCGACGTTCACGAGCGTTTTCCTTGACGCCACTGCGGTCCTGGCATTGACGTTCTTCGCCACGGTGGTGGCGGCGATCATCCTCCCGTGGCGGCGGAAGGATCTCTACGATGCGTCACCGATCGCGCGCTACAAGATCGCGGGAGTGCCGCTGATCACTGTGGTTGGTGTGATCACCGGTTTGTTCTTGCTCTTCATGCTCTACCAGTGGTCCTTCAATGGCGACAACCTCTATGGGACGTCATTCCAGAAGACTCCGAACTCCGTGTACTACTTCCTGGCGACATACATCGTCGCGGTCGTCATCTACGTCTCGGCGCGGATATACCGAAGCCGGCAGGGCATCGACCTCCGGCGGATCCACCACGAAATCCCGGTTGAATAGCATTTCCATAGCCGCCGGGCGCAAGCCCGGCGGCTCGCTTTCTCACTGATGCTCGAATACACCCTCCGCACCTACCAGAGTCCGACGCGCCTGGTGCAGCGCCTGGGCGCGATCCGAGAGCTGGGAACGGAAGCCGGATTGTTGGGCATCCGGCGGCCTCTGCTCGTCACCGATCCCGGCGTGAAAGCCGCGGGCCTGCTGGACACGGCCCTCGAGGTGCTCCGCGGGTCGGACTGCGAGCCGGTCGTCTTCGACCGCGTGCGCGCCAACCCCGGCGTCGAGCTGGTCGACGCCGGCGCCGCGGAGTATCGATCTCAGGGCTGCGACGGTCTGGTCGCCATCGGGGGCGGCAGCTCGATGGACACCGCCAAGGGCATCGGCGTCGTCGCCGCCCACGACGGCAGCATCCTCGACTACGAGTGGGGAGGGAGCCCGATCAGCAATCGCATCCCGCCCATGATCGCCGTCCCCACCACCGCGGGGACTGGCAGCGAGGTCACCCTGTGGGCGGTCATCACCGATCCGAAGCGGAAGATCAAGTTCAATGTCGGCGGCACGCCCAACATCGCGTCCTGGGTCGCGGTCATCGACCCCGAGCTGACGGTAAAGCTACCGGCTGCGGTCACCGCGGGGACCGGGATGGACGCGCTCGCCCATGCCGTCGAGTGCTACACGATGACGTACCACCAGCCGTTCACCGACGCGGTCGCACTGCTGGCGATGGAGTATGTCGCCCGATATCTCCGAGTCGCGTTCTCGCAAGCCGCCAACGTCGAGGCGCGCTACCACATGAGCGCGGCCGCGATGCTCGCGGGCCTCGCCTATGGCACCGACTCCGCGGGCGCCGCGCACGCGATGAGCCAGACCGCAGGCGGAGTCCACGATGCCCCACACGGCGCCCTCACCGCACGCCTGCTCGGACCGGTGATGGAGTACAACCACGCAGGCGAGCCAGAGCGCTTTGCCCGGATGGCCGCTGCATTCGGCCTGGATGTCCGCGGAGCGTCCGTCTGGCGCGCCGCTGAGATGGCGGTCGAGTACGTGCACCAGCTGACGGTGGACGTAGAGATACCGGGCCTCGAGGACCTCGGGTTCGGCAGGGACGAGATTCCGATGCTGGCTGACAAGGCCGCGGCCGATCCGCAGAGCATCGGCAACCCGCGCGACGTCGACGCCGCGGCGTACCGTCGCATCTACACCCGCGCTTTCGACCTGGGGTCGCACCGCAAACCAACCATGGAGAGGTCCACATGACTGTCGACGTCGCGAAATCGATGAAAAAGATGTTCGTCGATGGTCGGTGGGTCGATTCCGAAAGCGGGAGGCACTTCGAGGCGAAGAGCCCGGCCACCGGCGAGACGATCGCGCAGGTGCCGCAGGGAACGCGCGCCGACGCGCGGAAGGCGATCGAGGCCGCGCACCGCGCCCGGCCTGCGATGGCGTCGCTGAAGGGGTTCGAGCGCTCGAAGCGATTGCATCGCATCGCGGAGGCGATCGAGCGCCGGCGCGGGGAGCTCGGGCGGATCCTCACCCTCGACCAGGGCAAGCCGCTCGTGGCCGAGGCGCTCATCGAGGTCGGCGAGGCCGCCGAATACTTCCGCATCGCGGCCGAGGACCTCAAGCGGCTCGAGGGCCGCGTGCTTCCATCGGCCAGCCCGAGCAAGCTGGTTCTCGCGCGCCACTACCCACGTGGGGTCTACGGGATCATCACGCCCTGGAACTGGCCGCTGACGATGGCCGCGGAGCTCATCGCCCCCGCCCTCGCGGCGGGCAACACGGTGGTCTGGACCCCAGCTTCGTCGACGAGTGTGATCTCCGTGGCGCTCATGGAGTGCATCGCCGAAGCCGACCTGCCGCGGGGCGCGATGAACCTGGTCACCGGGCCCGGGGCCGAGGTCGGCGATGAGGTGGCAGGCCACGAGCTCGTGGACGGCGTGGGGTTCGTGGGCTCGACGGAGACTGGCGCATCCGTCGCACGCCGGGCAGCCGGCAAGCACGTGATGCTCGAGCTGGGCGGCAATGGCCCGATCATCGTGTTCGAGGACGCCGACCTCGGGAAAGCCGTCGACGGCACGATCGTCGGCTGCTACCTGTGTGCCGGGCAGAGCTGCACGGCCGGCGAGCGGATCCTGGTCCAGGAATCCGCTCATGACGAATTCGTCGAGCGCCTCGAGGCCGCCGCGCGCACGCTGCGGCTCGGCGACCCGTTCGACCCCGAGACGACGCTCGGTCCGCTCAACAACGAGGGCGTGGCGACGAAGATGGACGAGCACATCGCCGATGCCGTCGGCCGGGGCGCCCAGATCGTGATGGGCGGCAAGCGCGCCGACGGCTTTCCGACCCGCCTTTACTACCCGGCCACCATCCTCGACGGGGTCGATCCGAAGATGCGGGTGAGCCAGGAGGAGACGTTCGGCCCGATCGCGCCGGTGATCAAGTTCCGCGACGAAGCGCAAGCGCTCGCGATCGCCAACGATTCGCCGTACGGGCTTCTCGGCGCCGTCTATACGAAAGACCTCTCGCGCGCATTGCGCTTCGCCGATGCGCTGGACACCGGCTGGGTCAACATCAACGAGTCGTCGAACTACTGGGAGGCCCACCTACCGTTCGGCGGTCGGGCCGGCAAGCGGAGCGGCATCGGCCGCGTCGGCGGGCGCTTCGCCCTCGAGCAGATGACCGACCTCAAGACGATCGTCATCGAAATCGAGGCTGCGCCTTGACGGCGAGCCCACTCGCGGACCCTATCGAAGAGGCCGGGCGAATCGCGGCGGCGGCCCGGGCTGTCGGCGTCAAGGCCAAGCTCCTGGGAGGCGCGGGAATTCATATCAGCTCTCCCAGTGCGCGCAAAGCTCCATTGAAGAGAAAGTACGGCGACCTCGACTACGCGATCCGCAAGAAGGACCGCCAGGCGGTGCTGGCGCTCTTCCCATCGCTTGGCTATGAGGCCAACGACCGCTTCAACCTGATGCAGGGCGACCGGCGCCTGTACTTCTACGACACGGAGCACAGCCGCCAGGTGGACATCTTCATCGACATCATCCAGATGTCGCACGTGATCGACCTTCGGGGCCGCCTCGACGGCGATGGGCCGTGTGCAAGCCCCGCCGACCTGATGCTGAGCAAGCTCCAGATCTACGAGGTCAACCAGAAGGATCTGGTCGACCTGACGGCGCTTTTTCTGGACCACCCGGTCGTCAACCGCCACGACGATGACCAGTGCATCGACTGCGCATACGTCGCCAAGGTCACCGCCGACGACTGGGGTATGTACCGCGCGCTGCAGGTGAACATCGAAAAGCTCCGAGCGTCGCTCGACGGTCTCGAGGTCGACCGCGACCTGGTCCGTTCGAGGCTCGACGAGCTATGGTCGGCCATCGAAGCGCAGCCGAAGCCGTTGAAGTGGAAGCTGCGGGCTCAGGTGGGCGATCGAGTGCGCTGGTATGAGCTGCCCGAGGAGGTCCGCTCACCCTACCAGCCGGACTGAACAAAAGGGAGATCATCGATGAGCAACCTGCCTGCCCACGCCCGAGCTGTCGTCATCGGGTGCGGCATCGTCGGCAACAGCGTGGCCTACCACCTGTGCCGCCTGGGCTGGCGGGAAGTCGTCCTCATCGACAAAGGGCCGCTGCCGAATCCGGGAGGGTCCACGGGCCATGCGTCGAACTTCATCTACCTGGTCGACCACTCGAAGGAGATGACCGCGCTCACCGTCGAGAGCGTGAATCAGTACAAGGAGATGGGCGTCTTCACGCAGTCGGGCGGCATCGAGGTCGCGCGCACCAAGGAACGGATGCAGGAGCTGAGCCGCCGCATGTCTTCGGCGGCCTCATGGGGCATCGAGCCGGTTTCGCTGATCAGCCCGGCTGAGGTCAAGGACCTCGTTCCCTTCATCAATGAGACGATCCTTCTCGGCGGCTTCTACACGCCCGGCGTCGGCGTGGTCGACTCTCTGCGCGCGGGCACGATCATGCGCGAGCGCGCGCAGGCCTCGGGCGCGCTGCAGGTCGTGGCCAAGACCGAGGTGGTTGCACTCGACGTCGAGCGAGGTCACGTTCGCTGCGTGCGCACGACCACGGGCGAGATCGAAACGGACACGGTCGTGATCACTTGCGGCGTGTGGAGCCCGCGACTCGCCCGCATGGCCGGCACGCGAATCCCGCTCACGCCCGCGGTGCATCAGATGATCGATGTCGGTCCGGTGCCCCGTTTCTCGGGGGCCAAAGGCGACATCGAGGTGCCGATAGTCCGCGACATGGACACCAACATGTACGAGCGCCAGGCAGGCGGCGACCTGGAGATCGGCTCGTACGCTCACCGGCCGATCCTCTACGACCCTGAGGACATTCCCCCCATCGAGCGGGCGGCGCTGTCGCCCACGGAATTCCCCTTCACGCAGCCCGACTTCGAGCTGCAAATGCAGCACGCGCTCGAGCTCGTGCCGGAGATCGTCGGCGACGAAAGGGTGGGCGTGAAATACGCCATCAACGGGATCCTTTCACTCACTCCCGACGGCATGCCCGTCCTTGGCGAGTCACCCGACGTCGGGGGGCTGTGGTCTGCCGCCGCCGTCTGGGTCAAGGAGGGGCCCGGCACGGGCAAGGCGCTGGCGGAATGGATGGTGCACGGCTCCTCAGAGATCGACCTCCACTCGTCGGACATCGCGCGGTTCCACGAACATCAAAGGACGCGCGCGCACGTGCGCGCGAGAGCGGCCGAGGGTTTCAACAAGACCTATGGCATCGTCCACCCTAGCGAGCAGTGGGCTTCCAATCGCAATGTGCGCCTGGCGCCTTTCCACGAGAGGGAGCGCGAGCTGGGCGCTGCGTTCTTCGAGGCAGCCGGCTGGGAGCGCCCCATGTGGTACGAGTCCAACGCGTCGCTGCTGGAAGAGTTCGGCGATCGGCTCACGCATCGCACGGCGGAGTGGGAGTCCCGATGGTGGTCGCCCATCATCAACGCCGAGCACCTGGCCATGCGCGAGCGGGCAGGTCTCTTCGACCTGTCGGCCTTCACGATCTTCGACATCAAGGGACCGGGAGCGCTGCCAGCGGTGCAGCGCGTGACCCTGCGGCAGATGGACGTTCCCACCGGTCGCAACGTCTACACACCTGTGCTCAGTCACAACGGAGGCTTCAAATCCGACCTCACGATCATGCGGCTGGGCGACGATCACTTCCGCGTCGTCACCGGCGGCGCTTCCGGTATGTCCGACAAGAAGTGGTTCAGCGATCATCTGCCGGCCGATGGATCGGCGCAGCTGTTCGACCTGACGTCGGGGATGGCCACGTTGGGCCTGTGGGGCCCTCGCGCGCGCGACATTCTTATGTCTGCCACCGACGACGACGTCTCCAGTGAGGGTTTCAAGTTCGGTACGTGCCGGACGATCGATGTCGGCACGGTGCGCGTCCTGGCCTCGCGCATCTCCTATGTGGGCGACCTGGGCTGGGAGCTCTATGTGTCCATCGACCAGGGCCTGCGCCTCTGGGACATGCTCTGGGAAGCGGGCAAGCCTTTCGGGCTGGCCGCGTGTGGCATCGGCGTGTACGGCACCACCGGGCGCCTCGAGAAGAGCTATCGCGCCCACGGCAACGAGCTCGAGACCGAGTACAACGTGGTCGAGGCCGGCATGCAGGCGCCGCGCGTGAAGAGCGAGGACTTCGTCGGCAAGGAGGCCCACCTTCGGCATCGTGAGGAGGCGCCCGCGACCATTCTCTGCACGCTGACGGTGGACGACCACACCTCGAAGAGTGGTGAGAAGCGCTATATGCTCGGGCGCGAGCCTGTTCTCACCCGTGATGGTCATGCGATCACGGACCGCCGGGGCCGCCGGTCCTATGTCACGAGCGCAGGGGCCGGGCCTTCTGTCGGCAAGCACATTCTCATGTCATACCTGCCGCCGGAGCATGCGGTGCTCGGCAACGGTCTGGCGGTCCAGTACATGGGCGAGCGCTACCCCATAACCGCAGCAGTGGTGGGCGCGACTCCGCTGTTCGATCCTGAGAACATCCGCATCCGCTCGTGAGGGTCCTGGTCTGCGTCAAACGAGTGCCGTTCACCGGCGGCAAGATGGTGCTCGCCGCCGACTCGATGTCGCTCGAGACCAAGCACCTCGGGTTCACCATCAGCCCGCACGAGGAATGCGGTGTCGAGGAGGCGGTGCGGCTGATCGAGGCCAACGGCGGCGAGTCGGTCGTGCTCACGCTCGGCCCGCCCGAAGCGGTCGAACAGCTTCGCGATGCGATGGCGCTGGGCATCGACCGCGCGATCCATCTCCAGACTGAGGGCGCGGAATGGGATCCCGAAGCGACGGCGGCAGCCATCGTCGATGCGATTCGGGCTGACGAGGCTGCGTCAGGCCCATTCGACCTGATCTTCTTCGGCAACGAGTCCGCTGATTCGGGCGGGTTCCAGGTCGGCTTGCGTGTGGCGGGTGCGCTTGGCCGGCCCGCAGTGACGGGTCTCAAGGGAGTGCGGCTGGACGGCGCCTCGGTGCGCTGCGAGCAGGAGGTGGATGGTGGCCGAGACGTATATGTCCTGCTTATGCCGGCGGTGCTCGGCGTCAAGGAAGGCTTGAACTTGCCGCGCTATCCATCCGTGCCGGGCCGCATGCGCGCCGGCCGCAAGCCGGTCGCGGTCTCGACGCCATCCCGGCCGGCAGCGCGACTGGAGCTCGTTCTGCTCGTCGTGCCGCCGGGCCAGGGGAGGCGTGCTGAGGTCTTGGGCAACGGAGCCGCCGCTGCGCCGGCCGTCGTCGAGATGATGCGGAAGATCGGGGTGGCCTAGAGTGTCCGGGCCCGGACACTGATGGTCCTCGTCCTGATGGACCAGAGCAAGGCGTCGATGGAAACGCTCACGCTTGCGCGCAAGTTTGGCCGCCCGCAGCATTCCGTACGGATGGACGCCATCATTCCGTTTGCCCCTGACGCCGTGGCGGCGATCCTGGCCCTCGTCGCGGACGACTTGGACGCGTCGGCCATTTTCGCGGCCGGCACTGAACGTGGCAACGACGTCATGGCGAGGCTGGCGGCCCGGACCGGCCAGCCGTTCGCCGCAAACTGCGTCGACGCGGAGCCCGGGAGCCCGGTTTCTGTGACCCGGCTCCGATGGGGAGGCAGCCTGCTGGAGTCGGCTCTCCTGCACAGCCCGCGGCCTCTGATCACCGTCGCTCCGAACACGCTCAGCGTCGAGGCCGAACCGGCGCCGATCGAAGTCGACGCGAAGCCGTTTATCGCGCACCTGGAAGAAACAGACCTCGCAGTGCGAGTCTCGGACCACGTGGACACCACCGGAGGCGGGGTGTCGCTCGCGGAGGCCAAGGTCGTCGTCAGCGGAGGCCGCGGGGTCGGCTCGAAAGAAGGATTCGCCATCATCGAGGAGCTCGCCGGCCTGCTCGGTGGCGCGGTGGGCTGCTCGCGGGTGGTGACCAGCGCAGGGTGGCGGCCGCACTCCGACCAGGTCGGCCAGACCGGCACCAAGATCGCTCCTGATCTGTACATCGCGTGCGGGATCTCGGGGGCGACCCAGCATATGGCCGGCTGCAAGGGCGCCAAGCGCATCCTGGCCATCAACGCCGATGCGGAGGCACCGATCATGCTCAACGCCGACTACGCGGTTGTCGGTGACCTGAAGGAGATCGTGCCCGCCATCTCGGCCGAGCTCAGGAAATCCCGTTGAACGCGGCGGCCGCGATTGTGCTGGGGGCCGCCCTGGTCATCGCGGGCGGGCTCTTCGGCCGCCGCGCGTGGCTTCTCTACCGGCTCATCCGCATGGGCAAGCCGGTCGCGCGCTTCGACGACCTCCCCGCGCGCGCACAGGCCGAGGCTAAAGTCGTCATCGGCCAGAGCAAGCTGCTGCAGCGCCTGCTGCCTGGCGCGATGCATGCCGCGATCTTCTGGGGCTTCATCGTGCTGTTTCCGACGATCTTCATCGCCATGATCGGCGTGGTCGACCAGCACGCAACGCTCCCGTGGCTGGGCCGGCAGGGTTGGTACGCGCTGCTCGTCGACATCTTCGCGTTCCTGGTGCTCGTGGGTGTGGTCACAGCATTCGTCATCCGCAAGGTCCAGCGTCCGCGGCGATTCGCAGGCAGTCACGTGCGCGAAGCGGACGTGATCCTGCTACTCATCGCCGGTATCGTCGTCTCGCTGTTCTTGTGGCATGCGAGCCAGATCGCGCTGGCCCTCAACGAATATCCGGCCCAATGGGCGCCGATATCGAGCCAGCTGGCACAGGCGCTGCATCAATCGTGGACGCCATACGTCGAGCGCGCCGCCGTTTGGGCGCACGTGCTGATCATCCTCGGCTTCCTCGTTTACCTCCCTTACTCGAAG
>MNES01000078.1 GCA_001917815.1 Chloroflexi bacterium 13_1_40CM_65_17 | reverse complement strand
CAAAACGATCCTGTCCCTCATGGGGCGACAGAATCGCTTTACAGATCACCCCTGACAGATTCGCTTTACTCCCACATCGCCTCACCCCAGCGTTGACGCTAGCGGCATCAAGTGATAGCTTCCGCGCAACTTCTGTAACAAACGTTTCGGGGTTGGCGGTCGCGCCGCCGAGGGAGGGGTAGCAGTTGAGCGCTTCAGACGAAGCCCGCCATGACCACGCTGATGTACAGGACCTTGCGAGGTTCGGCTACAGCCAGGAGCTGCGGCGGGCCCTGGGTGTCTATTCCAGCTTCGCCGTCGCCTTCTCCTACATCTCGCCGTCCACCGGCATCTTCACTCTCTATGCGCTTGGAATCGGCATCGGCGGCCCGGCCTTCATCTGGAGCTGGCCGATAGTTGTCATCGGCCAGCTGATCATCGGCCTGAACTTCGCCGAGGTCAGCTCGCACTTTCCCGTCGCCGGATCGGTCTACCAATGGACCAAGTACCTCTCCAATCGGCACTATTCGTGGTTCACCGGTTGGATCTATCTCTTCGCCGGCGTGCTGACTGTGACCGCAGTGGACGTAACCGTTCCAATCGTTCTCATTCCCTTGCTGAACAACCTCGGCCTCAGCATCCCCAATAACACAACATCGCAGATAACGATCGGGGCTCTTGTGCTCATCAGCACGACGCTGCTCAACGTCTTCGGCGTTAGGCTCGTCGCCATCGTCAACAACACAGGGGTGGTGTTCGAGATCCTCGGCATGGTCGTGTTCGCGCTCATCCTGCTGTTCTTCTTCAGACACCAATCTCCATCGGTCGTCTTCGACACAAGCGCGTTGACCGCGGGTGGGGCAAATCCATTCGGTACGTTCATGGCGGCGATGTTTATGTCACTGTTCGTCATATACGGCTTTGACACGGCGAGCACGCTCGCGGAGGAGACGAAGAATCCGCGCCGCGAAGCTCCGCGCGCGGTCATCGCCGCGATCGTGGGAGCCGCGATTATCGGGGCGATCTTCCTCTTCGCCACTCTTCTTGCCATCCCTGGCGACATCAACACCTACGTCGCGAATGTCGTGGCAGGCAAGGCCGCTCCACCCGTCGACATCATCACCAGCAACCTGCCTGGCTGGGCGGCCAACATGTACCTCTTTGTCGTGTTCGCTGCCATCTACGTCTGCTGTCTGGCGATCCAGACGTCGACCATCCGGCTCGCCTTCGGAATGGCCCGCGATGGAAAGCTGCCGTTCGGAAGCGTTTTCAACAAGGTCAACCCGAGCCTGCATACCCCTGTTGGCACGTGCATCGTGATCGGCGTTCTGTCCGCCATCCCTCTTCTCTACTACGCCGGCGCCGGAATCATCGCGATCGCGGCGACCGGGATGATCTACCTCTCGTACATCCTGGGCAACATCGCCATCCTGCTTGCGCGCCTGCGCGGCTGGCCCAAAGAGGATGCACCGTTCAAACTCGGCAGCTGGGGCATGGTCGTCAATTTGCTCGGTCTGGCCTGGGGCATAAGCATGATCGTCAACTTCCTTTGGCCTCGCACCACCAGCAACCCTCCTCTGAGCGCGCTCCCCAATGTCAATCTGCCGGACTTCCTCGGCAACATCCCGATCTTCGAAGCCACAGTTGGAACGATCGTGATTATTGGCGCGATCTACTACTTGTTCGCTCAGCGAGGCATGCCTGAGACCCGGGCGATCAAGCCGGCTGAAGCGCCTGCAGTCTAGGTACCGATGAGGGGCCGGTCGCTCCGGCCCCTCGTTGCTCCCGCTTGAAATCCCTCGCGCGCGCCGTCGTCATCGGCGGCGGCGTCGGCGGTGCTGCAATCCTCTACTGGCTGGCGCGCCTGGGCTGGACGGACACGGTGCTGGTGGAACGGTCGCGCGTGACGAGCGGCTCGACCTTCCATTCCGCCGGCCTGGTCGGCCAGCTCCGCGGATCGCTCAGCCTGACCCGGATGATGATGAACTCGGTCGACCTGTATCGAACCCTTGGCGCGGAGGTCGGCCTCGACACCGGCTGGCACGAGGTGGGCTCCCTCCGGCTGGCATCCAGCGCCGAGCGCATGGAGGAGCTGGCGCGCCAGGCCGGCTGGGCGAAGACCTTCGGCCTGCCTCTGGAGCTGGTCTCGGCGCAGGAAGCGCAGCGCATGTTCCCGCCGATGTCCACCGACGGCGTCCTCGGCGCCGCTTACCTCTCGACCGACGGCTACATCGACCCAAGCCAGCTGACGTTCGCGCTCATCGAGGGCGCGCGCAGGCGCGGTGCCGAGATCTGCGAGGACACGCGCGTCACGGCGATCGAGACCGCGGGCGGCCGCGTTAGGCGCGTCGTCACCGACAAAGGCGCCATCGACACCGAGCTCGTGGTCAACGCCGGCGGCATGTTCGCATCGGAGATCGGCCGCCTGGTCGGGGTCACGGTGCCGCTGATCGCGATGGCCCACGAGTACCTGATCACGACTCCTTCAGGCCTGCCGCACGACATGCCGACCATGCGCGATCCCTCACTGCTCGTTTACTACCGCCCGGAGTCGGGGGGACTCGTCATGGGCGGCTATGAGCGGGACCCGAAGCCCTGGGGTCTGGAGGGCATCCCGCCGGACTTCAACGGCAAGCTGCTGGAGGCGGAGTGGGAGCGATTCGAGCCGCTCATGAACAACGCGATCGTCCGCACCCCTGCATTGAAGGACGCGAGCGTTGTGCGGCTCGTCAACGGGCCCGAGGCTTTCACCCCCGACGGCGAGTTCATCCTGGGACCCACAGAGGTGCGCGGCTTCTGGGTCGCCGCGGGGTTCTGCGCCCACGGACTCGCCGGCGCCGGCGGTATGGGGAGGCTCGTCGCAGAATGGATCGTCGACGGTCGTCCCCATCTCGATGCTTGGGAGATGGACTCGCGGCGGTTCGGACGCCACTACATCAGCCGCGAGTACACGCTGGCCAGGACCCGCGAGGTCTACTCGACCTATTACGACGTCAAGTACCCCGGCCATGAGCGGAGCGCTGGCAGGCCGCTTCGACTGTCGCCGGCGTATGTGCGCCTCAAGGAGCTCGGCGCCGCGTTCGGTGAGAAGTCCGGTTGGGAGCGGGCCAACTGGTTCGAGCCGAACGCGGCGCGCGGCGACGCGTCGCTGCGGCCACGCGGCTGGGCAGGCAGGCTCTGGTCGCCGGCGATCGAGGCCGAGCATCGCGCATGTCGAGAGACAGCCGCGCTGTTCGACTTCACATCGTTCGCGAAGATCGAGGTCCGTGGGCGCGGCGCGGCGGCGTTCCTCGAGCACCTGGCCGACAATCGCGTCGCCCGCGCAGTCGGCGCGCTCACCTACACGCAGATGCTCAACGAAGGGGGCGGCATCGAGTGCGACTTCACCGTCACGCGTTTGGCCGAAGACAGGTTTCGGATCGTGACCGGCACCGCGTTCGGACAGCACGACCTCTTCTGGATCCGCGATCACGCTCCTGCTGACGGCTCAGTGCAGGTGGAGGACGTGACCTCGTCGCTTACGTGTATCGGGCTGTGGGGCCCGGCTGCGCGGCAGATCCTGCAGCCGCTCACTCCGACCGACCTCTCGAACGCCGCGTTCCCGTACATGACATCGCGTGAGCTCGCGGTCGGCTCAGTCCCGTGCCTGGCCCTTCGAGTCACCTACGTCGGCGAGCTCGGCTGGGAGCTGTACTGCCCCTCCGAGTTCGGCCTGCGTCTCTGGGACACGATCTGGGAGGCCGGCCATGCTCTCAGCGCCGGCGGTTACAAGGCCGTGGATTCGATGCGGCTCGAGAAGGGTTACCGCGTCTGGGGCGCGGACATCGGGCCGGAGGTGAATCCATACGAGGCAGGACTCAGCTTCTGCGTCAAGCTCGACAAGGGCGACTTCATCGGGCGTGACGCGCTGCTCAAGGCGCGCGAGGCGCAGGCAGGCACCCGGCTCGCTTGCCTGGTGCTGGATGATGCGCGCTCGGTGGCGCTCGGCTCGGAGCCGGTTCGCATCGCGGGTGAGATCCTCGGTCGTGTGACGAGCGGCGGATACGGATACTCGGTTCGACGCTCGATTGCGTACGCCTACGTGCCGGCAGCGGCGGGAAGCGGCACAGCGGTCGAGGTGGAGATATTCGGCACGTGGGTCCCAGGCCACGTGGCGGACGAGCCCCTATTCGATCCTCAGGGTGCGCGCGTGCGCAGCTAGCCGATCGAAGTGCTTCGTCGCATAAGCGCTGAAATCGAAGTCGAGCTCGGAGATGCCGCTCTGCAGGACGCCCCACATCGCCTCTCTGAAATCGGACATGAACTTCATCATTGCCAGAGCGGCTATGCGTACGGCGGTCGTCTCACCGAAATACGAAGCGAGCAGAACCTCGTCTTCCGCCGGACCGAACTCGTGATTAACGGATAGGTTCGCGAGATCGAAGAAGCGATCGCCCATGCCGGCGTACTCCCAGTCGACGATCCTGATCTCGCCGTCGTCGAGGAAGTTGGCGTTGAGCAAGTCGTTGTGGGAGGGGACGAGAGGCTGGGGCCCGCGAACCCGACGGATCCGTTCCGAGATCTCATGCGCGGGGGAGTACGCGTCAGGGATCGCAACCCCGTGTGCCTCGGCCTCACGCCGGTATTCCTCCACCACCGCGTGCGCGTCAAAGCGCCCGGGGATGGGTGCCGCGTCATGAAACTCGCGCACCGCTGCTGCCACCCGCCGGATGGTTTCCGGCCGCCGCATCTCCTCCGGAGGGATTGGCCGCCCGTCTATGAATCGAGTGACGAGCCAGCCCTCGTTCTCGAAGTAACCGGCGACCTGCGGTCCCAGGCCCACCTCTGCCGCGCGCAGGCTCGCCTGATGCTCGACCTCGCGGTCGATCCCGAGAAGGCTGGTCTGCGCGCCGCCCATTCGCAGTACGAAATACTCGCCGTGGACCTCGACCTTGTAGTTGTGGTTGGTGATGCCGCCGGCAAGCGGCATGACGTGAGCCCCCCTGTCAGGCCAGAGCCTTTCGACGGCCGCAGCAGCGTCCAAGTAGGCCCAGTCTAGGCTTGTGATTGAATGACGGAAACCTTGGGCAACGACGCTGAGGAGCTGAAAGCTCTCCGCGAGCGATACGTGCCGCGCGGCGTCACGACCGCGCACCCGCTGGTGGTGGATCATGCCAAGGGAGCGGAGCTGTGGGACTCCTCGGGGCGCCGCTACATCGACTTCGTGGGCGGGATCGGCGTCATGAACGTGGGCCATAACCACCCGCGCGTCATGGAAGCGGTTCGCGCGCAGCTCGAGCGCACGACGCACACAGCCTTCCAGGTCGTGATGTACGAGTCATACCTTCGACTCGCCGAGCGCCTTTGCGAGGTGGCGCCGGGCCACGGACCCAAGAAGGCGATCTTCTTCAGCACCGGCGCCGAGGCCGTGGAGAACGCAGTCAAGATCGCTCGCGCGGCAACCGGCCGCTCCGCGGTCATCAGTTTCAGCGGCGGCTTTCACGGCCGCACGCTGCTCGCCCTGAGCCTCACCGGCACCGTCAACCCGTACAAGCAGAACTTCGGTCCCTACGCGGCCGAGGTCTACCAGACCCCATTTCCGTACGAATACCGCGGTTGGAGCTCGGAGCAGGCGCTTGTCGCGCTCGAGGACATGTTCGAAGCCACCGTCTCGCCGCAGCGGGTCGCGGCGATCATCATCGAGCCCGTCCTCGGTGAGGGCGGGTTCGTCCCGGCGCCGCTGAATTTCCTTCGCGCCCTGCGCGAGCTGACCGAGCGGCACGGGATCCTCCTGATCGTCGACGAGATCCAGACCGGATTTGGACGGACGGGCCGGTTCTTCGCCATCGAGCACTCCGGTATTTCGCCTGACCTGGTGACGGTGGCCAAGAGCCTCGCCGCCGGCTTTCCCCTCTCAGCGGTCGTCGGCCGCGCGGACGTCATGGATGCGCCCTCGCCTGGTGGCCTCGGCGGAACCTATGCCGGGAACCCGGTCGCCTGCGCCGCCGGCCTGGCGGTCATGGACGTGATGCGCGACGAGCGGCTGCCCGAGCGCGCCGCGAGGATCGGCTCCGTCATCGAGGAGCGCATGCGCACCTGGGCGGCCGAGCATGAGCTGGTGGGCGACGTCCGAGTCCTCGGCGCCATGGCCGGAATGGAGCTCGTGCGCGATCGCAAGACGAAGGTCCCAGCCGACACCGAGACGGCGCGCATCCTTGCCCTCGCCCGAGATCGCGGCCTGCTCTTGCTGCGCTCGGGCATGCATCACAACGTCATTCGCACCCTGATGCCGCTCACGATCCCCGACGACCAATTGATGGAAGGGCTGGACATTCTCGGCGCGTCATTGGCCGAGGTCGCAGGTGTTCCCGCAAGGAGTGAGAAATGAGCACCACGCTTAAGCGCCACCAGATGTTCATCGACGGCAAATGGGTGGAGGGAACCGGGCGCGAGCACCAGGAGATCATCAACCCGGCCACCGGCAAGGTGATCGCGGAAGTGCCCAAAGGGACCGAAGAAGACGTCAACCTTGCGGTGAGAGCCGCCCGCGACGCGTTCGATGACGTGTGGATCGACACCACGCCCCGCGATCGCAGCGAACGCCTGCTGAAGCTCGCCGAGGTCGTCGCGCTCAACGGAGAGGAGCTGGCTCGCATCGAGTCCGAGAACGTCGGCAAGCCGCTGGCCCCGACTCTGTCGGAGGAGATCCCGCCGATCGCGGACTGCTTCCGGTTCTTCGCTGGCGCCGCGCGCCTGCTCGAAGGCCGAGCGGCGGGCGAGTACATGAAGGGATTCACGAGCATCCTCCGCCGCGAACCACTTGGTGTCGTGGGCTCGATCGCACCGTGGAACTACCCGCTGATGATGGCGGCCTGGAAGCTTGGCCCTGCGCTTGCAGCAGGCAACACCGTCGTCATCAAGCCCTCGGAGTGGACGCCGCTGAGCCTCCTCCGGCTGGCGGAGCTGGCTGAGGACATCTTTCCGAAGGGCGTCCTCAACGTCGTCACCGGCGACGGCGAGCCCGTCGGCGCGGCGATCGTGCGCCACCCTGGCGTGGCGATGGTCTCGCTCACCGGCGACGTGGCCACCGGCAAGATCGTGGCCCGCGAGGCTGCGTCCACGTTGAAGCGGGTGCACCTCGAGCTCGGCGGCAAGGCGCCTGTGATCGTCTTCGACGACGCGGACCTGAACGCTGTGGTCGAGGGGATCAAGATCGGGGGTTTCTTCAACGCGGGGCAGGACTGCACCGCCGCGACGCGCGTGATCGCCGGTCCGCGCATTCACGACAAGCTGGTCAAGGACCTCGTGCCGGCAGTCGAATCGCTCAAGGTCGGCGACCCCGCCGCCGCCGACACCGACATGGGTCCGCTCGTCTCTGAGGAACAGCTCGAGCGGGTGTCCGGCTTCGTCGACCGCGCGCGCAAGGCGGGCGCCGAGGTCGCCACGGGTGGGGCGCGCATCAAGCGCGCCGGTTGGTGGTATGAGCCGACCATCGTCCTGCCGCCCGGGCCCGACGCTGAGATCGTGAAGCGGGAAGTGTTCGGTCCGGTGGTCACGATCCAGCGGTTCAGCGACGAGGAGCAGGCGCTGGAGTGGGCGAACTCGGTCGACTACGGGCTGGCGGCCTCCGTGTGGACGCGCGACGTCGGCCGTGCCCTGCGCATGGCTCGCCGCCTCCAGTTCGGCACCGTGTGGATCAACACGCACATCCCGCTCGTCAACGAGATGCCGCATGGCGGCTACAAGCAGAGCGGCTATGGCAAGGACATGTCGATCTACTCGCTCGAGGAGTACACGCAGGTCAAGCACGTCATGGCCTCACTCGACTGAGCGACTCAAAAAAGCCGGCGGCTCTGCGACTCGACGGCGTTCGTAAGAATTACGGGCATGTCGTCGCGGTCGACGGCATCGACCTGACCGTCGACGAAGGCGAGTTCTTCACCCTGCTCGGTCCATCAGGCTCGGGAAAGACCACGCTGCTCCGGCTGATCGCGGGTTTCGAGCGTCCCGACAGCGGCAAGATCGAGCTCGGGGGGCACGACGTGACATCGGTGCCGCCCCACCGGCGCGAGACCAACACCGTCTTCCAGGACTACGCGCTGTTCCCACACATGACCGTGGGCGACAACATCGCCTACGGACTTCGTGTCAAGGGCGTACCGGCCGCCGAGCGACGCGAGCGGGTGGATCGGGCGCTGAGGATGGTGCGTCTCGCCGGCCTCGACAAGCGCAAGCCGAACCAGCTGTCAGGCGGCCAGCGCCAGAGGGTGGCTTTGGCTCGCGCGGTCATCAATGAGCCGGAGGTCCTGCTGCTGGATGAGCCTCTAGGAGCGTTGGACCTCAAGCTGCGCCAGGGGATGCAGCTAGAGCTCAAGCGAATCCAGAAGCAGGTTGGGATCACGTTCGTGTACGTCACCCACGACCAGGAGGAGGCGCTCACCATGAGCGACCGGGTCGCCGTGATGGCGAATGGGCGGATCGAGCAGATCGGACCTCCGGTCGACCTCTATGAGCGGCCCGCGAACGAGTTCGTGGCCGGTTTCATCGGCATCTCCAATCTTTTAACGCGCGACGGCGTCAAGTTCGTAGTCCGTCCGGAGAAGCTCCACATGCTGCTCGATGAGGATGCCCCCGAGCGCGGAATGACGGTCGAGCCCGGTGTCGTCGAGCAGGTCATCTATGTGGGACAGGCGACGCGCTACAACATCCGTCTGGACCGCGGCGAGCAGCTCGTGGCCGTACGCCAGAATACGGAGGCTGCCGGCGAGGCGCTGCGATACGAGGGCCGCAGAATCCGGCTCGCATGGGCCCCCGAGCATACTTACGTGCTCGACCAGCAACAAGCGCCGGACGCGAAACCGGCAGCGGTATAGACCACCAAGGAGAGGAAGGAAGAATGAGATCGACAGAAGGCCCAGCCATGTGGGTTCGGCTGGGGACGGTTGCCGCGGCGGTGCTCATCGCCGTCACCGGATGCGGCTCGACGACGAGCACAGGCGGAACAGTCGGCTCGCCGCCGCCGACCGCCAACATCAAGCCACCGACGGCTATCGGGCCCGGGGAGGGCCAGCTCAACCTCATCGCGTGGGAGGGCTACACGGACAAGTCGTGGGTGGATCAGTTCACTGCCACAACCGGGTGCAAGGTCAGGGCCAAGTACGCGGGCTCGTCAGACGAGATGGTGAGCCTGATGAAGGGTGGGGGCGGCAGCCAGTGGGACATGGTCTCGGCGTCCGGTGATGCGGATCTACGGCTGATCTACGGCGGGGATGTGAAACCAATGAACACCGCCTTGATCCCTGATTTCAACAACTTCCAGACGTACTTCAAGGCGCCTGCCTACAACACGATCAACGGCATCCACTACGGCATCTCGCTGCAGTGGGGTCCCAATACCCTTCTATACAGCACGAAGAAATTCCCAAACGCGCCCACGAGCTGGAACGTCCTCTACGACACAGCCAACAAAGGGTTGGTCACTGTGCCCGACAACCCGATCCAGATCGCGGACGCGGCGCTCTACCTCATGAAGACCAAGGCTGACCTTGGAATCAAGGACCCGTACGAGCTGACGCAGAAGCAGTTCGACGCCGCGGTCGCCCTGCTCAAGCAGCAGCGGCCGCTGATCAAGAAGTACTGGGCCACGGCCGGCGACGAGATCACGCTGTTCCAGAACGGTGATGTGGTCGTCGGGGCAGCGTGGCCTTACCAGACCATCCAGCTCAAGGCCGCCGGCGCGGCTGTCGCTGACACGATCCCCACTGAAGGGGCGACGGGCTGGGGCGACACGTGGATGCTCGCCACCAATGCCACGCACCCCAACTGCGCATACCTGTGGACCGCTTACGTAAGCACGCCGAAGGTCCAGGCCGCGCAGGCGCTGTTCTTCGGCGAGACCCCGGTCAACACCAAGGCTTGCGCCGAGATGGAGGCGCTGCAAGCCGGCTCATGTGCGCAGTACCACGCCGACGCGCCGGGCTCGTACTTCAACACCATCAAGTTCTGGAAGACCCCCATCGTCACCTGCCCCGACGGCACCAACACTTGCGTTCCGTACGCGCAGTGGCAGACGGCCTGGACCTCGATCACCGCGTAACGTGTCGGTAACAACTGCCGGGCGGCTCCGCAAGAATCGCGGGGCCGCCCCGCTGCAGGGCCTTTTCTGGCGCTTGCCCTGGTTGCGCTCGGTCCTGCTCCTCCTGCCGCCCGTGGCCTGGTTCGTGCTCATCTACCTGACCTCGCTGGTCCTGCTGCTGATCACGGCTTTCTGGACCATTGACACCTTCACGACCCAGATCGTCCAGGTGTGGAACCTGGATAACTTCCGCCTCATCCTCAACGAGCCCGCGTACCGGCTAATCATCGGCCGCACCGTGGGCCTCGCGGCCCTGGTCACGATCACCGACGCCGCCCTCGCATTCCCATTTGCCTACTTCATGGCCCGGGTCGCTTCGCGACGGACGCAGACCATCTTGTTCGCGGCCGTGCTGCTGCCGTTGTGGGCGTCTTATCTGGCGCGCGTTTACGCGTGGATACTCATCCTCAACCACAGCGGGATCCTCAACTGGAGCCTCCAGTGGATCGGCCTCCCGCCCGCCAACATCGGCTACACGTACGTAGCGATGTGGATCGTCTTCTCGTACATCTGGCTGCCGTTCATGATCATCCCGACCTACGCCGCCATGGAACGGGTTCCGGAGACTCTGCTCGAGGCGGCGGCCGACCTCGGCGCGCCCCGGTGGCGAGCAGTACGCGACGTGGTCCTGCCACTTGCGATCCCGGGCGTCGTCGCCGGTTCGATATTCACGTTCTCGCTGACCCTGGGCGACTACATCACGCCGATCCTGGTCGGCGGCGCGGGCTCCACGTTCATCGGCAACGTCGTCTACCAGAGCGTGGGCATCGCGAACAACGTGCCCTTCGCGGCCGCGCTGGCGATCGTGCCGGTGGCGATCATGGCGATTTACCTGCTGATCGCCCGGCGCTTGGGCGCCTTCGAGGCGTTGTAACCGTTGGAAGGAACGTGGACGAAGCTGGCGCTCAGAATCTGGGTCGCGTTGATCCTCCTCTTCCTGTTCATCCCGATCCTGCTCATCTTCTTCTACGCCTTCAACACGTCGAACATCGAGAGCTGGCCGATACCAGGCCTCACTCTCAAATGGTTCAGCGCAACGTGGGACGATCCGGAGATCAGGAGCGCGCTGGCGCTATCGCTGCAGGCGGGCCTGGCCGCGACCGCGCTCGCGCTGGTGCTGGGTTCATGCGCCGCCTTCGCCATCCATCGCATGACTTTCTTCGGGCGCGATGCGGTGAGCCTGCTGTTCATCCTGCCCCTGGCGCTGCCCGGGATAATCACGGGCATCTCGCTCAACGCGTTCTTCAGCTTCGGCGGCTTCCCGCTGTCGTTTTGGACGATCGTCGTCGGGCACACGACGTTCTGCATCGTGGTCGTCTACAACAACGTGCTCGCGCGGCTGCGGCGAACGCAGGGTTCACTCATCGAGGCCGCGATGGACCTCGGCGCGAATGGATTTCAGACCTTTCGCGACATCACGCTGCCGCTGATCTCGACCTCCGTCGTGGCAGGCGCCATGCTCGCGTTCGCGCTGTCGTTCGACGAGGTGATCGTGACCACCTTCACAGCCGGCGCCCAGAACACGCTGCCGATCTGGATCTTCGGTGCCATCCGGCTCGGACAGCGGCTGCCGGAGGTGAACGTGGTGGTGTCGTTCGTGATCCTGGTCACGATCGTGCCGGTGGTGATCGCCGCTCGCCTCACCGGCGGCGGTGGCGCCGCGAGGGTACCCGCCGCCCGCTAGTGGATGAAATTCGGGACGACCAGCGCCGCCATCCAGAGCGCTAAACCAACCGCTATCAAGCCGATCTTCTTGTACTTCCAGCCGATGGCGGCGAGCACGAAGGCTACAAAAGCCAGGATCAGCAAGATGATGCTGAGGCTCAGATGCCCGAGGTCGTTGATGAATGTTGAAAGCACCCATAGGGCCAGCCCCACAGCGATCAGGTCCGTCTTCTTGTAGGACCAGCCGATCGCGGCAACCACGAAAACAATCAAGGCGATGATCTGAAGAAGTTCGGGAAAGCTCATGGGCGCTATCTTGTCAGGTCGCCCAGAATATGAACCCCCCATCGGCGAGGGAGTAGGCCTTCCGAGATCACGGAAGCCCGGAACATAAAGCCGTTGAAGGCCAGGTAGGTCGGGTCCGGCACCACCCTGAGCTCGACCACCCGAAGGCCGCTGCGATCCGCAAGCGACCGGATCGTGGTGCTCGTGTTCGCCCGGTACTGGATTGGGAAGGTGTCGGCCTCGACGCGGCCATACAGCCGAGGCACCAAGCGGCGCTGGAGCTGGGGCAGCGCCCGCCCCAGGCGGTTCAGCGCCAGCAGCGGGTTGCGAAGGTTTGGGGTGAGAAACAGGAAGTGGCCGCCGGGCCGCAGGACCCGGCGGACCTCCCGCAGCACATTTTCCGGATTGCGTAAATGCTCCAGCACCCACAAGCACACGGTGAGATCGAACGATTCGCCGGCGAACGGCAGATCCTCGCCCCTGCCCCGGATGACAGGCATGCCAGCGGCTCGATGCTCGGCGAGTGAGGGCACGTCGGGATCGACGCCGACCGCGAGGTTGACCTCTTGCCAGAACAGCTCGACCACGCCACCACGGCCGCAGCCGAGATCCAGGACGCGGGTGTCTGGTGTGAGGTAGGACCGTACCAGCGCCTCGAGCTGCTCCCCGCTCGAGCTCCAGCCCGGCCGCATCGCTCGATAGCGCGCCCGATACGAGTTCTGAACGTCCAGCGGCAGCGCCGCTCTCTGAGACACGGCGGCATTATCCGCCGCCGGTCTCGACTCGACGGTGGCTAGGCGGTCTCCCGCCGGCCTTCAGCGATTCGCTCGCGGTCCTCCGTGATGCGCCCCATGTCGGCCACGGCCGATCGGTAGTGAAGAATCGCAACGCGCATGTGCTCGGTTCCGCCCCTGGACGCCTCACGGCGCGCTTTCCGCACTGCATCGGGAAGCCTGTTCTCGGCAAGCGGATGCTCCAGCTCGCCCAGCATTGCCAGGACGAGGGCGTCAGCCTCGCGGACCGCCTCCTCCGGGACCTCGAGAAAACGCGACTCGATCTGATCCCATTTCGCCGTGTAGCGATCCCGAGCCTCGGTCGTCAGAGGCCTCAATACGGGCCGGTTGGCTCCTCGCGATCGCCCGGCCAGGGCGTACAGCGCGAGGATCACGATGAGGGCGATAACGCCCACGATGACAAATGTCGCCGTATCCATATTCACCTCCATTGAGGGAAACGCGAGGCCCGGGCTGATGACCCGGCCGATGACTAGAAGCCGACGGGCTCGCGAACCAGGATCACAGTCGTCCGGCCAGGGTTGAAGTCGCGCTCGAGGATCAGGATCCGGGTCAGCTTCGTGCCGATCCCCATCTGCTCACGGAGACGTGCGTCCTCATACGGCTGGACGTGCTCGCTGATCCTGCGGATCGCCGTGTCGAGATCGGGGACAATCTTCTGGCTGCCAACCACGAGGATGAGCGTCTGAGCTCCGGATGCATAAGGGCCGATCTGGCTGCCGCTCGCGGAAGCGACCACCATCTGGCCGGCCTCCGTGACGGCCTGGACGCTGCCCAGCATGTATTCGGGAGTCGCGCCCAGCTTGGCGATCTCGCGACCCTGCGTCTTCCGGTCCATCTTGAGGGTGCGCTTCCTCACGAAGTCATAGCGATCGGACTCCATCAGCTCATTGAAGAGCCCGATGTCTTCCACGGTCTTCGACTTGCCAGAGTGGACCTCCGCGCCCTCGGGGAGTCGAGCAAGCACCGCGGCCCGGGCTTCGGCGGCGGTCCCGACGATGACCACCTCGAAGTTCCGTTCCCTCATCCGATCCGCGACCGCATCCAAGGTCGCCTCCGACGCCGGCTCGGCGAACTCGGTCGTGGTCCTGCTCATCAGTGTTGTTTCCCCTCTCGTGAATTACTTGAAGCTTCAATAATTTAGCTGGACACCCTTCTATGTGTCAAGTAGACTGGGAGCGATGGCCAAGGCCACGAAACAGGAAGACATCGCCCGGCTGGTCCTGGATCTCAGCCGCAACCTCACTGGCCATTACGAGGCCAGGCTGGCCGAGCTCCATCTGACCATTCCTCAGGCGATGCTGCTACGCCAGCTTGGCGACGCGCTGCCCATGAACGAGGCGGCCGGCAAGCTCCACTGCGATCCCTCCAACGTGACCGGCATCGTGGATCGGCTGGAGGCGCGCGGCCTCATCGAGCGCCGGCACCTCGCGACGGATCGCCGCGTCAAACAGCTGGCGCTCACCCCCGCTGGCAGGCGGCTGAGGCGCCGCGCGGAGGCGATCCTCCAGACAGCGCCCGGAGTCTCGGACCTACCCGCTGGCGATCAGGCGGCGCTGCAGGCCCTGCTGACCCGAAGCCTCCGCCACTAGCGGCGCCTACGTCAGTCGTGCGGCCCGCAGCTTCAGGTGGCGCTGCTCTGGCAGACTCGCCGTCATCCGGGCGGCTCGCAGGTAGGCCTCGCGCGCGCCCATCGGATCGCCCGCCAGCTCGAGAAGATGAGCACGAACCGCCTCGAGGCGGTGGTTGTGCGCCATCCGCTCGTCAGAATCGAGCGTACCCAGCAAAGCGAGGCCGGCTCGCGGTCCGTAGACCATGGCGACCGCCACCGCCCGGTTGAGGGTGACCACCGGGCCAGGCGACACACGTTCGAGCACTTCGTACAGCGCGAGGATCTGCGGCCAGTCTGTCTCATCGGCGCTCGGCGCCTCGTCGTGGACGGCGGCGATCGCTGCCTGCAGCTGGTAGGGTCCGATCGGCGCCGTGCCGAGGGTGCGGGTCAAGAGCGCGACGCCTTCCTCGATCTGTGCCGAATTCCATAGCGAACGCTGCTGCTCGGCGAGTGGAACGATCGAGCCGTCGGCGGTGGTTCGGGCTGCGCGACGGGCATCGGTCAGGAGCATGAGGGCGAGCAAACCCGCGACCTCGCCCTCTTGCGGTGTGAGCCGGAGCAGCATGCGCGTGAGCCGGATTGCCTCGGTGGTCAGATCGGCGCGATGCAGCGTAGGGCCTGAGCTCGTCATGTAACCCTCGTTGAAGATCAGATAGAGCACGTGCATCACGACGAGGAGGCGGACGGCTCGGTCGGCCTCGGGCGGAAGCTCGAAACGGGCGCCGGCGCTCCTGATGCGTTCCTTGGCGCGGCTGATGCGCTGGGCCATCGTCGCCTCTGGAACCAGGAATGCGTGCGCGATCTCCGCCGTGGTAAGCCCGCCGACGGCACGCAGCGTCAGGGCCAGCTGCGAGGGCGTGGACAGTGATGGATGGCAGCACAGGAAGAGGAGGGTGAGGCTGTCGTCATAGGCGGCAGCCTGACGCGGGGCCGGCAATTCCAGGGTCGCCACATTTTCCTCTCGACGGCGCCGGGCGCTATCGCTGCGCCATTCGTCGACTAGTCGTCGATTGGCGACGGTCACCAGCCACGATCGCGGGTTATCCGGCACGCCCTTCTCTGGCCATTGCTGCGACGCAGCGAGCAGCGCCTCCTGAACGGCGTCCTCGCACGTGTCGAATTGGCCATGGCGGCGCACCAGCGCGCCCAGGACCTGCGGCGCAAGCTCTCGCAGCAGGTCCTCGATCGGGGGCTCCACCTCAGACTTCAGGCGGAGCGTCCATCACCCGGCGCACTTCGATGGGCGCCTTGACGAAGGCGACGATGCGTGAGGCGATCTCAATGGCACGCGCCTCGCTGTCGACGTCGACGATCCAGTACCCGACCAGAGACTCTTTCGCTTCGGCAAACGGTCCGTCAGTCGCGACTGGGATGCCGTTCTGGAACCGCACCGTCTTGGCCTGGCTGCCGTCCGCAAGACCTTCTGCGCTGACGAGCTCCCCAGACTTCCGCAGGTCATCGTCGAGCGTGCGCATGAACTGGATCATCTCCAACATCCACTCCCTGCCCATGGCTTCGAGCGCGCCTTCGGCCGACCCGAACGTCATGATCATGTACTTCAACTCAGCACTCCTTGGTTCTGGCGCCCTGGAGGGTGCCCTCACCCGATGGTCGGAGCACATACCCCGGTCTCGACATCCGATGAAACTTTACCGAGAGGAGTGGCGCCGGCGGCGAAGGCCGCCGCCGGCTGAAACATGAGCTCAGTCTTCGGAGCTGACCTGGCCCCGGATCTCTCCACCTACGTACTTGGTCGTATGCACGTTCACGTAAGCGTCACCACTTCGAATGATGCGGATGGCGCCGGCGAAGTCTCCGGCGCTCACGTTCTGATCCGCAATCGGCTGAATGTCGGCGGCGGTTACCGACCGCGAAACCGTGCCTCCCGTCGCCGGACAGTGAGGCGTGCCCACCGGACCGGGCTTGGCGACGGAATCGCAAAGCCACAGGAAGATATTTCCGTTGACTCCACGTTGAGCGAAATGGATGTGGGCCATGATCGCGTCGCTGGACAGCCCTGAGAACGTGAGCGTGTAAGTGAGCGTTCCGCCGCTGATCGTCGCTTTGAACGTGCCTGTGCCGTTGGTGAGCTTGGGGGTCACCTCGCTGAAACCTGACAGCTTCGCCTTTGCCGATGCATTTCCGCCTTGGTCGGCGCTGGTGCTGACGATCGTCAGCCCGAGAACGGCGACTAACGCCAGCACGCGAACGGCCCAGATGCGTCTCATCGGACACCTCCGCTCCCATTGCCGGGGTGGTCAAAAGCGGGCACGTCCCCCCGGCCCCCGCGCCACGCCTATGCCGACAATACAGCCCCGAGTTACACCTACGCATGCCGGCTCTATCCCGATAATTTCCGCTTGGTGAAAGGGCCGTCGGCGATCAGGCTGACGGCGCTGGCCAATCGGCGCTTTCGCGGGCTGCTGCTCATCTGGGCGGGAGTTCCGATCGCGGTCTTGTACCTCTGGGGCGGCCTCGTGGAGCCGCTGCTGCTGGGGACCTACCAGGGCGACTTCCAGGAGAGCTACCTCCGGGCCGCCGGCCGCATTGCGGCCGGCCTCGATCCCTATGACCTGTGCCAGAGATTCGGCTGCCTGGAACCGACCGGTCCCCAATACGTCATGCCTCCCCTGCTGGCCTGGCTCCTGCAGCCTGCCGTCCATGTCGATGGCCACGCGCTCGGGGTGGCGGTGATCATCGTCCTCAACGCCGCGCTCGTCGTCTTCCTCTGGTTCGCGCTGAAGGCCCTGAAAGTGAACGACTGGCAGCTTGCGGTTCTGCTCGTGCTCGTGGCGCTCACCTTCGGAGTCACCGGCAACATCGAAGAGGGTCAGGTGAACCTGCTGCTGCTGGCGCTCTCGGGGATCTGGCTGCTGGCGTGGGTCGACGGTGGCTGGTGGGGTGGGCTCGCCCTGGGCGGAGAAGTCGCATTGAAGCTGATTCAGGCACCCGTCGGGGTCTTGGTCCTCGCCGGAAGACGGTGGTCGATGCTGGCCGCGGCAGCGGCCACAGGAATCGTCCTGTGGTTGGTGGCGGCGCCGCAATACCTCCTCGAGTATCTGTTCCGGGTCCTGCCGGCGATCAGCGCGGGGACGGGTCTGTACGAAAACCATTCGCCGGGCGGAACCATCACCCGCCTTTTCCAGCCCGACACATTCCTCGGCGCGGTTCGTGGCAGTCCGCCCACCGCGCGTGCCATCACCCTTGGCATCGCTGTTGCCGCACTTGCCCTGACACTGTGGGTGCTGCGCCCACAGGCTGTCGCTGCGACCGGCCGTGCCCTGGAGGCAGGCGCCATCGTGGCGGTGACTCCGATCGTGGCCAGCTACTCGTGGGGCACGCACCTGGTCCTGCTCCTGCTGCCGATGCTGGTGCTCATCGCTTGGGGCGTTCGGAACTTGGATTGGACGGTCCTCGGTCTGGTCGCTGCCGGCTATCTGTTCATCAGTCCGGGGCACCACTGGCTCCAGGCGCTGTTAGCGTCCGGTTATTCCAACCTCTTTGTCCTCCGCGTCATGGCGGAGTTCGGCATGGTCGGAATCGTCGCCATCTGGATCGCCAGCCTGCTTGCGGTCGGCCGCGAGCGCAACTTGCGAGCGAGCCACGGCCTCGCGGCCGAGAAATGCTAGCCACCCGGGCTGCCACAGCAGCTGCGGCAGCGGCAGTCCGATGGAGGTGAATTGGCACGCGGGGATCCCGGCCAGGAGCCAGAGCCTGTGCGCTGTGCTCGGCGCCGTCCGCAAGACGAGCCATGCCGCGAGGACGTCAAGCGCGTAGTCCGGTTGGTGCAGATGAGGGCTCGACATCACCGAACCGAGCAGGCCGAGCGCGAAGACCGTGTCGATCTCGTGCCGCCGTAGGTACGCGACGAAGACCGCAAGAGCTCCAAGGCTGAGCTCGACCGCGAATGCAACAGGACCGACGCCGAAGATGTATGCGAGCGTGTCGTACTGGTGGACCGGGTCGGACTGCACGAGAGCGGTGGCTGCCAGGTAACCGTTGACGCCGTGCGACCCCAAGTTGATGACGAATGCGATCGTGAGGACCGCCGCCCAACCCAGGAACGCCATGAAGAGCCGCGTCCTGCCGCTGACCAGAAGGACGACCGGAACGAGGATGACGTCCTGCGGTTTCAGCATCACCGCCAACGCCAGGAGTGCTCCGGCGAGCACGGCGCGATCCCGCTTGGCCTGCTGCCAGGCGAGCGCGACCAGCGCCAGCAGAAGCAGGGTCGGATTACCGAAGCGCAACGACTCCTCGACGGACCACAGCGCCAGGCCCAGCAGCAGCAATGTGATTTTCGCCAGGCCGGTGAAAGGGCAAGCAACCGCCCACGCCACCACGAAGGCTCCGGCTCCGATAACTGTCCATAGGACGAAGGCCGCCGGCTCGGGCAGTGCGGTCAGCGGCGCGACGATCCACGCGAGAAGAGGCGGATGGACGAAGAAGTGGGCCGAGTCGTAAGCCTGGTCCTGGACTGGGAACGCTGACGAAGCCGCGCGGAGCAGGTCGCCGTCATAAATGTGCGACCACCCTGACTCGAGCCCGACCTTCGCCGCGGCGTAATAGGCGCGAAAGTCGTTGCCGTACGGGTCGTCGACGAAGGTCCTGAGGAGCCGCACGATGCCGAAGACCGCACCCCAGAAGCTGGCCATGGCGGCCGCGGCGAGCCAGAGCGGTGGGCGGCTGGACGGCCTGGACACGAGCGCCATTCTCCGATTTCGACCTGATAACCCAACCGCTTATTGACATGTGACCAAATGGTCACCTATAGTTTCGGTTATGGATGAGGTGTTCAGGGCCCTCGCCGACCCAACCCGACGCAGCCTCCTCGACGAGCTCTTCCGCGAAGACGGGCAGACGCTCAGCGCACTGCAGGGGCGTCTGCCGATGACGCGTTTCGGCGTCATGAAGCATCTGAAGCAGCTCGAAGAGGCGGGCCTCGTGGTGACCAGGCGGCGGGGACGCGAAAAGCTGCACTTCCTGAACCCTGTCCCCATCCGGCTCGTCCACGACAGGTGGGTGAGCAAGTACGCCGAGCCATGGGCCGCCGGGCTGAGCGGCCTCAAGAACGAACTGGAGGAACAGATGGAAAAGGTATTCGAGATCTACATCAAGACCACCCCGGAGCGCTTGTGGGAGGCGATCACCGACCCCGAGATCAGGAGCAAGTACAACTTCGGGGCTCGCGTCGACTCTGCCTTTACGCCTGGATCGCGCTATGAGCAGAGCCACCCGAATGGCAAGACACTGCTTGGAGAGGGGGAGAACCTCGTGGTCGACCCGCCGCGCCGGCTGGTGCAGACCATGAGGGCGCTCTGGAGCGAGGACGTGAAGCGGGAGGGAACCTCGCGGATCACGTGGGATATCGAAGCGGTCGGCGACTCATGCCGCTTGACCGTGACGCATGACCAGCTTCGCGAGGCCGCGCACAGCGAGCTTTATGGAGGCTGGCCGATGATCCTCTCCGGGCTGAAGACGTACCTGGAGACAGGCGAGCTGCTGACTACCCCGGGATCTCTCATGTACGCGTACCGGGCGTAGGCACCTTGACAGTGGCCATGGTCGAGATCACCCCCATCGACCCGGCCCACCCGCATGCGCGGTACTGTCTGCAGGAATACTTCGCCGAGCTCAACCGCCGTTTCGAGACCGGCTTCGATCCGGCGCGGAGCATCCCCGCCGCCGACGATGAGCTCCGGCTGCCATCCGGCCTGTTCTTGCTGGCCTCGCTGCGTGGTGAGCCCATCGGCTGTGGGGCGCTTAAGTTCCACGACAACGAGCCGACAGAGATCAAGCGAATGTGGGTTGCCGACTCCGCACGCGGCCTGGGCGTCGGCCGCCGGCTGCTGAGCGAGCTGGAGGATCACGCCGGCCGCCACGGTGCCCGGATCGTCCGGCTCGAGACGAACAAGACGCTCGCCGAAGCGATCAGCCTGTACCGATCAGCCGGCTACATCGAGGTGGCGGCGTTCAACGACGAACCCTACGCACACCATTGGTTCGAGAAGAATCTCACCAGCAAGTAGCCCGACATAGCGGCGTTACGACCGATAGATCCCGCTCCAAAACGAATGAGAGCCAGCTTGTTCGGACGTCCCCGGGCTCGGTCGGCGCAGGCTGCGCCGCGCACAGGCACGGCTCGGCCGCACTCGAAGGAATTCCCCGAGGACGTCACGTGCGGCGCAGGCTGCGGCAGGAGAAGCGGATTCCGCTGCAGCTACAAGGACATGGTCGGCCGGCGTTGCGGGTACTGGTGCGAGGAGCACAGCGTGTTTCTCAACGGCCGCATGTGGTGTGAGCGCCATGCCAACAGCGTCAAGTGGCTCCGCGCAAGGGATGGATCGATCTACGAGATCGGGCCGACGGCAGCCATCGACGATCGATCACCAAACTTGGTCGGGATCCTGGTCGACGAGCTGAATCGCGAGATGGTTGCCCATTTGACTTCGTGTTTCAAGGACCACGAGGGCGTTTACATCGTCACCGACGGCAACGTCCGAACCGCGACCATTCCGAAGGGCAGGGTCGATCACACGCCTGACGGACCACGGGTTCTTCACGAGGTTGGCCACACTGCATGGCAGCGAGGCTGGGGTGTTTACAGTCACACCGGATATCTGGCACGCGTGGTGCTCCGGGTGACGGCCACAGAGCCGCCCGTCGTACACGTCTATGCGAACGGCGTACCGGTGCTTCGAAGAGTGCCCGACTGGATCGCCATGCGTGGCAGGGGCACCAATGCAGACCGGGATCACGCCACATTCAGGCGTGCGGTGATGGACGCCGTCACCCGGGTGATCATCCGTGTGGAGGAGGAAGAGTAGGGCGGGCGGTTCATCTGAACCCCGAGCAGCCCTTTGGCATCCATTGCTTCAGGCTCGCGCCTCGCCTTCCGCCTCGTAGAGATTCGCGATGAAGCCGTGGCGAAACCGATCCATCGGTTCGAACATCTGGTCCAGCAGGCCAGGCAATGCCCGGATCACGCGTCGGGCGTCGTGCTGGTTGAGGAGCACCGCGCGGAGAGGATCGAGCTGCCGAGACGAATCGTCGCGAGCCGCCGCCGCCGCCACTGTCTGCTCGAACAGTGGGCGCAGGGCTGCCGGCGCTTCAATGCAGATGTCTTCGACCCAGGCGCGATGCCGGAAGATGCGGCGGAAACCGGCCGCTTCGATCCGCAGGAGCACGCCGAGGCGGCGCAGCGAGTCGACCGCATTGAAGGCGAGCGCATGCGTTGAGATGGTGTCGCTCGGGACCTTGTCACGGTCGACCAGCGGCACTTTCCGGCCCTGGCCGGCGAGCCTGGCCGCGACGGTGGCGCCCGCGACGCGAGCGCCAACGATCAGTGCGTCGTATTCGGGCGTGCCATTGGGGGCGGGCGCATGGTACTCCAGGTTTCCGAAGGCTATGCTGCGTTCATGTCATTGCTCGTCGGCGTCCTCGCCGCCTTCTTGGTTGGATTCCTGACTCGGCGATGGCTGGTGCTCCTACTTGGTCCGCTTGCGGGTGCGGCAATTGTCGGAGTCGCTGCGGGACAGCATCTCAGCATGTGGGACACCCCAGCCTTATTCGTAGCGGCGGCGGCCTCTGCGGCGCTGGCATTAGGTGTGTTTCTGGGTCGATCCGGCCGCACAGCTAGCTCACGGGGCTAATCGATTCTGGACACATGGGCTACGCCCAGTCGACGGGCCTGATGCAGGAGCTACCGGCGACTTAGGGCGACTGAAGCGTCAGCCGTGGATGGCGCAGCACAGGACGAGGCCCGATGCAACCGGAGCGTCCCCGGCCCGGAAATGGACCACTTGATCGCTTCCCCTCGCGAGGTCGAAGGCCCGGATGACACCGTTCGGCCAAGTGTCACCGGCGACACCACCGTTGGCGAGCGGCCCCTCCTCTGCGTACCACACCACTGTCGGGGTTACGAATCCTGGGCTGCTGCCGAGGCCCGTTTTGAATGTGCCGCCCCCTCCGACCGGAACCATCTGCACATTCGGCTTCGACTGGTCGGTCAGGAGCGTGCCCGCCAGCCATCGCCCGTCCGACGAGCTGGTAGGGGTGAACCAACGCTCCGACCTCAGCACGGTGGCCCCTCCAGCCGGAGTCCACTGCATCAGCGTCCCTGACCCGGCCGCCCAAACGAAACGGTCGTTGGCGACCCAGGTTCCACCTGCGGCGGCGAGCCCCTGTGTCCCGATCGCAATTTTCTCTCCAAGGTCGGTCACCGAAAAGATCCGGACGTTGTAGTTCTGGGGAGAGTAGTTCGTGTCTGAGATCGCAAGGTATGCGTGATCCGGGCTGAATTCCAGAATCATGTGTGCCGACCAGCGACCTGCAAAACCCCCTGGCCCCGCGTCGTACGTGTACAGGATGTGGTCCGCGCCGTTCGACCAGAGGTGTATCTGCTCCTGCCATCTCCAATCGGCGCTTTGCGCATCCGCTGTCGCGTAGACCTCCAACGACCCGTCTGACGTCCAGGCTGTGATCGTGACGTTGGGATTTGATAGCAGCTGCGCGATTCGGGACTCGGCTCCAGTAGTCAAATCGCGTCGAACGATGACAACCTGATTGGCGACAACGGTCGTATAGGCGATGGCATTGCCGTCAATCAGGTGGATCACGGTATCGGTGGCCCTACAGACCAGGCGGGGATTGATCGGGTCCGCGACGTCGTACACGAAGGTTCGAGCGATGACCACCATGGCCGTTCCCGGTCCGCCCGAGCAATTGATCGACGCCACCGCTGGCGTTGCCTCCGGCTGCGGAGTGAACGTCGGGGTTGGCCCCGATGTCCGCGGATCTGCGGCCGGCGAGCTCTGAGCGCTAGGCATCGCCCTCGGGCCGCAGGCCATCATGATGAGACCAGCAAACAAGAGAGTCGCGCCGAGCTTCCAACCCATGTCCCAGGCCTAAACGGGTGTCGGTTGTGGACCGTTATGCTGCGGCGGTAGGTGCTTCGTAATCGATCACAGCGCTCGATGCCTGAACGGCGCCGTTACCCCAGGGTCGGAGCCCCTGTGTTGTATCGGCCGGCCGGACTCGCTTTCTTGCACCACCGTTACAACACAAGAGACATCAGCCTCGGCGGCATGCGCGTCCTCTCAGATGAGGCTCTCGCAGTCGGCAGCCGGCTGGAACTCGATGTGTTGCTACCGGACGAATCAATCGTCCGTTGCTGGGCGACGGTCGTTTGGGTGGATGAGCTCGACGCAGGGGCAAGATTCGAGATCGGTTTGAGGTTCACCGACATGGCCGAGCCCGACATCCAGCGGCTAGCGTCGGTTCTGGGTCCGTCGAGTTAGGCCGGACCAACTACCTCCGCGTAAGCTCCACCCATGGACCGTGCCTTTCCCACCGACGGAGTCGAGATGACCGTGCTGCGGGTGGTCAGTGATCTCGAGCAAGCGCGCCATTTCTATAGAGACGTACTCGGCGCACAGGAGTTCCGCGAGTACTGTGGCACTTCGGCCGTCCTGCAGTTCGCAGGGACCTGGCTTCTGCTCGTCACGGGCGGAGGACCAACCCCGGACAAGCCGACGGTCACCTTCACGCCACCGCTTGCAAGCGACGTGGTGAGCCACGAGCTGGCGATCCGAGTTCCGGACTGCCGCGCCGCCTATGAGATCCTGCAGGCCAGGGGAGCAACCTTCCTTACCGCGCCGGTGGAGAACGACTGGGAGATTCGCTGCTTTTTTCAGGACCCGGATGGACACCTGCTCGAAATCAGTGAGTCGAAAGCACGCTAGCGAACGCTGACCTGCCCCTAGATTCGGATCATCCGGTTCATGCCAGTAACCTCCCTGGCGAAGGCAATCGGCTTCGTGCCAGCTCCGAAATTTCGCACGGTTTCGCTTTGTAACCACATAGACCTCGAGGCGCAGCACAACACCCAAGGCCCGACTTCGTCTCACCGGCAGCGGTGACCGAGCCGAAAGTTTACGTTGCGACTCAGAGGAGATCTCGCCATGCAACATATATCGCCGTGTACGACCGGCCGCTAACGATCGACCAGGTCCTGACAGAGCTCGAGGAGCAACCGGAAGCTATCGCTGCGCTCTTGGCAGGTCAGCCGGAGGCTCGATTGCACCGTCCCCCGAGCCAAGGCGGTTGGTCCGTCAACGATGTGCTCGCCCATCTACGTTCATGCAGCGACATGTGGGGCAAGTACATCGCGATGATCATCGCGGAAGACCATCCGACTTACCGTGCGGTGAATCCCACGACCTGGATCAAGAGCACGAACTATCCCGAGATGGAATTCGCGCCCTCGTTCCACGCCTTTGCGAAGCAGCGTGCCGAGCTGTTGGCGTTCCTGCGACCGTTGCCAAAGGCCGCCTGGTCACACAGCGCGACAGTCACGGGCGCGGGAAGGCCACGCGAACGGACCGTCATCGAATACGCGCGGTGGCTCGCCAACCACGAGCGATCCCACCTCAAGCACATCGCGCGCATCGTCAGTGGATGACCGTGCAACGCCAAGCCCGACCTTCGCACAAGCTGTGGTGGGTCGGGGTGGACTCGGACCACTTACCTTCGCTTTAGGCACGGCTGAGCGCTGTGCTAATGAGAGCGGGAGCATGAGCAGAAGACGCCGAGTCATGTGGTGCGGCCGTGATCGAACGCCCGAACTCGTCACGAGGGCGATGCTGGCGATGAAGAAGACCGGAGTCACGACGCCAGCCGTTGCGCAGTAGATCGGCTAGCGGCGACGCAAGCTCGGCGCAAAGTGCCGGGCCATTCTTGCTTGCGGGCCAGCGATACGTCCGGCGACGCCATCACTGCCCGCCACGTTTAGAGGCTCTGGGCGGGATCGGCTTCACTCCGCCGGCAAGGATCGCCTGCGCGTTGGTCGCCGCGATCCAGCCGCGGTAGCGCTTAGGTGGCCACCCGCGTTGGACGACCAACAGGTCGTAGACGGCCAGCGAGTTGATCGTCCACAAGATGTCGGCGGCCTCCCAGAGCGAAAGCCCCGGTCGGAGCGCACCACGATCCGACAAGAGGCGGGCGATGCTCCTCATCCCGTCGAGTCGCTGGGCCTCGAGCTGGGCCCAGACCTGCTCCAGCCCGGGTTCTCCAGCGGCTGCCTCCTTAAGCACGCGGTAGAGGGGGCCCGCCCGGGCGTGGATCCCCGGCTGAGTGGCAGCGTGACGCTCGAGCAGCCGGCCCGGATCCTGCTCCTCGATCATCGATTTGATTGCAGGACGCTGCTCGACCGGGACTGCCGCCCGAGCGGCGCCTCCGGCGACGGCGGCCTCCACGACCAACTTGAACAGAGCTGCTTTGCCACCGAACGCCCGGTAGATGGTCTCCACAGCCACACCGGCCGCTTCGGCGATGGCGGCCATGGTGGTCCCTAAGTACCCCCGGTCTAAGAAAAGGTCGAGCGCCGCGGCGACGATGCCCTCGCGCGTCTGCGCGGCCTGGGCCTGGCGAAGGTTGGAATCGTAGCGCCGGCGAGGCTTGACAACCTCTGAATTCAGTGGAATACTCATTACTTCAATACAGGCTGGTTCGCTCCAATCCTAGAATAACCGGAGTTATCTGTCGGACGGAAGCGGGCTGAGCCGTCATGGAAGAGAACATCGAGGACTTCAAGGAGGGCCGATGGTCGCAGTAGTGATTCGCGAGAGCGGAGACGCGGAGCATGTACAGGGAAGCGTCGATCACCTCATCGCGAACGTCCTTCCCCAGGTGAAGCACTCGCCCGGGATCATTTCAGGGCTATTTATGACGGACGGAGTGGGACGCACGTTGAACGTGCTCGTGTTCGACAGCGAAGACGCCGCACGAGCGGCTCTGGATCCGATACGGAACGCGCCGCGACCTGGGTTCCTCCGCTTCGAGGACGCAGCGCTGCACAAGGTCCTCGCCCACTTCTAACCACACGGTCGTCATGTCTCGGATCGGTTCGCCTCAGTAATCCGCCGCCGCCGCCAACGGGCTTGGGTTCGTATGGTGGGGAGTTTCGGTGGGCCGCGGTGGACTCGAACCATCTACCTCCGCGTTAGATCGGC
>MNES01000027.1 GCA_001917815.1 Chloroflexi bacterium 13_1_40CM_65_17 | reverse complement strand
CCGGAATCCTCCGGCATCCCAGCATGCGTCGCACCAACTCACGAGGCTCACGATCACACGCGAACGGCGCGCGACGCGCTTCGTCGTCGCGCTCCCGCACCGCCCGCTCCAAGCGATCGAGGCGGCCGCACCTCACACAGCGCCAGGTTCGAGAGATCGTCGGCGTCCTGTTGATCCTCGCCGGCCTGCTCGGCCTGCTGGCCGTCGCCAGCCACGCGGGCTCGATTCTCGCCGGGCTGCAGGAATGGCTCGTCGCTAGCTTCGGACGCGCTTGGTTCGTGCCGGTGGTGGCCGCTGTCGCGCTCGGCGCTTACATGCTGTGGCCCAACGCGCCGAGGCCGCGCTTGCTCGACGTGGCCGCGGGCACCGTCGCCGTGATCGCGCTGGTCGGCATCTTCGGGCTCGCTGCGCAAGCTGGTGGATCAGCCGGACGATCGATCGACCGTGTCGTGGTCGGGCTCGCCGGGCTGTGGGGAGCATGGGCGCTGCTGGTGGCGGGGCTTGTGATCGGATTGATCGTGACCATTCACTTCAGCCCGGGCTCCCTCATCGCCGCCGTCGTCAACGCGGTGCAGGCCGCATACGCCGAGCGGCGAAGGCTGGAGCGATTGGTGGCGGCTCCCGCCGAGCAGACCAAGACCGCGGCCAAGACCTCGCCCGCAGACGCGGAGGACGTAGGGCCGGCGTACCCGCCTGTAACCGCAGCGCTGCGCTCGTGGGAGGTGGACGACCACCACGACCTGCTGAAGGCACCCGAGCCCCAGCTGCCAGACAGCGAGCCTGAGGCTGCCACCGAGAAGCCGGTGCTGCGCGTGGTCGCCGAGGCCGAGGACGACCTGCCGGAAATCGAGTGGAAGCTTCCGTCCATCGCCTTGCTGGATACCGTCACGGCCCGCCGCGAGCGCATGGCGGACGAGATCAAGCGCAACGTCAAGATCATCGAGAGCACGCTCGACACATTCGGAGTCTCGTGCAAAGTGGTCGGCGTCAACCCCGGGCCGGCCGTGACCCAGTACGAGCTGCAGCCGGGAGCGGGTGTGCAGGTGAAGAGGATCACCGCGCTGCAGAATGATCTCTCGCTCGCACTCGCGGCCGCGCCCCTTCGAATCGAGGCGCCGATCCCAGGCAAATCGGCGGTGGGCATCGAAGTGCCGAACAAGGCCGCGAGCCTGGTCACCATCCGCGAGGTGCTCGAGACGGCTGCATTTCGCGAGGGCACCCACAAGCTGGCGCTGGCGCTGGGAAACGACGTGTCGGGTCAATCGATCGTCGGCGACCTCACCCGGATGCCGCACCTGCTCATCGCCGGGGCCACCGGCCAGGGCAAGAGCGTGTGCATCAACGCGTTGATAACGAGCCTGCTCTTCCAGGTCACGCCCGACCATATGCGCATGCTGCTGATCGATCCAAAGCGCGTCGAGCTCACGAACTACAACGGGTTGCCGCATCTCGCGCTGCCGGTGTTGGTCGAGCCCCACCAGGCGGCGGCTGCGCTGCGCTGGGCCGTGGCCGAGATGGATCGTCGCTACAAGATGTTCTCGGCTGAGGGCGTGCGCAACATCGCCGCCTACAACGAGAAGGCCTCGCAGCGCCTCGCCCGCCAGCTGCCCTACGTCGTCATCGTCATCGACGAGCTCGCGGACCTGATGATGGTCGCCGCGGGCGAGATCGAAGAGCTCATCTGCCGCATCGCTCAGCTTGCCCGCGCGGTGGGCATCCACCTCGTGATCGCAACTCAACGACCGTCCACTGACATCATCACGGGACTCATCAAGGCCAACATCCCGTCCCGCATCGCGTTCGCCGTCGGCTCGCAGGTCGACAGCCGCGTCATTCTCGATGCGGGCGGCGCCGAGAAGCTGCTGGGCCGCGGCGACATGCTCTACCAGCCGGTCGACGCTGGCAAGCCGACACGCATCCAGGGCGCATTCGTCAGCGACCCTGAGGTCGAGTCGGTCGTCAACTTCTGGCGCTCGCAGGGCGGCCCGCGCTACATGGAAGAGATCCTCGAAGAAGGCGCCGGCACGGAGTGGGAGGGGACTCAGACACCCGAGCGCAAGCTGGATCCGCTGTTCGCACGCGCGGCACGCGCCGTCGCCGCCGAAGGCGGGGCCTCGGTGTCGCTCGTTCAGCGGAAGTTCAACGTCGGCTACTCCCGCGCGGGCCGAATCGTCGACCAGCTCGCGGAGCACCGAGTGATCGGTGGATATCAGGGCTCCAAGTCGCGTGAGGTCCTGATGAACCTTCCCGACGTGGACGACCTGCTGGAGAGGATCGGCCTCGAATGACGATTGGGGCCTTCCTCGCCGCCAAGCGTGGCGAGCGCGGCCTCACGCTCCAGCAGGCGGCGTCGGCGACGCACATACGGCTGGAGCACCTGACCGCGCTGGAGGCTGACGAACCGGAGCTGATCCCTGCGCCCGTGTATGCGCGCGGCTACCTGAGAACGTACGCGCGCTACCTGGGACTCGACGCGGAATCGCTGGTGGCGAGTCTGCCCACGCCGGTGCAGGACCCGAGAGACAATCTCGGACTGCGCACCATCGCAACCCGGCCGCGCTTCGTCCTCACCGGGCCGGCGGCGGCCGCGGCAGGGCTGCTCCTGCTGGCGGGCGCCTTCACGGCCTACGCGTGGCGGCAGATCGAATCCGACCAACGGGGCACGATCGTCACCGCTCCCGCCACGCCGGCGATCTTCAGTCCTCCGGCCACGCCCACTCCGTCGCCGCCCCCCGCGTCGCACACTTCTAAGTAGAAAACCGTGAACCTCCCCAACCTGTTGACGCTCAGCCGGCTGGCCGCGATACCGGTGCTGATGGCGCTGCTGCTCATGCGCTTTCCGGGGCACGATCAGCTCGCCGCTGCGCTCTTCATCGCGTCGTCGTTCACGGACACGCTCGACGGACAGATCGCGCGACGCCGCGGGCTGGTCAGCGACCTCGGGAAGTTCCTCGACCCGCTGGCGGACAAGCTCCTGGTGCTGTCGGTCCTCATCGTCCTGGTCCAGGAGGGCCTGGTCGCCGCATGGATCGTGGTCGTGATCTTCTCGCGCGAACTGTTGATCACGATCCTCCGCTCGGTCGGCGCGAGCCATGGGCAGGTGATAGGCGCGGCACCGCTGGGCAAGACGAAGACCATCACCCAGATGGCCGCGGTTGCGCTGCTGATCTTGCAAAGGCCGTACCCGATGCTGGTCCCAGTCGCCGACCTGGCGGTCGGGGTGGCCGTGGTTTTCACGATCTTCAGCGGCATCGACTATCTGGTGAGATTCCGTCACCTCATCGGGCTTGGTGATGGAGCGTCGCGATCGCAGCCGTCGGTCGACCCGCTCTCGAGGGAGCTCGGCGACCTGCTGGTTCGCGAACATCTCACTGTGGCAGTGGCCGAGTCGTGCACCGGAGGGCTGCTCGGAAACCTCATCACCGAGAGGCCGGGGAGCTCCGCTTACTTTCTCGGCGGGGTGATCGCCTACGCCGACGAGATCAAGCGGGAAGAGCTTGGCGTTCCGGCGGCCTTGCTGAGCCGGTATGGGGCCGTCAGCCGGGAGGTGGCGCTGGCGATGGCGGATGGGGCGCGCAGCAGGTTTGGCGCCGGACTCGCGGTTTCGATCACCTGCATAGCCGGCCCGGACGCTGACGGCACCACCAAGCCGGTCGGGCTCACCTACATCGCCGTCACATCGGAGGCCGAACGGCGATGCGAGGAGTACACGTTCACCGGCGACCGCTGGTCGAACCGCCGCCAGGCCGGCGCGCAGGCGCTGCACCTGCTCATCGAGGCGGTCCGAGCCAAAACGGTGCGCCGGGCTTGACCTCCGAACACCTGTTCGCTACACTTGCCAGCGCTGTCTTAACAGCCGCCGTTGACCCCAACCACACGACGTAGAACACTCGCGGCAACGACCTAGGAGGCACTCGAGACATTGGAAAAGGAAAAAGAGAAGTCCCTCGACTCGGCGATTTCCCACATCGTCAAAAGCTACGGAAAGGGCTCCATCATGAAGCTGGGTGAACAGGCGGCGCAGCGCGGGGAGATCATCGTGATCCCCACCGGCGCGCTGCTGCTGGACCTTGCGCTGGGCGTCGGAGGGATTCCCCGTGGCCGCGTCACCGAGCTGTACGGTCCCGAGTCGGCGGGCAAGACCACGCTCGCGCTGCACGTCATCGCCGAAGCCCAGAAGCAGGGGGGAGTGGCGGCGTTCGTCGACGCGGAGCATGCGTTGGATCCGCTCTATGCATCGAGGATCGGAGTCAAGATAGATGACCTCCTGATCAGCCAGCCCGACACGGGCGAGCAGGCGCTCGAGATCGTCGAGGTCCTGGTTCGCTCGGGAGCCGTCGACGTGATCGTCATCGACTCGGTGGCGGCGCTCGTGCCGAAGGCGGAGATCGAAGGCGAGATGGGAGACGCCCACGTCGGCCTGCAGGCCAGGCTGATGTCGCAGGCGCTGCGTAAGCTGACCGCCGCGATCTCGAAGTCCAACTGCTCGGTCATCTTCCTGAACCAGCTGCGCGAGAAGGTCGGGATCATGTTCGGCAACCCGGAGACGCAGCCGGGCGGCCGCGCCCTCAAGTTCTACTCGTCGGTGCGCCTCGACATCCGCAAGGTCGAGGTGATCAAGTCGGGACTCGACTCGGTTGGAGCCAGGGTGAAGGTCAAGGTGGTGAAAAACAAGGTCGCGCCGCCGTTCCGCTCGGCCGAGTTCGACATCCTGTTCAACGAGGGCATCTCGCGTGAGGGCTCGCTCATCGACGCCGCCCTCGAGTACGGGATCCTGGAGAAGAGCGGGACGTGGATGTCTTATGGCGATCAACGTCTCGGTCAGGGTCGCGAGAACGTGCGCAACTACCTGCGCGAGAACCCGACGCTTTCGTCCGAGATCGAGGCCACGGTCCGCGCCAAGGCCGCGGGCGGGACCGCGCAAATGGTGCAGCGGGCTTCTGCCGGGCGCCTTGCCTCGGACACGTCCGGTGGCGTCGAGGAGTTCTAGCCGGCACAGACCTCCACCGCCTGTCGGCGCCCTTGACGCCGGTCTGCGCCTGCTTGCACGCCGCGCCCATTCGCGCGTCGAGCTCCTGCTCAAGCTGACGCGTCGGGGCTACGAGGCAGCTGCGATACGGGCGGCGCTGCGGCGCCTCCAGGAGCTCGGATACCTGGACGACCAGGCGTTCGCGCGCTCGTTTGTGCGGCGGCGCGGCTCCGTACGGGGCCCGCGAGCGCTGTCAGCCGAGCTCGCAGCCCGAGGCGTGGACCGAGCGGAGGTGGACACTGCATTGGCCGACTTTGGCGAGGCCGAGCAGGTGGCCTCCGCGACCCGGATCGCAGAACGCCTGTACGTCAGGAAGCCCGCTCAAAGCCACCGAGAGGTCCTCGATGAGATCGGCGCCAAGCTCGTGAGGCGGGGCTTCTCGGTCGCTGTGGCGAGGGCCGCCTGCCGAAGCGTCCTCGAAGGGCGCTCCGACCCCTAAGCGGCCTAGAATTTCCTAACGCGCGGCGTGTTTTGACGCCGCAGTCATAGAGCCAACCCGACGCGGGCCACTGACTAGGCCTGCGATGGATCCGCACTTTGACAATCGAATAAATGAGGTGCATATCACATGCCTGTCTACGTCTTCGTACCGCTATTGGTGGTGGCACTCCTCGCCGGTTTTGGGGCGGCTTACCTGCTGTATCGCAACCGGCAGGGCAACGGGGCCAGCGCCCTCGAAGTCAAGGCGCAACAAGCGCTCTCCGAGGCTGAAACTCAGGCCAAGGAGAAGCTGCTCGAAGCCAAGGAGGAGGCGGTAAAGGTCCGCACCGCCGCCGAACAGGAGGCCCGGGAGTACCGGGTGCAGTCACAGCAGATCGAAAAGCGCCTTCTCCAGAAGGAGGAGAACCTCGACCGCAAAGGCGAGGACCTCAACCGCCGGGAGCAAGACCTCGGCAACAGGGAGAAGGGGTTGGACGAGATCAAGGCCCAGCTCGAAGACACCTACCGTCAGCAGGAGAAAGAGCTTCAGCGCGTCGCCAACATGACGCGCCAGGAGGCTCAGGGAGTCTTGATGGCGCAGGTCGAGCAGGACTTGCGAAACGAGGTCGCCCGCAAGGTGCGGGAGTCCGAGCTTGCCGCTCGTGACGAGAGCGACCGGCGCGCTAGAGAGATCGTCACCGAGTCGATCCAGCGAATCGCCGCCGACCAGACCGCCGAGGTTTCGGTCTCGGTGCTGCCGCTGCCGACCGACGAGCTCAAAGGCCGCATCATCGGCAAGGAGGGCCGCAACATCCGGGCCCTGCAGCAGGCGACGGGGATCGACCTGATCGTCGATGACACCCCCGAAGCCGTGATCATCAGTGGGTTCGACCCCGTCCGCCGCGAGGTGGCGCGGGTTGCGCTCAACAAGCTCATCGTGGACGGCCGGATCCATCCGGCCCGCATCGAGGAGATCGTCGCCAAGTCCCGCCAGGAGGTCCTGCAAAGGGTCAAGGACGAGGGGGAGGCGGCTGTCCTTGAAGTTGGGCTCCAGGGTCTACACCCTGAGGTCGTCCGTCACCTCGGCATCCTGCGATTCCGTACGAGCTACGGGCAGCAGGTGTTGAACCACTCCAAAGAGGTGGCCTATCTCGCCGCCATGATGGCGTCCGAGATCGGCGCCGACGTTCGCATCTCGAAAATGTCGGGTCTCCTCCACGACATCGGCAAGGCCATCGACCACGAGGTCGAGGGATCGCATGCCGTGATCGGAGCGGATTTACTGCAGCGACACGGAGTGCCTGCTCCGGTCGTGCACGCGGTGCGGGCTCATCACTACGACGAAGAGCCGCATTCGACCGAAGCGCTTCTGCTGATAGCCGCAGACGCCATCTCGGCCGCGAGGCCGGGAGCGCGACGTGAGTCGCTGGAGGCCTACGTCAAGCGGCTGGAGAAGCTGGAAGAGATCGCCAATTCGTTCCAGGGCGTCCAGCAGTCCTACGCCATCCAGGCCGGCCGCGAGGTCCGGATCCTGGTCAAGCCCGAGCAGATCGACGACAGCGCTGCTCAGCTCATGGCTCGGGACATCGCCAAGCGAATCGAAACCGAGCTGAGCTTCCCGGGCCAGATCCGGGTCACCGTGGTCCGCGAGACGCGGGCCGTCGAATACGCGAAGTAATCACAAAGGGGAGTCCAACTGGACTCCCTTTTTTGTTTTACCTCCCCACTTAGTGGGGAGGTCGGCTCGTCGCGCAGCGGCCAGGCGGGTGGGGAGGGGCAATAGACTCTTAGCCTCGTGGCTGACGACCTTCGCATTCTCTTCGTGGCTGACGTGGTCGGCCAGCCGGGTCGCGAGGCGGTCAAAGCCATCCTGCCCGGCCTGAAACGCGAGCTGGCCGCCGACGTCACGGTCCTCAACGGGGAGAACGCCGCTGGCGGCTTCGGCCTCACGGCCAAGCTGGTGGCCGAGCTGAAGGCCGCCGGCGCAGACGTGATCACCACCGGCAACCACGTGTACGCGCAGAAGGAGTTCGTCAATGAGCTGCCCGCCCTCGAGAACGTGATCCGGCCGGCCAACTATCCTCCACAGGCGCCGGGGAAGGGCTGGTGCGTCGTTGAAGCGGCCGGTCACGAGGTCCTGGTTATGAACCTGATGGGCCGGATCTTCCTCGATCCCCTCGACGACCCTTTCCGGACCGCTGACGCCATCCTGGCGGCCCACCCCCAGATCAAGATCGTTTTCTGCGACATGCATGCCGAGGCGACCTCTGAAAAGACGGCGATCGGGTGGTACCTGGACGGGCGGGCCAGCGCGGTCGTCGGCACCCACACCCACATCCCGACGGCCGATGGGCGGGTGCTGCCAGGAGGTACCGCCTACGTCACAGATGTCGGCATGGTGGGGCCCCGTGACGGCTGCATCGGGATGGATAAGGAGGTCGTCCTGCAGCGGTTCCTGACCGGGGTTCCGAGCCGTTTCGTGGTGGCGTCCGGAATCGTGACATTCAATTCCGTACTGGTTACCATTAGAGCTTCCACCGGCCGGGCAACATCGATCCAGCGAATCGACCGCGAACATATTTGAAGGGGTTCCAGCAAATGACAGGGGAGGGGCGCATCCCAGTGGAGGTGCTGAAGGTATCAGCCACCTCCAAGCCGGTTGCGGTGGCAGGAGCCATTGCGGGTGTGATCCGCAGCAAGGGACGGGTCGAGGTGCAGGCAATCGGAGCAGGCGCGATCAACCAGGCAGTGAAGGCGATCGCGATCTCGCGCGGGTACGTGGCGCCGGGAGGACTGGACCTGGTCTGCATCCCGGCGTTCATCGACATCTCGATCGACGGCGAGGAACGCACCGGGATCCGCCTACTCGTGGAGAGCCGATAACGCCCGGTCCGCAGAACCTCAGGGCGCGGTCGTTCCACATCTGGACGATCGGGTGCCAGATGAACTCCGCCGACTCCGAGAGCCTGGCCCGAAAGATGCTCGCCGCCGGGTACCGGGAGGACACCCTCGACCGCGCGGATGTGGCGATCCTCAACACCTGCGTCGTGCGCCAGGCGTCAGAGGATCGTGTCTACTCGAAGCTTCATGAGCTGAAGGCCTGGAAAACGCCTGAGCGCACGATCGCCGTCACCGGCTGCATCGTCGCCAAAGAAGGCGATCACCTGCGTCAGCGTTTTCCAATGCTCGACGCGGTCGTCCCGATCGGCGAATACGACGACTTTCTAGCCGGGCTTGCGGCACGGTACGACTACTCGGAAGGTGAGGGGCTGCCGCTCACGGGCCGGACGGGCGTCAGCCACTACCTCCGTGTGATCCAGGGGTGCGATCACAACTGCACGTTCTGCATCGTGCCCCGCGTGCGCGGGCGCGAGCGCCACGTTCCAATTGCCGATGTGCTCGCAGAATGCGGCGCGGCTGTCGAAGCCGGCGCCCGGGAGGTGGTTCTCCTCGGCCAGAACGTGGACGATTACCACGACCCGGGCGGTCGCGGTGGGCTGGCAGCCCTGGTGCGAGAGGTGGAGCAGATTCCGGGCTTGAAGCGGCTGCGCTTCATGACCTCTCATCCGCAGGATCTCGAGGCTGAGCTGCTGGAGGCGATGGCCGCGAGCGACGTGATGTGTCGCGAGCTTCAGCTGCCTGTGCAGTCGGGCGACGACGGAATCCTCAAGCGCATGGCGCGTGGTTATCAGACGAGGCATTACCGGGCCATCGTCGAGCGAGCGCGTGCGCTCATGCCTGACATGGGCCTGGTGACGGACGTCATAGTCGGGTTCCCAGGCGAGTCGGAGGCGGCGTTCCTCAACACACGCCGGCTGATGGAGGAGATCGAGTTCGACGTCGTGCACCTGGCGATGTACTCGCCGCGGCCCGGGACGTTTGCCGCCACCAGGATGGACGACGACGTGCCTGGTGAAGAGAAGCTGAGGCGGCTGAACGACCTGCTGGCGCTGCAGCGTGACATCGCCGCGCGCAAGACCGCGCGATGGGTGGGCTGTGACGTCGAGGTGCTCATCGAAGGCAATGACGAGCTCGGCCGCCCCTACGGCCGCATCCGCCAGGGAAAGCGCACAGCGGTTCTTCGTGGCGCCGGCATTGCACCTGGAGACGTCGTCAACGTGCGAGTCGTACAGGCTACCGCCGGCCAGCTCACAGGGCTTCCGGCGGCTTGAAGGAAGGTGGCCCTGCTCTGACACCGGTCATGCGCCAGTACCGGGAGGCCAAGGAGCAGCACCCAGAGGGAATCCTCCTCTTCCGTCTCGGCGACTTCTACGAGGTCTTCTTCGACGACGCGCTGGTCGCCGCACCCGTGATGGGGGTGACGCTCACATCGCGCCCATTGGGCAAGGCAGGCCGCGCGCCCATGTGCGGGGTTCCCTATCACGCGTGGCAGCTGTACGTCGGCAAGCTCCTGCGCGCGGGCCACAAGGTTGTCATCTGCGACCAGATGGAAGCGGCGGGCAAGGGCCCAGTCGTCAAGCGGAATGTGACGCGCGTGCTCACACCGGGGACCGTGGTCGAGGATTCGTATCTTGACCCGGGTCGTCCCAACTACCTGGTCGCGGTCTGGACACGCGGGGCCGAGTCCGGGCTCGCCGCGTGTGACGTGTCCACCGGCGAGCTGCTCCTGTGTCAGCTCCCCTCCGAGCGGGTGAGCGCGGAGCTCGCGCGCCTGGCTCCGGCCGAGCTGCTGACGCCACCCGAGATCGAGGAGTACAGGTTCGATCCAGTGCGTGGGCAGCAGCGGCTACGCGATTTGCTCGGTATCGCGTATCCCTCAGCGGTGGGGGCGGGTGACGCGCCACTCGCGGTCGGCGCGGCGGGCGTGGTGCTCGATTACCTGAAGCAGATCCAGGCACGCGTCGGTCCAGGGCTGTTGAGCGTGCGCACCTACTCGCCCGACGCGACCATGCCGCTCGATGCGGCGACGGTGCGGAATCTCGAGCTGCCCGAGCTCGTCAAGCTGCTCGACCACACGCGCACTCCCATCGGAGCCCGGCGGCTGCGCGCGTGGCTCGGGGCCCCTATGCGTGACGCCGAGTCGATCGAGCTGCGGCTGAGCGCGGTCGACGAGCTCACGTCATCCCCGACACTGCAGGAGAAGCTGGCGAGCGCCCTCAAGGAGGTGGGGGACCTGGAGCGCCTTGTCTCGCGCGCCGCCCAGGGCCACGCCGGAGCCCGGGAGCTGGTCGCCTTGCGCCGCTCGCTCGAAGCGATCCCGGCAGTCCGCGATGCCTCTGGCGCCTGCGAGGCGCTGGCGATCCGCGAGCTGGCGGCGCAGATGACCGACTCGCCAGACCTGGCTTTGGAGCTGGCCCGCGCACTGGTCGAGGATCCGCCGCCGCACGCCCGGGATGGCGGCGCCGTGAGGCGCGGCCACGACGCGGAGCTCGACGGGATCGTCGACGCTTCGCAGAGCGCTCGCGAGTGGATCGCCAACCTCGAGTCAGCCGAGAGGCGGCGAACCGGCATCCGCTCGTTGAAGGTGGGATTCAACAAGGTGTTCGGGTACTACATCGAGGTCAGCAACGCGAACGCGGTGTCGATTCCGGCCGACTACGTGCGCAAGCAGACGCTGACCGGCGCCGAACGCTACCTGACGCCAGAGCTGAAAGAGAAGGAAGCGATCGTCCTCACCGCGCAGGAGCGAATCGCATCGAGGGAGGTCGAGATCCTCCGCGAGCTGGGCGGCAAGGTTGCGGAGTCCGCACCGGTGCTTCGCGCCACGGCTCAGGCAATCGGAAGCATCGACGCGCTTCGAAGCCTGGCCGTCGCCGCAGCGCGCGAGCGCTGGCGCCGGCCCCGGGTCAACGCGGGCCAGGTCCTCAGCATCAAGGGCGGCCGCCATCCTCTCGTTGAGCACAATCTGCCGGCTGGGACCTTCGTCGCCAACGACCTGGAGCTCGACCCGGCCGACGAGCAGATAACCATCCTCACCGGCCCCAACATGGCAGGCAAGTCGACGTTCTTGCGGCAGGCCGCGGTCATCGTGCTGCTCGCTCAGTGCGGGAGCTTCGTACCCGCCGACCAAGCGGTAGTGGGGCTGGTCGACCGCATCTTCACTCGCGTCGGTGCGCACGACGACATCGTTTCGGGCATGTCGACCTTCATGGTGGAGATGACCGAGACCGCGAACATCCTCAACCATGCAACCCGCGCCTCGCTGGTGATCCTCGACGAGGTGGGGAGGGGGACCTCGACTTATGACGGCGTCTCGATCGCGCAGGCTGTGGTCGAGCACCTGCATGATTCACCGCGCCTGGGCTGCCGCACCCTGTTCGCGACCCACTACCACGAGCTCACCGCGTTGGCCGAACGGCTGCCGCGCGTGCGAAACCAGCGCGTGGAAGTGCTGGAGGAAGGTGAGACGGTCCGCTTCCTGCATAGAGTCGTCCCCGGTGGCGCCGACCGCTCGTATGGCATCCATGTCGCAGCTCTGGCGGGGCTGCCGTCGGGCGTCATCGCGCGCGCCCGCCAAGTCCTCGCGGAGCTCGAGCGCCAGCGCCCGCTGGAGCCGCCGGAGCAGCAGCTGGGTCTGCCGATGGAGATGGCGCCTGATGAGCTGCGCAAGGAGCTCGAGGAGATCCAGCCCGACACGCTGAGCCCGCTCGAAGCTCTCCAGAAGCTGTATGAGCTCCGCTCAAAGTTGGACCGATGACCCCGATTCACATCCTGCCGCCCGAGGTGGCCGACGCGATCGCGGCCGGGGAGGTGATCGAACGGCCGGCATCCGTCGTCAAGGAGCTCGTCGAGAACGCGCTCGACGCAGACGCGCGGCGCATCAGCGTCGACGTGCGAGGTGCAGGCAGGACGTCGATCCGCGTGAGCGACGATGGCGGTGGGATCCCGGGAGACGAGCTGCCGCTGGCGTTCGTGCGCCACGCCACGAGCAAGGTCACCGCCCTCTCCGATCTCGACGCCATCACCACCCTCGGATTCCGCGGCGAAGCCCTGGCCAGCATCGCGTCCGTCGCCGACGTGGAATGCACGAGCGCAGGCGCTCAGATCCACATTCGGGCGGGCGAGGTGATCGAGCATGGAGCGGGTCCGCTGTTGACAGGGGTCACTGTCGAGGTGAGGGATCTGTTCGCCAACGTCCCGGCTCGGCTCAAGTTCCTCAAGTCCGACCCGACCGAGACCGCCGCGATCAAGGAGGTGGTAACCGCCTTTGCGCTGCTGCATCCTCACGTGCGGTTTCAGCTCACGCTCGACGGCCGCGCGGCCGTCGGCACCTCGGGTGACGGTGACCGTCGACGGGCCTTCGGGTCCGTGCACGGCGCGGCGGTGGCCGCGGAGATGCTCGAGATCGTTGGCCTGCCCTTGGTCACGGGCATGGTGTCGCAGCCGAAGCTGAGCCGTGGCAGCCGCGATGGGATCGTGCTGGCTGTCAACGGCCGTCCGATCACCTCACGCCCTCTCGCGTACGCGTTGGAGGACTGCTACCAGGGCCGGCTCGAGCGCGGCCGGCATCCCCTGGCGGCGATCGACATCGGCATCGATCCGGCCCTGGTCGATGTCAACGTGCACCCGGCCAAGCGCGAGGTGCGATTTCGCGAGGAGGGCGCCGTGTTCGCGGCGCTCCAGCGCGCCGTTCGCTCGGCGCTCGGCGCAAGTGAACCTATCCGCTACGAGACGCCGCAGGCGGTGTCTGGCGTCTCCGCAGCTCGAGCGCTCACGCCCCAGCTCGTGGTGCATGGAGCGCTGCCGCTGGAGGAGGGTGGCCCTAGCCCGGTCGCCAGCAGCGTGCTGCGGCCGATTGGACAGGTCGGTCCTGGTTACCTGGTGGCCGAAGGTCCGCAGGGACTCGTTCTGGTCGATCAGCACGCCGCCCACGAGCGAGTCCTGTACAACCGCCTCCTGGAACGCCTGCGAACTGGGCTGGGTGCGAGCCAGCCACTCCTGATGCCACAAGCCGTGGACGTCGAGCCCTCATTGATCGCCGCCGCCGCCGACCACCGCGCGGACCTGGCGACACTTGGCCTCGAGTACGAGGAGTTCGGGCCGCGCAGCCTCCGCATCACAGCGGTGCCGGTGGAGATGCCGGCGGGCAGGGCGACCGCGGCCGTGCAGGAGACGCTGACCGCCTTGAGCGAGTCGCGCGGAGATCAGGCCCTGCACAAGGCCGCGGCCGCCCTTGCATGCCACTCGGCGGTGCGCTTCGGCGACGTCCTTGATCCCGTCGAGCAGCGAAGGCTGCTTGCCGACCTCGAGACCGCCGAGGAATCGGTCACGTGCCCGCACGGCCGGCCGACGCGACTGGTGGTCGAGTGGCAGGAGCTGACCCGCCACTTTCGCAGGAACTACTGACCAAGTCCGTTCGCGTCCCCGTCATCGTGGGGCCGACGGCAGTTGGCAAGTCTGCGCTGGCATTCGCGCTGGCGTTGGAGACCGGCGGAGAGATCGTCGTCGCCGATTCGCGCCAGGTCTACGAGCGCCTGGACATCGCCACCAACAAGCCGAGCGCCGAACAACGACAGCGTGTGCGTTACCACATGATCGATTTCATAGATCCCGCAACGACCTTCAACGCGGCCGAGTATGTCGAGGGCGCTCGCGCCGCCATCGCCGACATCGCTTCGCGCAACCGCACTCCCATCGTCGAAGGCGGAACCATGCTCTACGTGGAGGCGTTGTGCGAAGGATTCAGCCTCGCCGGAGTCCCGCCAAACCCGCCGCTGCGCGCGGAGCTCTCCAACCTCAGTCCGTCGGACCTGAGCGCGAGACTGCTGGCCCTGGATCCCGATCCCGGAGTCGACCTTCGCAATCCGGTCCGTGTGATCCGCGCCATCGAAGTTCTCGAGACGGCTGGTCCACCGCTGCGCCGGCTGCGCCGCCGGACGCCGCCATCGTGGCAGGCGATACGGATCGGGCTCGTCTCCGACCTCGAGGTCATCGATCGCCGGATCGAGGAACGCAGCCGCGAACAGGTGGCGCGTGGGCTGGTGGCCGAGACCCAGGCGGCCCTTCACGCCGGAGTGCCGGCGACGGCGCCGGTGATGACCGGAATCGGCTATGCCGAGGCAATCGCCTACATAAGAGGCGAGCTCACGCTGGAAGAGCTGCCGATTGCGATGGCCCGATCCAACCGGCGCTACGCGCGCCGCCAGCTGCGTTGGTGGCGGAAAGATCCTCGCGTGCGATGGTTCGGGATCGACCCCGATCCGATGCCCGCTATCCTCAACTATGTGAAGGAGTCGGGTTGAAAGAAACGACCCGTGTCGGCGCGCAGCGCCTCGGCCTCATTCCGCCTTACCTGTTTGCGGAGATCGACCGCAAGGTCCAGGAGAAGAAACGAGCGGGTGTGGATGTGATCTCGCTCGGCATCGGCGACCCCGACCTGCCGACGCCTCAGCGCATCGTCAGCGTCCTGCAGGAGGCGGCGGCGGACCCGGCCAACCACCGCTATCCCTCGTACTTCGGACTCGCCGAGCTGCGCGAGGCGATCGCGCACTGGTACCGCGAGCGGTTTTCGGTGACGCTCGACCCGGCCACCGAGATCTTGCCTACGCTCGGGTCCAAGGACGGCATCAGCCATGTGCCGCTGGCGCTGGTCGACCCTGGCGATATCGTGCTCGCCCCCGATCCCGGCTACACGGTTTACGTCACCGGCGCGCTGATGGCCGCCGGCGAGCCGTACGTCATGCCGCTGACAGCCGAGAACAAGTGGCTGCCCGACCTCAACGCCATACCGAATGCCATTGCCGAGCGGGCGCGGCTGATGTGGCTCAACTACCCCAACAACCCGACGGCGGCAGTCGCCGACCGTAGGTTCCTGGAGAGGGCAGTCGAATTCTGCCGCCACCACGGCATCGTGCTGTGCCACGACGCGCCCTACTCCGAGATCACGTTTGGGGGCTACAAGCCGCTGAGCCTGTTCGAGATCGAGGGGGCCAAAGACATCGGCCTCGAGTTCCACTCACTGTCCAAGACGTTCAACATGACCGGCTGGCGCATCGGTTGGGTGTGCGGGCGTGCCGACCTCGTGCAGCTGATCGGACAGCTGAAGACCAACATCGACTCCGGCATCTTTCAAGCCGTGCAGTGGGCGGCGATCGAAGCCCTGAATGGGGGAGAGGAGGAGACGCGCGCAGCCTGCGAGGTCTACGCGCGCCGCCATCGGCTGGTGGCGGACACGCTCAACGCGCTCGGCTGGTCGATCCAGCCTCCACGCGCGACCTTTTATGTATGGGCTCCCGTGCCGTCAGGCTATGACTCGATCGGATTTGCGGGCCGTGTGCTCGACGAGGTGGGGGTGAACATCACGCCGGGGGTTGGTTTTGGCGCCCACGGCGAAGGTTATTTCCGGCTCTCGGTCACCGCCCCCGACCCCCGGCTCGAGGAAGCGATGGCCCGACTGAGGCGTCTCAAGCTCTGATCACGACGAAGGCGCCGCGAGAGCGGGCACACCTGGTCGGGTTGCTGCTTCCGGGGACGACGCCTGAGCTAGTTCGAGACCAGATGGCGGAGCTGGCGGATCTCACGCGGACTGCTGGCGCGGACGTCGCCGGCTCCGACGTCCAGCGACGGGCGCAGGTCGACCCAGCGCATTTCATCGGCATGGGCAAGGTCGACGAGCTGCGCGAGCTGAAGATGGAAGGCGCTTTCGACCTGGTTATCTGCAACGACGACTTGAGCCCTCGGCAGCAGCGCAACCTCGAGCTGGAGCTCAAGACGCGCGTCCTCGATCGCACCGAGGTGATCCTCGAGATCTTCGCTCAGCACGCCCGGACGCATGAAGGACGGCTCCAGGTCGAGGCCGCCCGACTCCACCACCTGTTGCCGCGGCTGATCGGCGCTTATGCCTACGACCGCCAGGTGGGGGGGCGGCGAGGTGGGGTGGGAGCCCGCGGCGGCTTCGGCGAGCAGCAGATCGAGGTGGAGCGCCGGCGAATCCGCAAGCGGATGCGCGACCTCGAGCGCGAGATCGAGCAGGTGCGGTCGCAGCGCCACCAGCAGCGAACCGGCCGCCGGCGAGCGGAGCTGGCGACGGCGGCGATCGTCGGTTACACCAACGCCGGCAAGTCAACTCTTCTCAACGCGCTCACGGGAGCCCGCGTGCATGCGGAGCAGCGGTTGTTCGCAACTCTCGATCCCACGACCCGGCGCCTCGACCTTCCCACCGGACGTGAGCTGCTCCTAACTGACACTGTGGGGTTCATCCAGAAGCTGCCCACCGACCTGGTGGCTGCCTTTCGGGCGACGCTGGAGGAGGTCACCGAGGCCGACCTCATCATTCAGGTCGTCGACCTGAGTTCGGCCTCCGTCGAGGAACAGGCGAAGACGGTGGAGGAGGTCCTCACGGACCTCGAGGCGGCCGACAAGCCCCGCGTGGTCGCCCTGAACAAGGTCGACCTGCTCGGCCCTGCGGCACGACGGAGGGCGGTGGGCGCGCTGAGCGCGCGCTATCGCGGTGCGGTGGCGATCTCGGCGGCTGACAGGTCTGGATTCCACGCGCTGCTCGAGGCGATCGACAAGGCCAGCCGGGGTGATGTCGTCAGCCTGGAGATCCTGGTCCCGTATGGGCGCGAGGGCGTGCTCGCGGAGCTGCGCCGCATCGGCGGCGTCGAGCAAACGGATTACGTCGAAGGGGGCACGCGCGCCCGGGGCTGGGTGCCGCGGCACGCGGCGCGCCGGTTCGAGCCCTACGCGACGATCAGCGGAAGAGCCTGATCACACCTCGGACGACGCCGACCAGGCTGACGTTGGAGGTCACGATCGGCTCGTAGGCCGGGTTCTCGGCGATGAGCTTGACGTGCCCGTTGCCACGCTCGAAGCGCTTGACGGTTGCGTCGCCATCGACCAGGGCGACCACGATCGAGCCGTTGGGGGCCTCCTGCTGCGGTCGCACGAGGACCATGTCGCCGTCGTAGATGCCGACGTTGATCATGCTGTCGCCGCGAACGCGGAGGAGGAAGAAGCCCTCCTGAGCCATGTCCGGGGAGAGGAGCACATGCTCCTCGATGTTCTGCTCGGCGAGGATGGGGGCGCCGGCCGCGACGTTGCCGACCACGGGCACTGAGACGGCGTTGCGGCGCTGCTTGTCGAAATCCGCATCCTGCACGAGCTGGACGGTGCGGGACTTGCTCGGGTCGCGGCGGATGAGGCCGCGGCGCTCCAGCTGGTTGAGGTGGTTGTGGACCGTCGAGCTGGAGCTCAGGCCGACGGCCTCGCCGATCTCGCGGACGCTGGGCGGGTAGTTCCGGGCCTTGGTGACGTAGCGGATGTAGTCGAGGATCTTGTTCTGGCGTTCGGTGAGCTGTTCGGTCAATTTCGTTCTCCAGGAGTTCGTTTTCGGGGACGTAGGGGGGACGTTGAACTCAATCCTAGCACCTGGGTCGCCTTCATGCAAACCTTTGTTCGATGCCTTGACAGCCGAACGCCCGTTCGCTACTCTTGCGAACACATGTACGCCGCCGGCGTCGCCACCAGACCATTTACCCCACTCCGTTCAGGCCGGGCCCTGCGGAATCTGTACCGCTGGGCCCTGGTCCTGGTGGCGGCGCTGGCCGTGATGCTGGCCCTGAGCCGGGCCGCCCAGGGCGGCGAGGCGGCGGCCACGGTCGTGGTCCAGCCAGGTGACACGCTGTGGGCGATCGCGGCTGAGCGATACCCGGGTGACGACACGCGCGCCCGCGTCGACCAGATCGAGCGCCTCAACGGCCTCCAGAGCCCCGTGATCGAGGCGGGGGAGACTCTGCGCCTGCCGGCCTAGCGCTAGGCTCAGGCCGTGAAGGTCGTCCTGGTCACCCGCGCCGGCTGCCATCTC
>MNES01000080.1 GCA_001917815.1 Chloroflexi bacterium 13_1_40CM_65_17 | reverse complement strand
CGGAGGTCCTTCTTATGTCTAAGCCGGCATTACCCACAGCTTGGCGGCAGTGTCGTGGCTCAGAGTCACCTCGCGCTTGCCGGCGCGAATGCGGATGGTGCGCCCGATGTCGTCGACCTCGACGACATCCACGTCGCGGCCCGGGATCAGGCCGCGCTCGTCGAGGTACGCCAGCAGCAGGGGTGCGTCGCGCTCCGCCACCTCCGAGACGCGAGAGATGGCCGCCCGCGCGCCTGCGCCCAGGGTGGCCAGGCGCCGCTCTTTGGGCGAGGCCTTGGAATGACCAGGAATCGGATTGCCATGCGGGCAGGTGCGCGGACGCCCGATGGCCTCGTACAACCGCCGCTCGACGACTTCGGAGACCGCGTGCTCCAGCCGGGCGGCCTCGGCGTCGGCGGTCACCCAGTCGAGGCCAAGCACATCAGTGAGCCAGCGCTCCATGATGCGGTGCCGCCTGACGATCGACTCGGCGGTCCTGCGGCCAGCGGCGGTCAGCTCGATCTCCTTGCGGTTGTTCATACGCACCATGCCGTCGCGGGTCATGCGCCGGAGCGCGACCGTGACGGTCGGCCTGCTCACGCCGAGCCAGTCGGCGAGGCGTGCGCTGCGGGGCGGTTCCCCCTCCGACCACATGTAGTAGAGCGCCTCGAGGTAGCGAGAGATGACCTCTGAAGGCTCTGGAGACCCGGCGTTAGACTTATCTAATTGCCGCTTTTGCACGTACTAATCCTATGAGCAACCTATGAGCCAGGCCACCGCCGTCGCGCTCGGAGCTTTCGCCGGGATCACCATTTTCCTCGGCCTGCCCGTGGCCCGTATGCGCGGGCTGTCCAAGGCCGTTCAGGGTTTCCTGAACGCGTTCGCCACCGGAATCCTGATCTTCATCCTGTGGGACATCCTGACCCACGCCGCTGGACCTGTGGAGAAGACTCTGACGGCCGCCCGTACCGGTTCGAGCGCTCCCTTCACATTCATGGCGATCATTTTTGCCGTCGGAATCGGCGCCGGCCTGCTCGGCCTCGTGTACTTCAATCGCGCCCTGTTCGGCCGCCTGCGGCACGCTGACCATACCCCCAGCCCACGCAGCCTTTCGCTTGCCATCGCCACCGGACTCGGCCTGCACAACCTCTCCGAAGGTCTTGCCATCGGGCAGTCGGCGCGCGCGGGTGCGATCGCGTTCGTCGGCGTCCTGGTCGTTGGATTCGCTCTCCACAACATCACGGAGGGCTTCGGCATCGCCGCGCCGATGACCATGGAGCCCAAGCCGGCGCCGTGGAGCTTCCTCGCGCTTGCGGGCCTCATTGGCGGTGGCCCCACTTTCCTCGGCACCTGGATCGGCTACCTGGCTTCGTCCGACTACTTCTACGTCGCGTTTCTCGCCGTCGCGGCTGGAGCGCTCCTGTACGTGGTCAACGAGCTGTTTCATGTCGGGCGCCGCCTGAGCACCCCCACGTCGTTCGCGTGGGGCCTGCTGTTCGGCTTCCTGACCGCATACGCCACCGATCTGGTGCTAACCCTCGCAGCGGGTTAGTCCCACTCCCCATCCCTGCGGCGCACTCGGTGCGCGGCAGGACTTCCCCACGTAGTGGGGAAGTTAGCTGGCGTAGTCGAAGTCGTCAGGCTCGGTGTCGTCCCAGTCGGGGAAGCGCCAGCGGAAGAGCCGCTCCTGGACCTCGAATAAGCTGTCGAGCGTGTCCTGGACGCGGCCGGTGTCGCGAAGCGGCTCGCGAACTTGATCGGGCATAAGGTCCACCGCCTCCCGCAGCTCCGCCCGCAGCGGAGCGGGAACGTTCTTGACCCCGTCCCGATTCATCTCCTCGAGCTGCCAGAGCACCCGGTCGGTGGCATCCAGCATGCGCTGAAAGGCGTAGCGCCGGCGGTTCTGCCGCCGCAGCGCCGACTCCTGCTGCTCGATACGTGTGCTTGTGTGGTCGATCATTTCCTTACCTTGGTCCAGCTACCTTTCCTAGCTTACCGGCTCCGGTCGAGTTCACCAAGAGGCGCATTTGGCTGACTTCCTCTCTCGCCTCGAACACCTGTTCCATCCGGTCGATGGCTGGGGGGCCTTCAGGCGGGGCGCCCGCAAGGCGGCGGTCGTATTCGTACTGTATCGGGCGAACGGCCGCTGGATGGTCCCGTTCGTGCGCCGGCGGGCGGATTTGAGGGACCACCCCGGGCAGGTTGCCCTGCCAGGCGGGGGCGTTCAGGAGGGCGAATCGGCCTGGGAGGCCGCCCAGCGAGAGGTGGCTGAGGAGATCGGGGTCGCGGTCGGCCGGCTAGTGCCTCTAGGCGCCGGCGAGCCGGTATACGCGGCGGTCTCGAATTTCTCGGTTGTGCCTTTCGTGGCCTACCTCCCCGACCCGGTGCCCACTTTCGTACACGACAATCGCGAGCTTGACGGGGTGCTCGAGATTCCGCTCGACCGGTTGCTCGACGACAGCGCGTGGCTGCAGTCGGACGACCCCTGGCGCTTCCGCTACCTCGCGCACGAGGAGAGCGTGGTGTGGGGTCTGACCGAGCGAATATTCGCCGGTCTCGCGCCGAAGCTCACCGCAGCGCTCAGCGGCCCGCTTTCCGAAGATCAAACGCCGGGTCCGCCAGCTCCTGCGGCGTGAGCTTGGCGCGCCTTTCCATCGCGTGCCTCGCGCGAGCGACGGTATGGCGATCGTTGATTCCGGCCACGGCGATCATCGAGTCCTGTCGAAGGTAGAAGACGCTGAACGGTGGCTGCCCGAACGTGCCGCGCGTCACCGTCTGGTCCCAGGCAAGGCCCGCGCCGGCGTACTGGAGATTGACGTCGTACTGGTCCGACCAGAACCAGGGCGCCTCTACAAAAGGCGCCGGCGTCCCGGCCATCGCCCTACCGACTGCAAAGCCCTGGCGCTGCGCGGTCTGGAAGTGCTCGACCCTTATCCGCTCCTCGAAGAGCGGGCTCCAGAACCTGGTCGCGTCGCCGGCGGCAAAGATGTCGGGAACCGAGGTGTGTCCGACCTCGTCGACCACGATGCCGGCGTCTACCGCGATGCCGGCTGCCGCGGCAAGCTCGGTGCGCGGTGACGAGCCGACGCCGACCACGACCGGTGGCTCGAGGTCTGGCGCGGGTTCCGTGCCCAGCCGTAGGTTTACCCCTCGCCACCGGTGCACGCCGGCCAGATAGCCGCCCAACTCCTCGCCCAGCACGCGTTGAAGCGGTTGGGCGAGGGCCTCGAACACGGTGACAGAACAGCCCTGCCGCCGGGCCGCGGCAGCCACCTCGCATCCGATGAATCCCGCCCCGACCACAGTGAGCGGCTCGCCGCGCTCGAGGATGGCGCGCAGGCTCACCGCGTCCGGGAGCTCGCGCAGATAGATCGACTCCTCGAACCCCGCCAGCCGGCGCGCGGACGATCCGGTCGCGATGCAGAGCAGGTCCCAACCGATGCGGTGCCCGCTTTCGAGGATGACGCTGCGATGCTCGAGGTCGAGCTCGGAGACCCGAACGCCCAGCAGCAGCTGGATGCCGAGTTCGTGGTACTGGTCGCGAGGCCGAAGGCCCAGGCGCGCGAGCGGCACGGTGCCGAGCAGGAAGCCCTTGGAGAGGTGCGGTCGCTCATAGGGGAACTCGGGCTCGGCGCCGACAAGCAGGATCTCGCCTCGAAAGCCGGCGTCCCGAAGCCCTGCAGCGACCGCGTCCCCGGCGGGGCCGCCGCCAACGATTACCGCTTTCGTGAAAGCTCGCGCACCCGCAGCAACGACCAACCGAGGTACCCGCCGAGAACGGCGATCGCGAACCCGTAAGCCGTGACCAGGTAGATCACCGGGCGCCGCGCGCCTCGCTCGGCGCGACGATCGGCGCCGGCACTGTTTTCTCCGCGGCCTGGTCCATGAGGACCTCGATGCGATATCGGATCGCGATCATGACCCCCGCCAGGAACAGAGTGCAGGCCATGGTGATGAGGAACGCGACGAGCATCTCCGCGGGCAGCGTGTCGTTGATCACGACAGGCCCCGGATGCTGCGTGCGCCACCACGTGACGCTGAAGTGCACGACCGGCACATCGATGAAACCGAAGATCCCAACCACAGCCGCGAAGCGCGCGGCCTGGCGGCCGGGTTCCGCAAGGCGCCGGACCATCAGGTAGCCGGCATAGATGATCCAGAGCACGAGCGTCGATGTCAGCCGCGCGTCCCAGGTCCAGAACGTGCCCCAGATCGGCTTCGCCCAGATCATTCCCATGACGAGGGTGACGGAGGTGAAAGCGACGCCCACCAGCGCCGCCGCCCGCGCGAGCCGGTCGGCCGCGATGTTTTCCTTCCAGAGGTAGACGACCCCGCCGAGCAGCACGACCGCGAAACAGCCGTAAGCGGCGATCGCGGAGCTGACGTGGAGGTAGAAGATCCGCTGCACTGGGCCCTGGAGCGCGTCGGTGGGTGCGTACAGGAATATGAAGCCGGCCGCAACGAGCATCAGCGAGACCGCCGCGGCTGACGCCTGACCGAGCCGAGTATTAGTCATCGAGGACAAACCGGGCCGCGAGCGATGTCAGCACGACGAACAGTATGTCCAGGTCGAGCAACAGGCCCGTCGCCTGGCCAGTCACGCTGCCGCCCATCGCGGCCTGTACAGCCTGGCCTCCAACCACTACGAACGGGATCCACAACGGCAGTGTGAGCACGGGAAGCAACAGCTCGCGCGCCCGCACCCGCGCGACCATGGCCGCGAAAAGGCACCCAAGCACCGCCATGCCCACGGTGGCCAACAGCACGGCGGACACCACATCGAAAGACAGCCTCACGCCGAAGAACAGGGCGAGCGCGGGCAGCAGCACAGCCTCGCAGATCGCCAGCAGCAGGGCTGCCGCCAGCGCCTTGCCCGCGAAGATCGCTGCCGGCGGCGCAGCGGTCAGCAGCATCGCCTCGAGCGAAGCCTGCTCGCGCTCAGCCGCAAAGGCGCGGCCGAATGCCACCAGGCCCGCGAATACCAGCGCCATCCAGAGCACCCCCGGCGCGATCGCCACCGCGTTGTGCGAGTCGATCTGGAACCCGAAGTTGGCTATCACCAGAGCCAGAACGACGAACTGGGCGAGCGCCGGCACCAGCTCGCGCGTGCGCCACTCGGAGGTCAGGTCCTTGCGGGCCACGGCCAGGGCGATGGAGATCGTGCGCAATCTAGTGAACGACTCGGAGCCGTGTGGGTACGCCGACCACCCGCCCGCGCCGCAGGAGCAAGGTGCGCTGGCACAGGCGGTTAGCCAGCGCGTGGTCGTGAGTGGCGATGATCGCCGTGCGGCCGCGCATCACGCGCGCCAGCAGGTCCGCGCCGTCTGAATCGAGACTGGCGTCGGGCTCATCCAGCACCAGAAGCCGCGGGTCGTGCAGCACCGCCCTGCCGATCGCGAGCCTCTGCTGTGCGCCGCGCGACAGCTTGGCCGCCGGGCGCCGCCCCGCGTCAGCGAGACCGATGAGGTCGAGCACCTCGGCAACACGCGAACGGGCGACGCCTTGAAGAGTGCAGAAAAACCCGAGGTTCTCGGCGGCCGACAGAGCGGGATACAGCCCAGGAGCGTGAGCGACGAAGCCGATGCGCGCCCGCAGCCGCCTGCGTTCGACCATCGCGTCCAATCCAAATATCTCGAGGCTGCCAGACGTCGGGCGGGCGGCCGTGGCCAGGATGCGCAGGAGGGTCGTCTTGCCCGCGCCGTTCTCGCCCAGCACCGCGAGGTGCTCGCCGCCGTCGATGGCGACGTCTACGGCATCGAGCGCCAGCTCGGAGCCGAAACGTTGGGTGAGGGCGGTGCCGACGAGAGTGCTCATCGGGCTTCGTCCTCAGGAAGGTCCGCCGGCGTCCGGATCAAGGGCCACATAACAAAAGGACCGGCGGCAAAAAGCAGCAGCGTCGCAACCAGAAGGGTCATGACGCGCCCACCGGACTCGGCACGCGAGCTGCCACCGGTTCGATGACGGCGCGCCGCACACCGGCGTTGCCCAGAAGCACGCCGAGGATGATGATCGTCCCGCCCGCCCAGATCCAGCTGACCAGCGGGTTGACGAAGACGCGGAAGGAGGCAGAACCGTCCGCGTTCGTACCCGCCAGCACCACATAGACGTCGGCGATGGGGCTGCTGCTGATCGCCACGTGAGTGAGCGACTGCCCGCCAAGCCCGGCATAGGTGGCGCGGGCCGGTTCGAGCGTCTGACCACCGAGCCTCATGGCGGCCACGAGCTCGGAATGGTCGGCGAGCTCGGTGTGAGCGGTTCCGACATAGGTGAGCGTGTAACCGGCAACCGCAACCTGCTGCCCTGGCTGGAGCGTGACGTCTTTCTCCTGCTGCCAGAAGTGGGATGCGGCCATACCGACGACGACGACCGCCAGACCAAGGTGAGCCAGGTAGGCGCCATAGCGACGCCTTCTGCCGGCGACCAGTGCCATCGCACGAGCCGCGCCTCCGCCTGCGCTGCGCCATCTTCCGGCAGCCCGCACGTATTCGTGCACGACGGTGGAGGCGACAGCCACTCCCAGCGGGACCGCCAGCAGCGCCGGCAGCGAGCGCACGCCGGCGCCGAGCAAGGCGACCAGGACGACCAGCGAACCCGCCGCGGGCCATCGAAGCGCGCGCCATAGCGGCGCCCCGGCATGGCGCCACGGCACCAGCGGCCCCGCGGCCATCAACGCCAGGATGACGGCGAACAAAGGGCCCGTGGCTCGGTCGTAGTAGGAAGCGCCGACTACGCGCTGCTGGCCGGCCAAACCCGACACCAGCGGCAGGATCGTGCCCCACAGCACCACCGCGATGACCCCGATCAGGAGCAGGTTCTGCAAAGCAAATGCGCCCTCGCGGGAGACCGCGGGCGCGGGCTCGCCGTGGCTCCGGAGGCCGCTTGCGCGGAACGCGAGCAACCCAATCGAGAAGATCAGGCTGGCGCCGAGGAATCCAAGGAACCAGGGCCCGATCGCGCTCACCGCGAACGTGTGCACCGAAGGAACGATTCCGCTGCGCACGATGAAGGTGCCGAACACGACCAGCAGGAACGCGAGGATGACGAGCCCGAAATTCCATGCTCTGAGGCGGCCGCGGCGTTCCTGCACCTGTGACGAATGCAAATAGGCGGTGGTTGCGAGCCAGGGCATCAGCGCCACGTTTTCGACAGGGTCCCAGCCCCAATAGCCGCCCCAACCCAGCACGTGGTACGCCCACCACATTCCGAGCACCAGTCCGGTGCTTTGCAGACCCCACGCAACGAGCGCGAAGCGGCGCGTATGCGCAATCCATGCTGAGTCAGACCGACCGGCCAGCAACGCGGCAGACGCGAAAGCGAACGGAATCGCGAACGCGGCAAAGCCCGCGAGCACCACCGGCGGGTGAATCAGCATTCCCCCGTCACGCAATACCGGGTTGAGACCGAGGCCGTCCGGAGGTGTGATCTGCAGCAGGTCGAACGGGCTCGCCACCAGCACCAACACGAACAGGAAGAAGCTCAGGATCGTGGCCAGGATCCCGGCCGCGTATGCGGACAGGCGCAGGCCAAGCGCTGAGCTGGCCAGCAGGGAGGCGCTGCCGAGGATGCCCAGGATCAGCGCCCAGTAGAGCAGCGATCCCTCCTGCCCAGCGTAGAAGGCCGCGGCTACGAGCACGATCGGAGTCGAGAGGTCGCTGTGCTCGGTGACGTACGCGAGCGAGAAGTCGTGCGTCAACAACGCAGTCTCGAGCAAGGCCGACGCGACGAGGATCATCGCGGCGGCGGCGTAGAACGCGCGCCGGCCGACCTGGATCATCACGGCGTTATCCGACGAGCCGGCCCAGAACGAGAGCAGCGCGGAGAACACCGCCAACACCAGGCCGGCCAGCAGCGCCCCCGCGCCGACGAATGCGAGGCTCATTGGACGTAAGGGGTGGTCGAGAAGCGCGACGGGCATTTCGCGAGCACCGCGCGCGCGTGGAAGACGCCGTCCGCGCCCAGCCTGCCCTCGGCGACCACGGTTATGCCGGGCTTGAAGATGTCGGGCAGCGTGCCTCGGTAGTCGACCGGAACCGACGCCGTCCCGTCCTTCTCCGTGAATTGGATGTGCAGGCCACCTTCGCTGCGCTGGACATCGTTCTGGACGACCCCCGCCACGCGTACGTCCTGGCTCGCGGGCTGTCGCGCCCGGAGCTCAGACACGGTGAGGTAGTACTCGGACGAGCTGCCGGACGCTGAGTAGACGAGGTAGCCGACACAGGCGGCGACGATCACCACCACCGCGCCCCAGCGGATCATGCCGCGATGAGCCCCAGGTAGTGGTCGAGCGTCGAGGCGTCGAGCGGACCGGTGAAAGACGCGGCCACGACGCCGTCCGAATTGATGAATACCGTCACCGGAGGCCCGACCACTCCGAAGGCTTGATAGCTGCCCGACACGATCGGGCCCACGGGATACGCGTGCTTGTGCTGCTGCTCAAAGATCTGGACACCGGCGTTCGTGTCCTGCATTGCGGCGCCGACAAAAGCGATGTTGGGATGGCTCGAGGACGCCTCGCTGAGAACTGGCACCTCCTGGGCGCATGGGCCGCACCACGACGCCCAGAAATTGACGACCACGGGCTTGCCCCGCAGCTGCTGGATCCCCAGCTTGGGCCCGTCGAGCTGCTGGATCGCGAGCTCTGGAGCGGCCTGGCCGAGGAGGCGCGGGCTCGTCATGGCCGCGTGCTGGAGCCCCCACGCCAGCGACACCACCAGGACGGTGCCAAGGACGATCGCGCCGAACGAAATCAATCCAGACCTGACGTTCAACGCGCTGAGTCTAGACGACGATGGAGAGGCTGTTTGCCGCGGCGATTCGGCCGTAGTGATGACCGCTGGGCTTGATCGTTCGCTCGAGCGTTTGGCGGTCGACACCGATCAGGCCGAAGCGGATTGCATAGCCTCGCGCCCACTCGAAGTTGTCCGTGTTCGTCCAGTGAAAGTAGCCCCGCACATCGACTCCATCACCGATCGCGAGCCGAACGTTGGACAGGATCTCGTTGATGTACCGCCGGCGCCACTCATCGTCGACGCTCGCGAGTCCGTTCTCTGTGATGTAAACGGGTTTGCCGAGCCTGCGCAGCTCATTCAGCACCAGGCGGATCCAGCTCGGATCTGCGCTCATGCCCATGTCGGTCACGGGCGCACCGGGAACATTGAATCGCCGGATGAACTGATCCCTCGGCCGGCCGGGATCGAAGGCACACATCTGGCCCCAGTAATGGGCGATGCCGATGTAGTCCGAGGTCGACTCGACGATCCTGCGCAGCACCCCAGGCGCGACCGGCCAGCGATCCAAAGCCATCTGCGCCGTCCGAGCGGCCCAGCGGTCGCGCCGCTTCTCCGACGCAGGCAGAAAAAGCAGCTTGTGATGCGAAAGCCCGACTTGCGCGTCAGGCCACCGGCGTTTGATCGCGCTGTACGACAGCTCATGCGCCTTGCGCAGGTTGCTCGTGACCCGATACAGGCCGGCGACGTCCCCGCGGCGGCCGGGCGGGAACTCGCCCGTCACCCATCCGTTGGCGGCGCAAATGTTTGGCTCGTTGATGGTGCACCAGAGCCCGACGAGGTCACCGAGCTGATCGACCACCCGATGCACGAAGGGCAGAAACGCATGGGCGGATCCGCGGGTTGCCCAACCCCCTTTGCGAGCAAACCAGATCGGGCTCGTGAAGTGGTGAAGGGTGACCATCGGTTCGATGCCTTGCTCGCGCAGCTCACCCAGGACGTCGCGGTAGTGACGGATCTGACGCGCATCGAACTCACCTTGCGAAGGCTCGATGCGAGACCACTCGATCGACAATCGGTGGGCGTTCTGCTTGAGCTCGCGCAGCAGAGCGAAATCGTCTTGGTATCGGTGGTAGTGATCGTTTGCGATCTCGGAGGTGTCGCTGTTTGCGATCCTGCCGGGCTGCTGCTCGAACTCCCACCAATCCGAGTTGCGATTGTCGCCTTCGACCTGGTGGGCTGCGCTGGAGGTCCCCCACAGGAATCCCGCAGGGAAGCGCCCGGCGTCAGGCGCCGCCATCACGAGTCGCGAGGCTTGCTTGCTTCTCGACCTTGGGCGGGGGCACGTACTCCCAGCGGACCGGCTTGTCGCCCTCCATGTCCACCATCAGCATCCCGGCTTTGTCGATGGCCTTGCGATACATCTCGCGCTCGTTGTGAGGGCGGCCGTCGAGGACGATCCACGCAGCCTGGAGCGGGTCGGCGTGGCTGACGATCGCCATCGTCTCTCCAGGATGTTCGCGCGCGATCCGTTTCATGACGTCGAGGATGCGGGCACTCATCCGTTCGACCGACTCGTCGCCCGGGAGCAGCCCGCGCCTGGCCTTGTGCACGAACCACAGCGGACGGCGCAGCGGGATGTGCCAGTACGGAAGTCCCTGCAGGTAGCGGCTGAACTCGGCCTCACGCAGGTCCGGATCGGACTCCAGGACGGCCGGTGGATCCAGTCTTGAGTTGATGAGCTCCGCGGTCTCTAGAGCGCGAGCCAGCGGGCTGTGCACGATGCGCTTCACGTTCTCCGAGCGCAGCCTGTCCCCCACCGCGGTGGCCTGCGCGCGGCCGAGCGCGCTGAGCTGGAAGCCGTCGAGGTGTCCGTAGAGGAGCCGGCGGGGGTTCTCGACGTCGGCATGGCGGATCAGGTAGACGCGGGTGGTCGTCAAATCGATTCCGATCCTACGGAAATGCTGGGCGACTAAGAGCGGAAGGCGCCGACTGAGGTGCGGTTGGTACCGGCCGAGCGTCCAGCCTCGAGCGCGCGGTAGGCCTCGCGGAGAAGGTCTCCCGTGTACTCACGTCGATTCATGAGGCCGGCCTCGTCGCCGAACGTCCTTACGGCGTCGATCGTGGCAGCGCCACAGCTGACGGTGATCCGCCTCCAGTTGCCGCTCGTCGCGAAATCGTGGGAGGCGATCGCACGCCGGATCTTGTCGGCGGCGAGGGTCGCCCCCTGCTCGTCAGTCTCGGGCAGCACGATCGCGAAGTGCGGCGGCCCCTCGACGTCGAGAAAAGCGACCGTGTCGGTGTCGCGGATGGCCTGCCCCAGGCGCTCCGAGATCTCGCGTAGGAGCCCGTCGAGCTGGATGTGGCCCAGCTCCTTGTGCACGTGCTCGGCGTGGTCGAGCTCCACCACCAGGACCGACAGGGGACGGTGGTAGCGCACCGCCCGGTTGGCCTCCTGTCCGACCAGGGCATTGATGAACTGGGAGTTCCAGATCCCGGTCACCGGGTCGACGACGCCATAGAGTGGACTCGAGGTCTTGTCGGACTGGCTGTGGCCGCAGGTGGGGCAGTACTGGGCCCCATCCGGCAGCTCCGAGCTGCAATACCAACAGGTGACCACGGCGGGCATTCTACAGAGAGGGTCCAGAATCTCATCTGTGACCGACCAGGGGGAGCTTTTCGAGCTTCCGAAGGGGCCCGAACCAAGCGCGCCGCTGGCGACCCGCTTGCGGCCCAGGAGCTTCGACCAGCTCGTCGGCCAAGAGCGGATCGTCGAGGTTCTGCGGGGGCTGACCGGCTCAGGGCACCTGCCCAGCATCGTGCTCTGGGGTCCCCCCGGGAGTGGCAAAACGACCCTGGCGGGCCTCCTGGCGGCGGAAACCAAAGCCCGCCTGGTCGCCATGTCGGCGGTGACCGCCGGTGTCGCCGACCTCCGGAAGGTCGTGGCCGAGGCGCGTGTTCAGCGCAGGGCGGGCCTCAGGACCGTCCTGTTCATTGACGAGATCCACCGCTTCAACAAGGCCCAGCAGGACGCCATCCTGCCCCACGTCGAGGACGGCACCGTCACCCTCATCGGCGCCACCACTGAGAACCCGTCGTTCGAGGTGATCGCGCCGCTGCTCTCGCGCAGCCGCGTGTTCAGGCTGGAGGCCATCGATCGCGACGACCTGAAGAAGATCGTCGAGCGAGGAGTCACCGAGCTGGGCGCCGCAATCAGCGCTGAAGGCATGGACGCCCTGCTCGAGGGCGCGCGCGGCGATGCGCGGGTCGCGCTCAACGGGCTCGAGACCGCTGCCGCGCTCGCAAAAGGCGATGAGATCACCCTCAGCCACGTCGAGCGCGCACTGCAGGAGGGCCACCTTCTGTACGACCGCGCCGGCGACCAGCACTACGACATCGTCTCCGCGCTGATCAAGAGCGTGCGCGGCAGCGACCCGGACGCCGCCGTGTACTGGCTGGCGCGAATGCTGGAGGCGGGCGAGGATCCCCTGTTCGTCGCGCGCCGGCTTGTCATCTCGGCCGCCGAGGACATCGGCCTCGCCGATCCGCAAGCCCTGCAGGTCGCGATTGCGGCGCAGCAGGCGGCCCACTTCGTGGGCATGCCGGAAGCAGTACTGCCACTGACGGAGGCCGCCCTCTACCTGGCGCTGGCTCCGAAATCGAACTCCGCGCTCACGTCGTATGGGGCCGCTCGCGAGCTCATCGAGCAGACCGGCAACGAGCCGGTGCCGCTGCACCTGCGCAACGCCGTCACCGGGTTGATGCGATCGATGGGCTACGGCCGGGACTACAAATACGCGCACGACTTCGAAGGCGGCGTGGCCGACCAGGTCCACATGCCCGAGAAGCTGAAGGGCCGCAAGGTCTACAAGCCCGGGCCGCGCGACCTGAGCTCCCCGCCACGCGGGGAGCTCACGCCACGCCCGTAGGGCATCGCGGGTGTGGGGAGGCCGGAATTTGAATTCAGTTAGATTCACCACTCGTGGCTGACGCACTAGTGATCTTCAAACCGGACGCGTCTTACCGGCTTGCCGCGCGCGCGGGCATCTGGGGCTGGCTCTCCTCCGAACGCGAATGGAAGATCGAGTCGCTCATGTGGTTCCAACCCCCCGCGGCGCTCATCGAAAGCCACTACGACTTCTTGAAGGGCCGTCCTTTCTTCGGATGGCTCGTCGATTTCATGA
>MNES01000055.1 GCA_001917815.1 Chloroflexi bacterium 13_1_40CM_65_17 | reverse complement strand
TTCAGGTACTCGGTCGGGGTCCGGCAATTTGCGGCAATGCTAACGCCCGGTCACGGGCCGTGATCCCGCGTCAAATACACTTCTCGCTCACATGACGGGCCGGAAGCGATCGCTGAGCGGAATCCGGGTCACCGGCCGCTTCCACATCGGCAACTACCTCGGCGCGGGCGTTAACTACGTTCGCCTGCAGGACGACTACGAGTCATACATCTTCGTTGCCGACTACCACACGCTGACCACCAAGCCCAACGCCCGCGAGTTCACGGACGACCTCTACGAGATGGTGATGGACCTGATCGCCATCGGGGTCGACCCGGATCGGACCGTCATCTACCGGCAGTCGTCGATCCCGATGGTCGCGGAACTCACCCTCCTGCTCGCCATGGTCACACCGCTGAGCTGGGTGCAGCGGGTGCCGACATTCAAAGACAAGGTGCGCGAGCAGCCCGACAACGTGAACCTCGGATTGTTCGAGTACCCCGTCCTTCAGAGCGCGGACATCATCATCGTCAAGGGCGACGTCGTCCCGGTGGGTCGGGACCAGGCCCCGCACCTCGAGCTCACGCGCGAGATCACACGCCGGTTCAATCGCATTTACCGCCCGGTCTTCCCCGAGCCACAGATCGTCCTCAACCCCGAAGCCCCGATCATCAAGGGCACGGATGGCAAGACGAAGATGTCGAAGAGTTTGAACAACATCATCGGCGTCACCGACGCGCCGGAGGTGATCCGGAAACAGGTCATGAGCATGGTGACCGACACCAAGCGCATCTACAAGACGCAGCCCGGACATCCGCGCACCTGCAACGTCTGCGCCTTCTACAAGCTGTTCTTCGACGACTGGGAGCATTACTGGGATCTCTGCCGGAAGGCCCAGATCGGGTGTCAGGACAAAAAGAAGCTTCTCGCCGAGCGCATCATCGAGCGCTTCGCGCCGTTCCGCGAGCGGAGGGCCGGCCTGACTCGCGAACGGATCGACGCCGTCCTGAAAGCCGGAGCCGAGCGCGCCCAGGATGTCGCCGGACACACCATGGTCGAGGTGCGCGATGCGATCGGTTTGCCCCCCTACTCCCGGGCGTGAAGGGCCGCTAGAATTCGGGTCGGATGGCAGATTCCACGCCGCGGAAGTTCACCCGCCGGACGTTCATCGGGTGGTGGATCGCCAGTCTCTTGACCTCGACGGTGGTCGTCGGGTTGGCGCCCATCCTGGTCTTTCTCTGGCCGGCTCCTCCGAAGGGCCAGAAGAAGACGGCCATACCGATCACTCTGGACAAGGCGATGACTGAGCTGTCGCCGGGGGACGCCGTCAAGTTCGACGCTCCTACCAGCCCCAACTCGGCCTTCATCATGGCCAACGGAGGAGGCGACAACGGAGCGGGCGACCTTGCGTTCGGCGGGTTCGCGGTCAAGGACGAGAAGGGCAGCACACACGTATTCGCGATCAACTGCTCGCACCTCGGCTGCCCGATCGGGTTCAACACGACCGACAAGACATTCGACTGTCCGTGCCACGGCTCCCGGTTTCACCTTGACGGCACGGTCCTGCACGGACCCGCGCCCGCCCCCCTTTCGGATCTCAGCTGGAAGGCAGGGGACAATCCCAAGACGATCGTCGTAGACGGACTAATCCTGGGGTTCTAGAGGGAAGAGATGGCGATTCCACACCCCCGCGACATCCAGCTGGCGGTGGTGGAGTGGCTCGATGAGCGATACCCGTTCACAAAGGCCGTCGATGAGGCCCTCTACCAACGCGTTCCGAACTTCGCCAACGCCTTCTACTACTGCTTCGGCGGGATGGTATTCATCCTCATAGTCCTGCAGCTGCTTACCGGCATCCTTCTCGCGCTGTATTACGTCCCTGACGCGAGCGGAACCCCCGCCCCCGCATACACGAGTGTCAACTTCATCCAGAGCACCGTGTTCCTGGGCTGGCTGATCCGCGGCACCCACTTCTGGGGCGCCAACCTTTTGATCATCATGGTGATCCTGCACATGGCCAGGGTCTACTGGACCGGCTCGTACCGGGCGCCGCGGGAGCTGAACTGGATTGTCGGCGTGACCATGTTCCTACTAATCCTGGCGTTCTCACTCACCGGCTACCTGCTGCCGTGGGACACCAAAGCCTACTTCGCCACCGAGGTCACCATCAAGCTCGCCGGCTCTTTGCCGCCCGTCCAGCTCGGCACCTTTATCAAGGAGATACTGCAGGGCGGTGCCGTGGTCGGACCGCCGACGCTTCAGCGCTTCTTCACCATCCACGTGTTCCTGCTTCCCGCTCTCATCGTCCTTTTGATGTATATCCATTTCCGGTTCATCCGCGCGCATGGAATCTCGGAGCCGATGTGATGGGTGATCAAGGCCTGGTGAAGAAGGGCCCAGGCGCGGCCACTGCCGAGACCCAGGTCCCCGTGATCGAGGTCGAATCGCACGGGCACAACCTGGAGCCGGACTACAAGCGTCTGCCGATCGGCCCTGATCACATCCTCTATCCGGTCGTCGTCGGCCTCGCCCTCTTCCCCATCCTCATGGGCGACGCCGGCCACCACCTGGCGGACGACATGCCCGACGACGAGACGCACCCCTTCTTCCCGGACCACTTCTGGCCGTACCCGATCATCGCCGTTCTGATGCTCGTCGTGGTCGGGCTGCTGGCCTTCTTCGTGCAAAAGAACCTTCAGCTCGAGGTGTCCGCTGACCCCCGCACCGTGACCATCCCGCGGCCCGACTGGTACTTCCTGTTCCTGTTCCAGCTGCTCAAGCTCGGGCCCGAGTTGATCATGTTCGGGGTCGTACCGCCGCTCATAGTCACGGTGCTGCTGGTCTTTCCGTTCATAGACGCCATCGCGGGGCCTCGACTCGCCAAGCGGCTACGCTGGAAGAGCTGGCCGGTCCCCGGCCGCAACATCTACACAGGGGCCGCCTTCGTGATCGGGTTGGCCGTCGTCGCCCTGCTGGAGCTGTGGGCCCTTGCCGGGCCGCTGTTCTGTGTGCCATGGCCGCTCACCGGCATGGTTTGCGGAGCTTAAGCCCTACCTAGACTTTTTCTGTCACTCGATACTCCAGGTAGCGGCCAAGCAACAGGCGCGTGTGCGCCTCCAGCGCCGGAAGCACGCTCATCACTAGGCCCACGATCGGGTAGAGCATGTACTGGAAGTGAACGCCGATCTTCTTCCAGAACGGCCACTCCTTCGGCTTTGGCGGCAGCATCAACACCTCGAAGAACAGAAAGAACACCACCGTCGAGAGCGTCACCGACAGCAGGATCCCCGACCACGACCACAGGGCCTGACCCAGGTCGGTGAGCGCGAAGTCCTGGCTGACCCAGATCGGGACCGACGCCCCAAACATCAGCAGCAACGGCAGGAAGATCCAGTTGAGGTGATTGAGGAACAGGTTCATGAAGCGCCGAATCCGCAGCACGAGCGGGATCTCCGGATGCTTGAACAGCCGGGCCAAAACGTATGGCACGTCGGTTATGCCCCAGGCCCAACGCTTGATCTGGTTGTACTGGCTCATGTGCGTCGAGGCGTAGTCGCGCGAGTTCGGTGAGTCACCGTACAGGGGTAGGTAGACGGACTTCACCGAGAACCGCTCGCCGAAAGTAAAGAATGCTTTCCAGTAGAAGCGCGAGTCCTCGGGGATCACGTCCTTGTCCCAGTAGCCGGCGCGTTGGACGAACTCGAGGCTGCATGTGTAGCTGCTGAATGCAACCAGGCGGTGAGGCCTCGAGTGCAAGAACATCTGCCACTGGGACGTGGCCCCGGACATCACACGAACAGCCATCGGCACCTGCCAGATGTTGTTGTGGAACAGCGGCACCGGCTGCCAGATCACGAAGTCCCGCAAGGGCTCGCGCGCGTGGTGCTGGCTGATCCAGGCGAAGTACTCTGGATGGACGCGATAGTCGGAGTCCAGATCGGTGATCAGGATCTGGTTGAGGTCGTAGCCTTCCTCGGTCAGCACGCGGACCATCCAGCGCCCGCCCCAGTTCATGGCCGCTGACTTGCCGATGACAATCCCCGGCTCGAGCGGGTCCTTGATGTGATAGAAGCCGCGGAGCCGGTCGCCGAACTTGTCCTTCAGCCGCTCCACGTTCTCCCAGCCCGGCTTGTCGGTCTCGCGCGTGATGATCCCGATCATTTTCTTGTCGGGTGGATAGTTGGCCTCGACGATCGCCTCGACGGTCTTCTCGAGGACGTGGTAGGGCTCGGTGTAGGTCGGGATCACACACAGGTGGATGTACTGGAGCGGATCGTGACGGCCCTCCGCCCGGTCCTGGTAGCACAGCGCCAGCCAGTCCCTCCTCATGTCGCGGCGCATCTGGGACAGCGTGCTGTACACGCCGGTGATGACCGTCATGGATCGCAACAGCCAGTAGATGTCGAAGAGCAGGACCCCGGCGGCGACCACGAAAGCGCCCGGCCACGGGAAGATGATCGGGATCCAGGCCGGGGCCAGGAGCAGGATCCAGGTGACGAGCCCCGGAGCGGCCTCGAAAAGGCGCGCCCCGAACTGGTGGAGGGCCTGGTCGAAGGCAGACTGGGGCCGGATGCCTTGGGCGGTCGCCATCTGCCTCCCAGTATGGGGTCGGAATATGAACCGCCGCCCAGGGCTTGTAGCTGGCATGGAAAACATGAAGCACTTTGACGGCCCGACTTTCGAGGCCGATGTGCTCCAGGCAAGCGAACCCGTCGTGGTGGACTTCTACGCCGATTGGTGCGGCCCCTGTCGGATGATGACGCCGGCGGTGGAGCAGCTTGCGGACGAGCTCGTCGGCAAGGTGGTGATCGGCAAGCTGGACGTGGACATCAACCAGGAGATCGCCATCCGCTACGGCATCATGGGCATCCCGACCCTGGGTCTGTTCCGGGAGGGCAAGCTGGTCGACAGGATGATCGGCTACCCCGGCGGCAAAGCCCCCATCAAGGCGTGGATCGAGAAGAACGTTCCTTCGTCAGAGCAAGCGCCAAACACACAAGCTGGAGCGGCCTAGCTAAACGTTACTAATGAAAAGGGGCGGTCAGGGAAATCCTGCCGCCCCTTTTTCGTTTCCGAGTCCGGGGCCGGCTAATGACCCCACATCGCTCTTTCTGCGTGCCTCACCGTCTCCGGGCCGTGTTCGCCGGTGCGGATGCGGACCGCGTCCTCGACCCCGATGACGAAAATCTTCCCGTCGCCGACCTCGCCGTGGTCGCCGGTCCGAGCGGCTTCCGCCAGCTTGTCGACCACTGTCTTGACTATCTCCGACTGCATGACCGCCTCAACCTTGAGCCGGGGCCGCAGCGAGATGTGGACGGAGGCGCCGCGGTATTTCTCGGTGTAGCCGCGCTGGGCGCCGCAGCCTTTGACCTCCGTCACGGTCACCCCGGACACACCACACTCGTCGAGAACGTCCTGCACTTCCTGCAGGCGCTCGTGTCGGATGATCGCAACCACCATCTTCATGCGGGTGAGCCCTCATGGCGAGCCGGAGCTCCGACCCGTTCGGGCGCCCCATGCGGGTTGACAGTCGGTGTGTCGGGCTGCCGGTAGACGCCGCCCGGGACGGGCATGAACGACTCCGGGTATCCCCACATGCCGTGCTCGCTGATGTCGAGGCCCTCCATCTCCTCCCGTGCCGAGACACGGAGGCCGACGGTCTTCTTGATGATCCAGAAGAGCGCGTAGCTCAGCACGAACACGGTGGTGAACGCAACCGCCACGGCGATCGCCTGGGCTCCCAGCTGGTTGAAGCTGCCGGTATAGAAGAGCCCGCCCTGGCCGACGCCGTTGAACTTGGCCAGCGCAGGCACGGTGAACAAGCCGCAGCTGAGCGTGCCCCAAATGCCGGCCAGGCCGTGCGCCGGTAGCGCGCCCACGGGATCGTCGAGCACCCTGTCGAGGACGAGCACGCCCACGACCACGATCACTCCTGCAACCGCGCCGATGACAATCGCGGCCCACGGTTCGACATAGCCTGAAGGCGCGGTGATCGCGACGAGCGCCGCGATAGCCCCGTTGCCGATCATGCCGACGTCCATCGTCTTCGTGATGAAGTAGATGGTGGCCAGCGCCGCCACCGCTCCGGCCGCCGCCGCGAGGTTGGTGACCACGACGATGTCGGCGAAGTGAAGGTTGGTGGCGTTGAGCGTGGAACCTGGGTTGAATCCGAACCAGCCGAACCACAGGATCAGCACACCGAGCTGGGCCAGCGGCATGTTGTGGCCGGGGATCGCGTTTGACCTGCCCTTTTCGTACTTGCCGATTCGCGGCCCGAGAAGCAGGAGCCCGGCCAAACCTGCGGTTGCGCCCGTGAGGTGCACCACCGTGGAACCTGCGAAGTCCTGACTGCCGAGCGTTGCCATCAGGAACCCGCCACCGAAGAGCTGGTGGCTGATGAGCGGATAGATGAAGGCTGCAAACGGAATGCCGAAGAGGATGTAGACGATGAACTTGGTGCGCTCGATCATCGTCCCCCACACGATGGCGAGAGACACCGCGCAGAACACGAATTCGAAGAACCACTTCGCTGCCGCCGGAGCCGTGCTCGCCGCAATCGCCGGCAGGTTCAACTGCGAGCCAGGGCTGAACGTCGGGAAGAAGCCGCTGCCGCCGATGACGGCGAAGATGCCGCCGGCGCCGAAGGCAAAGCCGAACCCGACCGCCCAGTAGGCGATGGAGCTGACACTCAGGTTGGTGACGACCTTGGCGACCACCGTGCCGACGTTCTTCATGCGGCTGAAGCCGACCTCGAGCATCGCGAACCCGGCCTGCATGAACATCACGAGACATCCGGTCACGATCACCCAGACCGTGTCGGCGGCCACGCCGGCAGCCTGGGTCGCGGTCTGGTCATCCGCCAATACCGCGATGGGGATGATGGCCGCGAGGAGTGCGAATCCCGCGGCGATCACGAGCATGGGTTTGCGCTTCATCAGCGCCGTACTGAGACTTGAGCTGCGCGTCGACAAATACGTCACCTCCCGGTTGATAGCCACTGGCTTGAGGTCAGGCTAGGTGCCCCGATGCCACGCCTGAAACGTGCGTTCGTCACGAAGACCGGGCGTACGGCTCGTGCGCACCGCACGATCGCATCTGGTTGTGGACAACTCCCTTTGTGTGGATCACACGTATCCGAGCGCTCCGGATTCGGCTGCGCCCTACGTGATCAAGGTCGCCGTGAATTCCTACGATGCCTTCGGGGCCCGTCAAATCCAAGGCCAATCGGTTCAGGAGGGTGTTTCTTTATGGCGATCGACACGAAGACCGGTAGTAAGACCAGCCCGCGCGAGGTGATCGAGCGCGCGAAGGCCGAGGGCGTCGAGGTGGTCGACGTCCGTTTCATCGATCTACCTGGCACCTGGCAGCATTTCAGCCTGCCGCTAGGTGAGCTCGAGGAGGACAGCTTCGAAACGGGGCTCGGGTTCGACGGGTCCAGCATCCGCGGCTTCCAGTCGATCGACGAGAGCGACATGATGCTCGTCCCCGACCCCGACTCCGCCACGATCGACCCGGTCCTTTCACACAAGACCTTGTTCTTGATCTGCGACGTCGTCGATCCGATCACCCGCGAGCCCTACAGCCGCGATGCGCGCTTCATCGCCAGGAAGGCTGAGGAATACCTGCGCCGATCGGGCATCGCCGACGTCAGCTACTGGGGACCCGAGGCGGAGTTCTACCTGTTCAATTCCCTTCGCTTCGACCAGAACGCGTTCTGCGGTTACTACTACATCGACTCAGATGAAGGGATCTGGAACTCGGGCAAGAACTCTGAGAACAACCTTGCGTTCCGGCCGCGGCACAAGGAAGGCTACTTCCCGGTCCCGCCGACCGACAAGCTGCAGGACCTTCGGTCGGAGATCATGCTCAAGCTCATCGAAGCCGGCGTGCCCGTCGAGGTGCAGCACCACGAGGTCGGCACCGCCGGCCAGGCCGAGATCGACATGCGCTTCGACACCCTGACCAAGATGGGCGACAAGATGATGGTCTACAAGTACGTCATCAAGAACGTCGCCGCGCAGCATGGTTACGTGGCCACGTTCATGCCGAAGCCACTCTTCATGGACAACGGTTCCGGGATGCACGTGCACCAGAGCCTGTGGAAGGACGGTGAGAACCTTTTCGCCGACAAGAGTGGTTATGCGGGTCTCAGCCAGACCGCCGTCTATTACATCGGCGGTCTCTTGAAGCACGCACCGGCGCTGCTCGCCCTCTGCGCGCCGACCACCAACTCGTACCGACGCCTGGTGCCGGGCTACGAGGCGCCGATCAACCTCGTTTATTCGAAGCGGAACCGCTCGGCGTGCGTGCGCATCCCCATGTACACGACCAACCCGAAGGCCAAGCGAGTCGAGTTCCGCTCGCCCGACCCTGCCGCCAACCCCTACCTCGCGTTCGCAGCATGCCTGATGGCTGGCCTGGACGGCATCAAGCACAAGATCATGCCGCCGGAGCCTGTCGACAAGGACATCTACGAGCTCGACGGCGAGGAGAAGGCAAAGATCAAGTCAGTGCCCGGATCGCTCGGCGAGTCGCTGGACGCGCTCGAAAAGGACCACGCCTTCCTGACCGAGGGCGGGGTGTTCACGAAGGACGTCGTTGACACCTGGATCGACTACAAGCGCAAGCGAGAGGTCGACCCGATCGCGCTCCGGCCGCACCCGTGGGAGTTCATGCTCTACAGCGACGTCTAACCAGACTAGGAACCACCCTCCAGAAAGGGCTTCGGGTCACACCGGGGCCCTTTCCGTTTCCGCGTGGTCGGGGCGGCCGGGTTTACCACGGCCGCAACACCGCGTTCCTAATTGCGCCCAAACGTCGCTGGGAGTTCCCTTCTAAAAAACAGCCCATCCATATACCGGAATGGGAGCAGCGCCTCGGCGAAGCCGACGCGCGATGAGGGAAACGATTCGGGGTTTTCCCTCATATGTCCCTACATTCCGAGCATCGCGCGGGCGCGGAGGGCGATCGAGATCGCGACCCGCGTCTCGGGGTCGTCCAGCTGCAAACCCGTGAGCGCCTGGATCCTCTCGACCCGATAGCTCATCGAGTTGATGTGGATGCCGAGCTGGCGCGCGGCGGCGCGGCGCACCCAGCGCGCGGCCGACAGGGCTTCGAGGGTTTCGAGCAGCGGCGTATCCCGCGACTGCGCGTATTTCAGCAGGGTGCCCAGCAGCTCCTCGACAAAACGGCGGAGGGCATCGGGACTCTGAACCTCGAGCAGAAGACGAAAAGCACCAAGCGACCGGTAAGAGGCGACACGTCCTCGCCCGCCCGCGCGACGCGTCAGCCTGAGTGCCTGGCGCGCCTCCAGGTGAGATCGGGCCAGCTCGCCGACCGAGTTGGCGATATTGCCAATGCCCACCGACGCGGTGCCAGGTTTCATCACCGGCGCGGCGCCGGCAAGAACCTGCCCGGCCAGCTTTTCGACCGCCGGAAGGTCCGCTGCGATCTCGTCAGGGATCAAGAAGACGGCCGACGACGAGCGGACCAGCGTGAGCGCGCCGGGCAGCCGCGACTTGATGAGCCCGTTGAGGGCCGCGTCCAGACGATCTTGCTGCCCGCGACCGGCGAGCGCCGCCTCGGTCTGGTCGTCATCGGGCTCCAGCACGACCACCCAGGCGCGATGGGGCAGCCGGTGGCCGAGCCGCTCCGCCTGCCTGGCGACCCGCTCCGCCTCGTCCCCCTCAAGGCCCCCGGCGAGCACCTCCTCGACCAGGTCGCCGCGCAACCGTCGTTCGACCTCCGCAGCCGCGCGCTCCTTGGAGAGCTCCAACGCCAGCACGGTGGAACCGTGCTCGAGCGCCCTACGCCGGCCGTGGGAATCGACCGTCTGCGCATCTACACCGACGGCAAGGAGCCCGAGCAGATCTGCGCCGGCGCGTACCGGCACTATATCCACCGGACGTGCCGGCCGGCCCGCGTTGATGCGCACCTCTCGCGCGCCGGCCTGGGCAAGCGGCATGGGCACGTGGATGCGTGCCGGCATCCCGTCCGATGCCTCACCCACACCTCGCACGCGATATCCGTCGTGCGAGTAGAGGGCAGCGCGCCCGCCCGCCAGCGCGCCCACGACCTCCAGGATCGATGAGATGCCCGCGCCTTCAAGCGAGAGCCTGGTGAATCGCTCGTGGATGTCATGCGAGAGCTGGATCTCGCCTAGCTGGACCTCCATGCGGCGCTGCAGCTCGCTGCGCTCGAGGATGCCGGCAACCTGCCCGGCAATGGCGAGCAGAAAGTCGATGTCCGCCGAATCGAACACTCGCTTGTCGACCGTCTGAACGTTGAGGACGCCGATCATCCGCGGACCGGACTCGATCGGCACCGACAGCATCGACTGGAAGCGGTCCTCGTCGAGACCCGGCACCCACTTCCAGTGCGGCTCCTTGCTCACGTCGGGCACCACGGCCGGTCGCCGCGACTCGGCGACCCAACCGGTTATCCCCTCGCCCACCCGCATCACGACCTTGCCGACCATCTTTTCGTTGAGGCCGTTGGTCGCAGTAAGGAGCAGTTCACGGCCCGGTGGGGTGAGTAGGTAGAGCGAGCACACGTCGGTGCCCATAGCCGAGGTCGCCTCCTCGATGATCAGATCCAGAAGCTCATCCGGCTTCTGGGTGGAGGCGGCGGCCTGGGCAAGTCTGACCAGAAAGCTCAGCTCGCGTGCCGCCAGGCTGCTGTCCGCTTCGAAGCCGCGCTCCACGCGCACCTCACCGGTCGCCACCCGCATGCGGCTCAACTTACGGCTGCTCATACCTTCAAAGCTCGTGTCAAGGGCACAACCAGGGACACCCTGTTTAGTGTGACTCAAACAGGCGCGCAGGCGGCAAATCAATTTGGGTACATCGGGCGCCGGATTGGTTCTTCTTGACCACAGAGGAAGAGTCTCGTTTTCTGGAGGAATTCTGGGTGTCCAAGGTCCGCTTTCTCTTGGTGGGAGCCGGCTTCGTTTTGGCGCTCGGAACAGCAGGCGTCGTCGCCAGCGTCGGCGCAGCAACTCTCACTGACCCTGACTCGCATGGGGACTCCGTCGCATCCGCTGCTCGGGTCACCTGTCCACACGGGCCGAATGGCGTCCATGGCAAATGCGTGAGCGCCATCGCCTCGAGCAAGTCCGAGTCCAAGGCTGAATCGGAATCGGCCAGAGACGACACCTGCAACGCCGCCGAAGCCGACGAGGACACGTCGGAAAAGACCTCCGCTCGGACCGAGGACGCTTCGGAGAAGGGCGCGAAGCTGAGCAAGGCTGCAGACAAGACCGAGGACGCGTCAGAGAAGTCTGCCAAGCACGCTGAAGAC
>MNES01000068.1 GCA_001917815.1 Chloroflexi bacterium 13_1_40CM_65_17 | reverse complement strand
TAAAACAATGCGCCCTGCGCACGCCCGGCGGGAGTGACCATTCTACCCAAGGCATTACGATCAACCCGTGCCAGAGACCAAGCCCCTTGACCAGCGCCACTGTGTGAAATGCGAGCCCGGGACTCCCCCACTTTCCAGCCACGAGGTCGGACAGCTTCTCGAGCAGCTCGACGGTTGGACCGTCGAGGATGCGGATGGACATATGCGGCTCACCAAGCTCTACAAGTTCAAGGGCTTCATGCCCGCGGTCGAGTTCGTCAACAAGATCGCGCCGATCGCCGAGGCCGAGGGCCACCACCCTGACCTACTGGTGAGCTATGGCTCGGTGACGGTCCACCTCTACACCCACGCCGCCGGCGGCCTGACCGAGAACGACTTCATTCTCGCCTCGAAGATCGACCGCCTACTCACCAAGTCTTAACACTCTTTCCTTCGCTTTGTCGTTGGCACCGTGTTAGCTTCTACCGGCTCGATGAGCTACATCGTCTGCTGGCTGCTGCACCGTCGCGAGCGAGAGATACTGCTGCAAGGGATCCTGCCCTGGGGGATCGACGCCGTGGTTTTCTGCTGGCGCTGCGACCGGATGCGAGGCCGCGCCGTACGCGTCTTACAGCTCCACCACACTCACTCCTGGTAATCGCTCCCGCTCAGCGCTCGAGCACGACCGCGGGGTAGCTAGCGGGTAGAGCCGTTCCGCGCGGGAACTTCTGCGCCGCGAGGTCCCGCAGCGGCAGGTCGACGTTCCAGCTCACCACCACGACCATGTCGCACTCGTTGAGCTGGTCGGGCGTGGAGATCACTGTGAAGTCGGTGGTGTAGGCGGCAAGCACCTGCTCGTCCGAATGGATGACGCATGCTCTCTGGCCGGCCGCGTGTGCGCGTTCGACCGCGGCCGCCGCCTGCGGCAGCGCCAGCGGGTCCTGCGTGTAACCCGGCGCCTGGGCGGCGATCGACGCGATCGCGCCTGCCACGACGACCGGAGCCAGGACCTTCCAGCGCTCGATGGCGGCGGCTATGAGGTATGCGACCCCGGGGATGAGGAAGATGAAGAAGCGCGGGTAGAGGTACGCGGGCTCCAGGACCAGCCAGAGGATCGCCACCACAGCAGCGACAACCGCGATCGACGCCCACACGAACGACTCGCGCCTAGCCGCCCAAAGACCAAGCCCTGCCGAGCTCAGCCAGAGGCCGATCGCCAGCAGGACCGGCGCGCCAACGAGAAAGAGGACGAGGTCGCGCGGGAAGGTAGGGTCGAACAGGCTCGGCGGGAAGCCATGCTGCAGGAACACCAACAGTTCGATGTTGGCGTTGGCCGCCGCACCGATCACAAACGCGGCCACCCAGGCGGGGGCGAGCTGCTTGAGCTCCGGCGGCAATCTCCGGATCGCGATCCAGGTCACGTGGCCCAGGAGGACAACGAAGGCGAATACGTGCGTGGCAATCGCCAGCCCTAGGAGAACGGCATAGACAGCTCGCGCCCCTCTCCCCCACCCCCTCCCCGAAGGGGACAGAGAGTCCAGCAAGAGCAACGTCGCCAGCAGCGCTAGCAGCGCCGCCAGGCTGTAGCCACGCAAGTCCCGGCTGTTGTCGACGAACATCGGGTTGGTCGCGATGAACAGCCCGGCGCTTGTCCCCGCGAGCAGCCCGAATCGCCTCGCCAGCACCGCGGTCGAGACCCCTATGGTCCCCCCTGCCGCCAGCGCCGGCACCAGCCGGTAAACCCACTCATTCCTCAACCCCGTGACCGAGTAGATGACGTGACTGATGAGCGAGAGGAACACGTGGTCGTTGGACGCGATGTTCTTGAGGACAATGCTGGGCATCGCCGCGTGCACGGCAAACGCGTCGACCAGGCTTGGGGTCGCCACGAAGTTCGCAAAGGTCGCGGCTGCGTCATATCCGAACGAGCGGCGGGCACCGATCAGGTACACGGCAGCGGTGACAACACCCAAGAAAATGCCTACCCGGATTGGCGTCACAGACCGGGGCAGCATCGCGCCGAAACTTTACAAGGCGGCCCTCTAGACCCTTACGTCCTCGGGTTCTGGAAGCACGTCCTCGCCTGTGTACGCCGACGCCTGCAACCGGAAAAGGCGTGCGTAACGCCCGTTGATCCGCATCAGCTCGGCGTGCGTGCCCTCTTCGACCAGCCGCCCATGCTCCAGGAAGATGATTCGGTCCGCGCGACGAACAGTCGAGAACCGGTGCGAGATGTACACGGCGGTACGGCCTCTGGTGAGCGAACGCAGCCGCTCGAACAGGTCGTACTCCGCCTGCGCGTCGAGCGCCGATGTCGGCTCATCGAGCAGAAGAATCTTCGCGTCGCGCATGAATGCGCGCGCGAGGGCGACCTTTTGCCACTCGCCACCTGACAGGTTCACGCCCTGGTCGAACCACTTACCGAGTGCGGTGTCGTAGCCGTCCGGAAGTGTCTCTATGAGCTCGTCCGCGCCGCCCTCGCGCCCAGCGAGCTCGATGCGCTCGCGGTCGTTGATGTCGGGCACGTTGCCGAGCCCGATGTTCTCCGCCGCCGTCGCCTGGTACGTGACGTAGTCCTGGAACATCGCCCCGATCTGGGCGCGGAGCTCGTTGGGATCGAGGTCCCGGATGTCGATCCCATCGATCAGGATGCGCCCTTCGTTCGGGTCGTAGAGGCGGCAGATGAGCTTGAACAGCGTGGTCTTGCCGGCGCCATTTCGCCCGACGATGGCGAGCGTCTCGCCTGGCTTCACCGTGAAGCTCAGGTCCGTGAGCGCGTTGGCCTCGGCGCCGGGGTAAGCGAACGAGACGTGGTCGAAGCGGATCTCGCCGCGCATCGGCTGGGGGACTTTGTGCGGGTCGGCCGCCTTCGGCATAGTCGGCTTCGTCTCCATCAGCTCGAAAAGGTTGTTCAGGTAAAGGTTGTGCTCGTACATCCCGGAGAAGCCGCCGAGGATGCCCTGGATGGAGCCTTGCACCGACGATGCCGCGGTCGTGTACAGCGTGAGGTCTCCTAGGGTGAGCCTGCCGACGATGGCCTGCAGCGCCACATACAGGTATGTAAGCGACGTCGCGATGGTGCTCAGGTTGCCCCATGCGAAACCGGTCATGTAGCGCCGCGCTACCTGCGCGCGCTGCGTCCCGTAGTAGGCCTTCGCAATCAGCCGGTAGCGATCGATGAAGTAGCCACCCAGGCCGAACAGCTTCACCTCTTTGGCGTAGCTGTCCGTGGTGACGAGCGTGACCATGTAGTTCATCCGCCTCAGAAGTCGCGAGCCCCACCGGGCGATGTTGTAGCCGCGCCACCCGTAACGCGTGTCGGCGATGAAAGCCGGAATGGGAGTTATGAGAGCGAGCAGCGCGAGCAGCGGGCTCACCACCACGAGCAGGGCGACCATGGTCACAAAGGTGAGCAACGTCTGGACCAGGCCGAATGCGGTGGAGATCATCAGGACCGGCCGGTTGATGGAGTCGGTCTGCGCCCGGCGGAGCAGGTCATACGATGCCGGGTCCTCATAGAAAGCGAGGTCGAGCGATGCGGCCTTCTCCATGACCATAAGCTGGATCCGCATGGAAACGTCGTTCTGAATGAGCTGCTGGGTGATGTTGCGCAGCGTTCCCAGAAGGGCCGTGATCGCGAATAGCGCGAGCTGCAGCACGACCATGAAGACGATCCACTGGACTGCTGTGAGCGCCGGCGCCTGCCAGGGACCAAGCGTCCCCGGACCGCCGAGGTCGGCGAGGTTCAAGTGGTCGGGTCGGTGAAAAGAGTGGATGCCGATGCCCTGCACGACAGCGTTGGTCAGCAGCTTCGCGGTGTAAGCGGAGGCGGCGGGCACCACCCCGGCGATCGCTGTCGTGGCAAAGAGGCCAAGCGTGAGCGCGGGGCTGGCGTCCCACACGAGTCGGAGCACCCGCGGCAGCGCCGCGGTCGTACCCGTGACCGACTGCTTGAAATTCAGCCAGCGGCCGCGAAGGTCTTTCGGACCCTCCTGCTCGGGCGGCAGCTCGATTCCCGGGTCGCCCGTGAGCCCGCTGTTGGCGGGACCGCTGTCCGCCTGCTTGCGCCTCCCGAGCCACCAGTGAACCATCGGCGGGCCGCTGCCCGGCCCCATCATCCCCATGTCTTTTGCAGCTTACCGGCGAACCTGAATTCGGAGTCGGGGACAAGGCCCTTGCTTTCTATCACTTGCTGCGTAATATTGTAATCATGGATCCCAAAGAGCTCGGTTCGATCAAAGGTTGGTTTGCCGGAAGACTCCCAGACGGCTGGTTCACGGGAGTGGAGGTCACGGTCGAGGACGACCAGATCGTGGTCCTGGGCGCGCTGCCCGAGATGAATCTCGGCAGCACGCCCGAAGAGAAGGAAGGCGCGGCCGCGGGGCGCATCTCCCGCTTCCGTGAGGAGACTCGCGGCGAGCGGATCGGGATCGCCCAGGAGGCCGAGGAACGCTTCAAGAAGTACGTCACCTGGGGCGCCACGATGGGCGGCGTCACCAAGCGCTTCAACCCCGGCGGGGGCGGCCGGTCGTCCGGCGATCGCCGTGTGATGATCGGCCGGTGGCTGAGGCGGCACGGACGTGGTCGTCGCGGCGCCGGTACCCCTGGGTCGGCTGCGCCGACGTCTCAGATTTTCTGAGCCCCTCTCCCCTACCCTCTCCCCAAATGGGGAGAGGGTCTTAGGGTGAACACTTCCAGGGTCGAGGCTTTTTCCGATGGCGTCTTCGCCGTCGCCATCACGCTCCTGGTGCTGCAGTTCACGGTCCCGGAGGTAGAGTCGGGAAAGCTGCTGGCCAAAGTTCTCGGCCAGTGGCCACAGCTGGTCACCTACGTCGCGACCTTTCTCACGGTCGGCGTCGTCTGGATCAACCACCACACCATCTTTCGCAACCTGCGTGCCGTGGACCGCACGATTCAATTCATCAACCTGGTGCTGCTGCTCACCGTGGTGCTGCTTCCGTACCCGACCGCGCTGCTTGGCCGCTACCTGAACTCAGGCCAGAACGGCTCGGTGGCGGCGGCTTTTTACGCCGTAGTGATGACAGCAATGTCCGTCGCTTTCCAATGCCTGGTGGCCTGGGCGCTCACGCATCCAGGCCTCCTTCGGCCCGACATCCACGCAGCTCCGATCAGCCGTGTGCTTCCGCGTTTCGCGCTTGGTCTTGTCACGTACGCCATCTCCATCGGGCTCGCATTTGTGAGTACATGGCTCGTGGTGGCCCTGTACGCATTCACAGCGGTCTACTACGCGTTCAACCAGCTCACATGGGGCGAGGAGCGAAAGTGATCGCGGAGTATATGCTGCCCAGGTAGCGGCTGGGCACGGTGCCCAAGATCCGCGTCCGCTCGAAACCCGCATCGGCAGCCATCTGCTCCCACCGCGGATAGGAGAAGGGGTGCGGCACCCACGGGTTGCCGCGATCGGAGCCGTACTCGACCACGATCAGGCTCCCGCCCGGCCGCAGCAACGACCGCACGTTCGCCAGGACGGGGCGCTTCTCGCGGACGAAGTGCAACGAGTTCGCCATCACGACGCCGTCCAGTTCTGCGAGCTCCAGCGGCCGAGTGAAGTCGGCGACGACTGCGTCGAGCCCGGTCTGCGGGAACCTCCTCCCCATCTGTTCCACAAGCTGGCGCAGTGAGCCCCTGTCCCGGTCGACGGCTGTGATGTGGGCGCCCGGTCCGAGCAGGTCGGCGAGCGCGAGCGTGAAAGCACCTTCGCCGGCTCCGAGATCCGCCCACTTCCCACCTCGCGCGGTGATGCCATCGCGAAGCAGGCCTACCAGGTCAGCGTGATTCACGGCCTTCGGCAACCAGCTCGCGCGCTTCCGGCGCGACGTTCTCGAGGAATTCCCTCAACTCGGCTTCAGCATCCTCTTGCAGCCCGCCGACCACGAAGGTGTCGAACCCGAGCTCGATGGCGAGCTCGGCAATCTCATCGGCCGTGAGGTTGGCCGCGACGTTGGCAATGCGCCGAATCGCGGCTGGATCGCGACCAGCCTCGCGTGCAGCATCATCGACGCGAGCAGCGGCGTCGGCCATCTCCTGGGGCTTCAGGTAACCGAGCGATGGCACCCAGCCGTCGGCCGCACGTCCGACCAGCCCGAGCATCCTCGGCCTGTATGCGCCCAGCCAGATGCCGATCGGATGCGGAGGCACCGGCCCCGCGTTGAGACCGGCGAGCTGATAGAACTTGCCGTCGAAGTGGAGGCCACGCCCACCGCTCCACACCAGGCGGATGACCTCGATCGCCTCTTCGAGCGCGCTAACCGCCTCGCCGGGCGTGCGCACAGGGCCACCCATCGCCTTGATCGCCTCCCAGAACCCCCCGGCGCCCAGACCGAGCTCGACGCGCCCGCCAGAGAGCACGTCGAGCGACCCTGCCGCCTTGGCGAGCATCGCGGGCGGGCGCAGGGGAAGGTTGGCGACGTCCGGGAAAACGGAGACGCGATTAGTGCGCATCGCGATGGCGGTGAGCAGAGTCCACGTGTCGTAGAAGCGGCGCTGGTAGGGATGGTCCTGGATGCCAATCACATCGATACCCAGCTCTTCCGCCCGGATGGCCAGCTGCAGCGGCCGCAAGGGCCGCATCGAGTCCGGGAGCACGAAATAACCGAACTGGATAGGCCGCCCGAAGTCCATCTCTGGCTAGAAGGTGGTTCGAGCTCTTCCTATTTCGTCCTCAGCCGCCGGGTGCGCCCGCAAGCCGGCCACCGTCGATCGAGAGCACGGCGCCGGTGATGAATGACGACTCGTCCGAGCACAGCCACAACGCCGCGCGCGCCACCTCATCGGTGCGGCCGAGTCTGCCCAAGGGTACGAAGCGGGCGATGCCCTGAAGAGTCTCATCAGGCAAGTTGCTCATCTGCTCGTTGACGATGGGCCCAGGCGCCAGCGCGTTGACACGGATGTTCCGCTTTCCGTAATCGATGGCCGCCGTCTTGGTCAGCGCCACCACACCGTGCTTGGCGGCTGCGTAGGGTCCCATCCCGGGAGCGCCCTGGAGACCAGCGGTGGACGACATGTTGACGATGGCGCCGCCGCCCGTGGCGAGCATCGCCGGGATCTCGTACTTCATGCCGAGGAAGACGCCGTAGATGTTCGCCTTGAAGCTCGACTCGAAATCTTCGAACGAGATTTCAGCTAGCGGCCTGGGCATGTGGCCAGAGCCGGCGTTGTTGAAAGCGACATCCAACCGCCCGAAGGTCGTCACGTTCTCTTCCACGAGTCTTTGGACAGACCGCGGGTCGGTCATGTCGGTTGGCACAGCCAGCGTCCGGCCGCCGCTGCGGTTGATCTCCTCGGCAATCTCGGCGATCGCCGGCGCGGTGCGAGCTGCGAGCACGACCGCCGCCCCCGCGTCAGCGAACGCTCGCGCCGATGCGGCGCCGATGCTTCGACTCGCGCCGGTCACGATCGCGACCTTGCCTTCGAGAAGGCGCCTCTCGGTCACGCGGCCCTCATCTGCTCTGAGGCGGCGCGCCGCCGCATCCGAACGACCAGACCCTCACCCTGCCCGATGGCACCAAGGCCGATAAGCAGGTGGAGAACCTGGATCGTCCAGTGCCAGTCGCCTGTAAGCAGGCGCTCCTGGGCCAGGCCGAGGATCGGCGCAACGAGACCCCAAACCACCGCGAGGACCACCCAACCGGTTGCAACGCCGGCGCGGGCGGCGAAGAACGCGAGCGTCCAGAGTGATAGGACGAGCACGAACCCTAGTGTCTCGTGGACCGGGATCAGCTGCAGCGCGTGACCCGTCCAGAACGTAAGCCCGAGCAGGATAAGCAGCAGCCCAGAGACCCGCAGCGTCATGTGAACAACAGCGATAGCCATCTTCACTCGATTACCTCCCCAGCGGTGATTAGTTGAATTACTTCAACTATACAATATCCTCAACTATCGGTGGTATTCCAGCTAAAATTGATGTGTGCCCAGGAAGTCCTCAGCCAAGGAGAGCGCTGCCGCGGCCGCCTGGCGGCACATCTTCGATTACATCGTTGACACGGCTCCCGAACGCGTCGCTGTGCTCGACCGGCTGGGCCTCACCCCCGCCGAGAGCCGGTCCCTGACCAGCCTCGATCCCAAGGCAGGCCGCTCGATGCGGTCGCTGGCGGACGAGTGGATGTGCGATCCATCCAACGCCACATGGCTCGTGGACCGCCTGGAGCACCAGGGGTTGGCCCGGCGAATCGCCCAGCATGGGGACAGGCGCGTCAAGGCGGTGGTGCTGACGCCGAAGGGAAAGAGGATTCGCGCCGAGCTCCTCGAGTCCCAGTACACGCCGCCGCCCGACCTGCTGGCCCTTCCCCAGCGCGACCTCGAGGCGCTCAGCGCCGCGGCAAGCAAGCTGCCCGCGCGCGGTCGTCGGAGGTGAACTAATGTCAGGCGATGGGAACAGAGCAGTATCACGAGCCGCCGGGGGAGCTGAGCCAGGAGATTCGGACCTTTGCGCGCATGGCCGCATCGCTGCAGGAGGAGGCTGAAGCGATCGGCTGGTACGAGCAGCGCATGTCGCTCGAGCGTGATGCTCAGGCGAAGGCGATCATGGAGGATGCTCAGGAAGAGGAGTTCAAACACTTCGCGATGGCGCTCGAATTCCTCTCACGCCGGAAGCCGAAATGGCGGGTGGTCTTGAAAGATGTCCTGTTCAAGGCTGGCGACATCGTCGAGCATGGTGAGGAGGCCGAGGAGGAGGAGAAGAAGCCCCCTACCCGGCGACCGCCGTCACGATCTTCCGCACCGCCTCGATCTCGTCCGCGTTGACCAAGTGGCCCATTCCCGGGTAGAGGCGCATGGTCACGTCCGCACCCATCCGCTTGAAAACCTCAGCCGCCTCGACCACCCGCTCCTTGCGGATGTGCGGATCGACGTCGCTGCAGCCCAGGAACACCGGCGTGCGCTGAAAGTCGCCGGGATAATCGCGCGGAGTGCCGTCAGGGCCGATCAACCCGCCGCTCAGCCCAACCACACCGCCGTATTTCCGAGCATGACGCGCGGCAAACTCCAGGGTCAGGCACGCCCCCTGCGAGAAGCCGAGGAGCACGACCTTTTCGGCGGGGACCGCGGTCTCGACCTTCGCCAGCAGTGAAGACAGGACATCGAGAGCGGAGCCGAGGTAGGGCTCGTTGGACTCGAGGGGCGCCGTGAACGGGTTCGGATACCAGGTCGAACCAGCTGCTTGCGGCGCAAGACACGCGACGCCGGGAAACCTCATCTCGTCGGCGATGGTCATGATGTCGGCCGCGCTCGCACCGCGACCGTGCACGAGGATCATCGCCGCGCGCGCCCGATCCAGCGGCTCGCCCGCCTGGCGCACGGGTTGACCTTGATGCGGACCAGCCATCTACGTGCTCCCGAAAGTAACGTATTGCCTGACGTGACGCTTCCAACCGGGTCTTTCAACTACGCGAACCCGCGCGCGATCCACTGGGGCGCAGGCTCGCTCGCCAATCTGGGACCTGAGTTGAATCGACTTCAGGCCAAGCGTGTCGCACTGGTCACGACCCGTTCACTGGTCGACGAAGAGAAGCTGCTCGACCGTGTTCGCGGCGCGTTGGGCGAGGCCGAGGCCGCGGCCACCGAGGTCGTCAGCCAGCACGCGCCGATGTCCGAGGTCGACGCGGCGATCGCGCACACGACCGAAATCGGCGTCGACGGCATCGTCAGCTTTGGGGGCGGGAGCGCCATCGACTCAGGCAAGATGATCGCCGTCAAGCTGGCGGATCGGCATGGTCTCGCGTACCGCGGCCTGCCTCACGTCGCGATTCCGACCACGCTTTCGGCAGCCGAGCTCGCCGGCAGCGCGGGTTTCACAAACGAGACGGGCGACAAGGCCGGCACACGCGATGTACGGCTGCTCCTTGATTCGGTGATTTACGACGCTGAGCTCACTCTCGCCACTCCGATGTCGTTATGGCTGTCGACCGGGATCCGAGCGCTCGACCATGCGGTCGAAGGCATCCTCGCGGACGGCCATCACCCGTTTTCGGATGTGATGGCTCTTGAAGCCGTGCGTCGCTTGTTTGCAACCTTGCCCCGCGCGAAGGCCGCTCCGGACGATGTCGGCGTGCGAACAGAGAACCAGCTCGCGGCTTGGTTCTCATTCACGCTGCCGAGCGCATCGGCAAATGGACTCAGCCATATGATGGGCAAGCAAATCGGCGCCCGCCACGCCATCCCGCATGGCGTGACTTCATGCCTGCTGATGCCTCACGTCATGCGCTATGTGGCGCGCGCGCAGCCGGATCGCATGGCGCTGCTGGCGGAGGCGACCGGGACAGGCAAAGACGCGCCAGGCGACGTTGAGAAGCTCATCGCGTCGCTTGGGCTGCCGCAGCACATCGCCGACTACGAAATCGGTGAGCCCGAGCTGCGCCGCGCGGCCGATGAGCTGGGTGATCGCTACCCCGCCAAGGACCTGCTGGAGATCTACCTGGCCGCTCTTTAGCGCGTGCTCGCCTGGCTCGCGGCCACCTGCGTGGCCTTGATTCCGGTCACCGCGAGGATCTGGTCCTCGCCCAGCGAGTCGTCCTTCAAGAGCGCTTTCGCTAAGGCGTCGAGTTGGGCGCGGTGTTCGGTCAGCAGCCGTACCGCTTCGGCCAGGGACTCATCAGCGATGCGTTTCACCTCGGTGTCGATGTCGCGAGCGGTCGCCTCACTATATGGGCGGTTGCCGAACCCGTTGGCCGACGGATCGTCGTTGAAAGCCAAAGGCCCGATCTTCGCGCTCATCCCCCACCTGACCACCATTTCCCGGGCGATCATCGTCACCTGCTGTAAATCGTTCGCAGCGCCAGTCGACACCGATCCGTAGACCAGCTGCTCCGAAGCCCGGCCCCCAAGAGCACCCACGATTCGCGCCCGCAGGTAGTCCTCGCCATAGTTGAAGCGATCGTCGATCGGGCTCGAGATCGTGACGCCCAGCGACCCACCGTGCGGGATGATCGTCACCTTGCGCACCGGGTCGGCGCCGGGCACGAGCAGGCCCAGGAGCGCGTGGCCCGACTCGTGATAGGCGATTCGCTCCCGATCGGCCTGCGACAGCATCAGGTGGCGCTCGGTCCCCAGCAGCACCCTGTCGATGGCCTCGTAGAAATCCTCCTCGTTGACCGAGGTCTCCCCCTTCCTCGCCGCACCCAACGCCGCCTCGTTGACCAGGTTCTTCAGGTCGGCGCCGACAAGACCTGGCGTGCGGCCGGCGATCTCGTCCAGGCTGACGTCCGGAGCCAGCGGAACCTTCGCGGCGTGGATCTTGAGGATGGCCTCGCGGCCTCGCCGGTCTGGCGGCTGGAGCGTGACCCGGCGGTCGAAGCGACCCGGCCGCAGAAGGGCCGCGTCGAGAACATCAGCGCGGTTGGTGGCGGCGAGGACGATCACGCCCTTGCCGGGCTCGAATCCGTCCATCTCGGTGAGGATCTGGTTGAGGGTCTGCTCTTGCTCGTCGTTACCGCCGATCCGGAACCCCGAGCTCCGGCTGCGGCCGATGGCGTCGAGCTCGTCGATGAAGATGATCGCCGGGGCTGCCGTGCGCGCTTTCATGAAGAGATCGCGTACTCGAGACGCGCCGACACCGACGATCGCCTCCACGAACTCCGATGCCGACTGGCTGAAGAACGGAACCTTGGCCTCGCCTGCGACAGCCCGTGCCAGCAACGTCTTGCCAGTCCCCGGCGGCCCGATGAGGAGGACCCCTTTGGGCACGCTCCCGCCCAGCTTCTCGTACTTCTGCGGCTCGCGAAGGAAGTCCACCAGCTCCTGAAGCTCCTGCTTGACCTCGTCGATTCCCGCGACATCCGCAAACGTGGTGGCCGGGCGCTCAGGGTCATAGAGGCGCGCTCGGCTCTGGCCGAAAGACCCGAGCAGCCCGCCGGTGCCTCCGGCACTCTGGGCCCTCCGGATCAGGTAGATGAAGCCAAAGACCAGGAGCAGCGTCGGCCCAAAGCTCAGCAGCAAGGTCTGCCAGAGCGGAGGTGGAGGGTTCTCCGGCTTCGCGTTGATGGTGACACTGTGTTGCTCCAGCAGCGGCTCCAGCTGGTCGTCGGCAAACGACGGGCGCTGGGTGATGAAGTGCGTAGCGGTGACGGAGCTGCTCGCGGATTCTTTGATCGCGGTTTTGGTCACGCCCGTGATGGCGTCGCCGGTGGTGGTCACGCTCACGACGTTGTCGGCGGCCACCTGCTGCTTGAAGACGTTGTAAGGGATCGTGATCGTGGTGGGCTGCGCGGGCGCCAGAAGGACGTTGGTGACGAAGATGTTGATGAGCAGGAGGATGCCCAGCGTGATCCAGAATCGCCCCGAGCGGAGCGGATTGCGCGCCTGGGGAATCGGGGCCCGCGCCGGGTTCGGCGCCTGACCGGGCGGGCTGGGCGACGGCCCCCTCTGAATTGCCATGCGTTGACCCTACGCGGTTCCGGAGCTCAATGCGTTCTTCGATCGGCTCGCTTCAGAGAGGCCCCGACGCGGATTGGGCGGCCGGCTATCGACAGCGCCTCGCGGGCTGCGATAAGCAGATCCGAGTCGACCGTTTCGGCGCGCCTGACTCGGAGCCAACGCATGCCGGACATCCAGACGCTGGTGAAGCGGAGGGCGGGGACGAAGCCCGCGTCGGCTACGGCCTTGGCCGCCGGGATGTCGAGTGTGCCGATCCACAGTCTGCTCATGCCCTCCTGCCGCGCCTGGGCCACGATCCCGTTCACGATGGAGCGAAAGAATCCCTGGCGTCGGTGACGCTGATCCGTGGCGCAGTTCCAGATATAGGCCTCGCCCCGGCCCGGCCGTATCTCGAGCTCGAGCTCGCCGATCCACTCGACACCAGATGCCAGCCACCCAAACGCCACGACGTCATGCCCGAGTCGAGCGACAAAGCAGCGGCAGCCCCGCGCCATCCGGCTCCTGACGAGATCGACGTCAACCTGCATGACCGAAGCGATGTCGGAGGCTGAGCTTTCGTGTAGCTCGCTGACCACGCCCTCAATGGCGGCGGGCGGCGGACCCGTGCGAAGGTCCGCCGCCCACAGGGTGCTACGTATCAGAAGGGGAAGAAAGCGTGGCGCGCCTTTTCGATCGCTTCGGGGTCGCCGGAGGCCGAGCCGCCCGGGTAACGGCCGAAGTGTGTCAGGACCTCCTCCTGCGGGGAGGCGAAGCTGATCAGCGCGTCGCAGCCCTCGAAGTTGCCCTTCTCAGGCTCATAGGTGAACTTGCCGTCTTTCAGCGTGCAGCGCCATTTGCCGCCCCAAGGACCTGCCACCTCGATCCCGTAGGTGATGTCAACGTCCTTCGTCTTCTTCTGGTCGACCGTGTTCTGCCAGAAGATGAACGTGAAGGGCAGAATCAGGCCGGCGCTCGCCTCGTCGATGTTGGCGAGCTTGTTGCCCAGTCCGTATTCGATGTCGTAGGGGTGAATCCCGTAGTCCATGATCTGGAACGTGGCATAGGCGCCGGCGGGGACGGGCCCGGCGAACGGATGCGAGACCATGAACCCGGTCCATTCATCTGGCTTCAACGCGTCGAGCATTCCGTCGAGCTTCTGGGCATCCTTCTTGAACCTGTCGAGCGCTTCGTCGCGCGACAGCTTGCGGAAGTCAAGCGCGTGGTCGTTGAGGGTGCCGCCCATTGCAGCCATGCCCAAAGGGGTGGGCGTCTCGCCCTTCTTGGCCGCATCCCAGTTCTTGAAGTAGCCCTCCATGACGTCGATCATGTGGCCCACCAGGTCGCGGGTTTCCCATCCCGTGCAGCGGGTCATCACGTTCCAGTTCTTGGGGTCAGAGACCAGCCGCGTGAACTTGTCACGGTCTCGCCTCATAACGCTCATGACCGTAGGCTTCGCTTCCGCCGCAAACGGGCTTACCGGTGTGAACGTTGCAGTGCTCATAAGCTCGCTTCCCTCCAGTCCCTGATTTCAGACCACCCGGAATCCATGTCAGTGTCCTGCGCCTCGCGCCGCGGTGGTCGGTACGACGATGGGCGGCAGGTTGAACTTCAAATTTTCCCGCCGCCCTTCGTACTGGGGCGGCAGCTGCAGCGACGAGCCCAGGTCTTCCGCCGGCTCGTCCACGGTGAAGCCCGGCTGGTCGGTGGCGATTTCGAAGAGCACGCCACCTGGCTCGCGGAAATAGATCGACCGGAAGTACTTGCGCTCGATGACAGGCGTCACGTTGCGGCCCGACTTGACGAGAACCTCGCGCCAGTCCAACTGGTGCGCGTCGTTTGAGGCGCGCCAGGCCACGTGGTGGACGGTCCCGACAGCCTCTTCTCCTACCGGCGCCTCGGGCGCGTCGAGCACGTCGACCACCGAGCTCGGGCCGCCGGCCCCGGTGGCAAAGCGCGTTCGGTTGCCATCGCTTCCGACCTTGCGAAAGCCCATCGAATCCGTCAGAAAAGCGATTGTGGCCAGGTCCGATTCTTCACACAGCGTCACCGAATAGAAGCTGCGAATCGCGTGCTGGGGATCGACAGGACCATCCGGCCACGGCTTCCAACGCTCATCCGAGGCCTCACCGACGAGCTCGATCTGGATGCTGTCGAAGTCATTGAGGACCAGCGCATCCACTCCGAAACGCGTGGCGCGCGACGCTTCGACGCCGAGCCCGCTCAAGCGCTTCGACCAGAAGTCCATCGACCGGCTGGGGACCGCGAAGGAGACCACCGTCACCTGTCCGCTGCCCGCAGGCCGCCACGGCAGATGCGGCCAGCCGAAAAAGGTCATGGCGCTCCCGGGCGTTCCGAGATAGTCGCCGAAATATATGTGGTAGGTGTCGGGGACGTCGAAGTTGACGGTCTTCTTGATGAAGCGCAGGCCCAGCACGCCGACGTAGAAGTCGACGTTCTTTTGAACGTCACCCGTGACGCACGTGACATGGTGGATTCCGGGCACGTTGGCAGGCACGGCAAATTCATGTTAGTCCGTGCGGTTGTGTTCGGAAGCCTCCTCTTCGACCCGGTTCCAGATCTCGCCCGCCAGGGGTTCCTCGAGCTCCTCCTGGATGTGCGCGACGAGCCCGATCGCCCGGGCCATGACCGCCAGGCCGCGACCGACCCGCCATTGAATCTCCAGCTCGCTGAGGATGGCGCCGATGGCGCCCGTGGCGTTGACGGGCAGCTCGCGACCGAAGGCACGACCAGCCTCCTCCGAGATGAGGTTCATCAGCTCCACGTATCGCCCGGACAGGCCGTTCTCGGCCGCGATTGCGAACAGCCGGATGGTCCGTGGATCCACGGGCTTGTGGATAGGGTGGCCGAGGCCCGCGATGGGCTGCTTCGTCTTCTTGTAGGCGGCGACGATGTCGCGCGCCAGCTCGCGAAGGTCTGCTGATGGGGGCAAATCCGCCAGCGCCTCCTGCAGGGTTCGGGCGGCCTCCTCGATGGAGCCGCCGAAGCGCGAGCCCATGCCCAGCAGGCCGGCGGCGACCGCGGCCTGAAGCGACTCGGGGGCGCCGAAATAGGTGAGCCGCGCGGCGATCGCGCTAGGGGTCATGCCGTGCTCGACGAGCGTCACCGCGATCGCGTTGAATACCGTGGACTCCTGCTTGGTCGGCAGCCGGCCCTTCAGCTCCAGGAAAGCAACGTCGCCCAGGGGAACCTTGCCGATAAGGTCG
>MNES01000091.1:33039-54523 GCA_001917815.1 Chloroflexi bacterium 13_1_40CM_65_17 | reverse complement strand
ACCCTCAGCTTCATGGCGCTTCCCGAGCGGCCGCTTCCGGACGAGCTCGCCGACCTCGGCCTATCGCTGCTCGGCGAAACGGACGCTCCCGCCTGGTCGAGCCTCCGACACTATGATTCGCTCATGATCGACGCCCTGCGAGGGCGTGGGTTCAGCGTGCTTCTGACGCAGCTTCTCCTGGTCAAAGAACTGGCCGTTCGGGTGCCGGTACGGGAGAAAGGACTGGTGCCCTCGCTCGCATGAGCTCGGAGGCCCGAGCGTCGCAGCGCGCCGCCAACTGGGACGAGGAGATAGAGCTCTTGGCGCGGGCGCTGCCCACCGACCTGGCACGCGCACTTCACGAGCGAACCGATCCCGGCGAGCTTCTGGAGATCGTGCTCGACCTCGGCCGCGAGCCGGAAGCCCGGGTGCCCGGCCGCGAGGTGCTGCTCGCCGATCGCCCGGTGTCAGGGTCGGATCTCGACCACGTGGCCAACAACGTCGGCCAGTTTGGGGACGACAACCGAGCCGGAATCGAGCGCACCCTGCACCGCGTGTCGGCCATCCGCAACCGATCGGGGCGGATCACCGGCCTCACCATGCGCGTGGGCCGGGCGGTCACAGGCACCGGCGAGATCATCCGCGACATCGTGATCAGCGGCCAGAGCATCCTGCTTCTCGGCCGGCCTGGCATCGGCAAGACCACGATGCTGCGCGAGTGCGCGCGCCTGCTGGCCGACGAGCTTCGCAAGCGCGTGGTCATCGTCGACACGTCGAATGAGATCGGCGGTGACGGCGACATCCCGCACCCCGGCATCGGGCGCGCGCGCCGCATGCAGGTGCGAACACCGATGCTCCAGCACGCGGTGATGATCGAAGCGGTCGAGAACCACATGCCAGAGGTCATCGTCATCGACGAGATCGGCACCGAGCTCGAAGCGGCCGCCGCGCGAACGATCGCCGAGCGGGGCGTGCAGCTCATCGCGACGGCGCATGGACAGACGCTCGAGAACCTGCTCGTCAACCCCACCCTCAACGACCTCCTGGGCGGCATCCAGAGCGTGACTCTCTCTGACGAAGAAGCGCGCCGCCGAGGCACCCAGAAGTCGGTGCTCGAGCGCAAGGCCCCGCCGACGTTCGATGTGCTGGTCGAGATCCAGGACCGTGATCGCGTCGCCATCCACATGCCCCTGGCGGACATCGTCGACACGGCACTGCGCGGGCCGATGCTGACGCCCAAGATCCGGCTGCGAACGCGCGACGGCCGCGTGATCTCCAACGTCGATGCCCCTGCGGTCGTCGCACCGGATGTGGCGGTGGCCGCATCCTCGAACAGCAAGCCCCTCGGAATCTTTCCTTACGGCGTCAGCCGCCACCACGTCGAGCAGTCGATCCGCGACCTCGAGCTGCCGGTGCGGGTGCTCGGCAACCTCGACGGCGCGGGCGCCGTGCTCACGCTAAAGAATCACTACCGCCGGCGCCCCGACAGCCTTCGCCAGGCGGAGAGTCGCGGGCTGCCGATCCACATTCTGAAGAGCAACTCGGTCACCCAGGTTCGCGATGCGCTCTCACGAATCTATGGAGTCGACAAGCACGACGAGGCCACGACGCGGGCGCTGGCCGAAGCTGCGGCCGCGATAAAAACGGTGAAGTCGACGCTGCGACCGGTCGAGATCTCCCCGCAGAACGCGTACCTTCGCCGCCTTCAGCACCAGCTGGTCGCCGAGAACGAGCTATCCGCTCGCAGCACCGGCAAGGAGCCCCAGCGCCGCCTGCGCATCACGCCCGCCCCCGAAGACCCCATTACTAACTAGATGCGGCGCGGCCTGTTCATCACCTTCGAAGGGCCCGAGGGGTCGGGCAAAACCACACAGGTCGAACTGCTCGGCCAGGCGCTGGCCGGCCGCGAGCCGGTGATGGTGCGAGAGCCTGGCGGCAACGAGCTCGGCGAGCGCATCCGCGAGATAGTCCTCTACGGCGCGATGGAGCTCGACCCTGAGGCCGAGATGTATCTCTTCATGGCAGGGCGCCGGCAGCTCATCGCCGAGGTGATCGCGCCCGCCCTCGCCGCAGGCCAGATCGTCGTGGCCGACCGCTACCACGACTCGACCCTGGCATACCAGGGCGGTGCGCGCGGGGTGCCCACGACCTGGCCCTCGACGTTTCCGCGCCCGGACGTCACCTTCCTCCTGTCGGTTCCTGTCGAGCACGGGCTCGAGCGCCTGGCTCGCGCCGGCAAGAAGCCGGATCGAGTCGAGGGCGAATCCGTCGAGTTTCACAAGCGCGTCGCCGATGCATACGAGCGCCTGGCGGCTTCTGAGCCGCGGCGATTCACCCGCCTCGACGCAACCGGCTCGCGCGAGCACATCCACATGGCCGTGATGGAGCGTCTGCAGCCCATGCTGGACGCCGCCGGCTAGGACGGCTGCGCCTGCTGGCCCGGCGCCTAAACTCCGAAGTCCGATGATCCGCGTCGAGGGCCTTCGCAAGAGCTTTGGCGACGTCCGCGCCGTGGACGGCGTGGACCTTCATGTCGAGCGCGGGCAGGTGCTCGTGCTCCTGGGACAGAACGGCGCGGGCAAGTCCACGACCCTGCGCTGCCTGGGTGGAATCCTCCGCCCCGACGGGGGCCTCATCGAGCTCGACGGCCTGCGCCTCCCCGACAGGCTGGACGAAATCCGCGGCCGGCTTGGCGTGGTGCCCGACCAGGCGCGCCTGTACGGTCGCAACACTGCGATCGAATACCTGGATCATTTCGGCTACCTGTACGGCGTGCCGGCGGGGCTGCGCGCCAAGCGCATCGCGGACCTGCTCGAGCGCTTCGATCTCGCGGACCGCACCGACACCATCCTGGCCGCGTACTCGCGCGGAATGGCCCAGAAGGTGGCCCTCATCCGGGCAACCCTTCACTCGCCCGACTGGATCTTCTGCGACGAGCCAACCGCCGGTCTAGACCCGGTGGCCGCGGCTGACATGCGCAGATATCTCAGCGAGCAGCGGGCGCGCGGCGCCGCGCTCATCGTCACCACTCACGTGCTGAGCGAGGCGGAGCTGATGGCGGATCGCATCGCGATCATGCGGCACGGTGTGGTCGTCACCGGCGGCACCCTCCACGAGCTGCAGCGGGAAGCGGAAGCGGGCAGGCGCTTCTCCGTCCGGCTGAGCCGCACGCTCGAGGATCCGGAGCCTCTGCGCCAATGGCTGCGCGAGCAAACCGTGGCGTTCGAAATCACGTCCGAGGCGATCACTTACAGCCTCCCCTGGGATGCGTCGATCTCCGACCGCGCCGACTTCGCGGCCGAGCTGCAGAAGCGGCTCGCATCCGCCGGCGCCCCGTACTTTGCCCTCGAAGAGCAACAGGTGAGTCTCGAGTCGGTCTATCTCAAGGCGATGGATGAGCCGTTCGCGACACGCGCCGAATCTCCGCCACCGCCGGCGCGCACGGTCTCAGGCATCGGCGCGCTGCGGATGTTCGGTTCGCTGCGTACGCAGGGACGCCTCCTGCGCCACTCGCTCCCGTTCTATGTGAGCTCGTGGTGGCGCCGAGGCGATCTGAGCTGGGTGCTCTACCTAAACGCATTCGTGCTGCTGCTTGTGGCGGGAACATCGCTGTTCGGGCAACTGCCAGGAGTGGCAAGCGTGGTGGCGCAGCGATTCACCGGTGGCGCCGCACTGCAAGCTGGATTGCTGCTGCCTCTGTTCTTCATGTCGTTCGCGCTGCTGGAATCGATCAAGAGCTCGATCGGGATCTGGTGGGAGAAGGCGCAGCAGTCGCTTGAGGTGCTGCTGTACACGCCGATCGATGATCCCTCGCTCATATGGCTCGAGGTGCTTCCGGGCGCGGTGGTCAGCACGGTCTGGGTGACGCTCTGGATGGCGGCGGGAATGGGGCTTTTGTCGCTGTTCGGACAGGCTGCTCCGTGGGACCTCCTGCCAGTGTTCGCATTCGTCGCCGCGGTCACCGCCTACTGGGCGGCGATGGGCCGGATGCTCGGCTTCATGCTCTTCCCGCGCGAGGGTGCGGCCGGCGGGGCCTGGTCGTTCTTGCTGTCGCCCGTCTCGGCGGCTGTCGCCGACCTGCCGCTCGCGCTGTTCGTATTTCGCTCTCCGCTTGCGATCGGATCGTTGCTGCTGCCCATCACCGCATGCTTCGCGCTCACCGTCCTCTGCGGAACGACCTTCGACCGCGAGCGTCTGATGGAAACCGGCATCGGCCGCACGCGGCGCCGGCGAGTGTGGCTTCCGTTGACGGTCGTGCGCCGCAACGCCGCCGCGATCGTGGCCGGCCTGCTCCTGGCGGCCGCGCCCGCAGGCATCGCCGCCGCGGTGACATCGAACGCCGGCCTTCACTCCTGGAATGAGGTGATCGGTTCCGCCGGTCTGTCGAATGGCGATCCGGCAAGCGCCGTGGCGTACGCGCCGATCGTGACTACAGACTCGTCGACCACCAGCGGGACGACAATCGCCGCCGCCGGGCTCGCAGGGATCGTGGCGACGCTGGCGCTGATGCTCGCGCTCGTGGTTGTGAGCTTCGCTGCTTTCTTCCTCCTTGGCGTACCCGCGCTGCTGGGGCTCATGGCCGCGTCAGTTGTCTGGGGGACACAGCTCGGTTTTGGCACGTCCGCGCCGCTGCAAGTCTGGCTCGCGGGCGCGGGCGGGATAGCGCTCCTCGCGCTGGCTCTGAACACCGGCGCCGCCCTGCCCATCTACTGGTCGCTTGTGTTCGGCTCCGGGAGGCGGCTCGACCGCCTGCGTGAAGCCTGGTCGGGGTACTGGTCGCTGTACCGGGGCATCGTGATCCCGGCCTGCGCGCTGTTCGGGGTCACAGTGTTTCGCCTGCTGGCAGGCGGATAGGTATGGGGAGTGCGTCAAGATTGCAGGCGATGTGAGGCGGGTTCTCGTCGTTCTGATGTTGCTGGCCGTCGCATGCGGCAACAGCCCCGCGCAGTCGAAAACGTCGCCGTCAGCCGCGAAAACGCCTGTCGCGAGCGGATCGCCGATCCCCTTCCCCAGCCCGACTCCCGGCGGGCCGACGCCTCCCGCGCCAGTTGCGATCGTTTGCAGCTCACAGGTGCCGGCCGGCCACCAGCTCGCCCTTGTGACGCTCAGCGGAATCCAGGGCATCGTGGTGCGAGATTTGACCGACATCCAGCACCCGGTCACCCGGTGCGGCTTCAGTGGTGGCGCGTACCTGCGCTTCATCAACTCGACGCGCGTCTCCTACATCGTCACGTCGAGCGGTGACCTCGGAGCGTCGGGCGCCCTCTACATGGTCGACCTCACCACCAGCACGACCTCGCTGGTGCGGGCCTGGACCTCCGGAGGCTATGCCAGCTGGGTCTACGCATGGAGTCCTGACGGGCAGAAGCTGACGTATCTGAGCTCGGATTCATCGGGCGTCAAGTGGCACCTCCTTTCAGCCGCGGGCGACAAGACCTTGAGCAGCCTCGGGACTGTTCCGGGACGAGGCGTTTCGGCTGATGGCGATGACGCCATGGTCGGTTTCTCCGCGGACGCTCAGTACGTGGCGGTCGAGGAGACGTTCACGACCCAGAAGGGCGCCGCCACCAGCACGCCGCCGATTCAGATCGTCCGCCTGTCGGATGGCAAGCTCGTCTACAGCCGGGCGGACGGCACGATGGCTACATGGGGCGCGAGTGGTGCTCGCTTTTACTTCCGCACGAGCGCCGGCGTGGAGGTGTGGGACGCGACCGGCAAAGTGCAGACCGCCTCGGCCGGCCTGCAGTGGATTCGTCCCTGGGCGAGCGCGGACGGCAGCCATATCACCTTCACGACGCTCGATGCGCAAGCCAACCACAAAGTGGGCATCCTTGACACCAACGGCGGCCCACTGGCCCAGGCTTCCAGTGAGCCACGAACGAGCCCCGGCTTCATTACGTCATCGCTCATCTGGTACGCGGGCGAAGTGCTCTGCACGACGACCACACCGTGCGGTTTCGGCGGGCCCGCGCGGACTGGCAAGTTTTACATCTACGACCTTGCGGGAGTGGAGAGCGGCTCGATAGACATGAACTTCTACGATTCTTGGCCGCACCTGTCCGGCCAGTTTTAGGCGGGCGCGAACCTACAGGTCCAGCGCCTGGGCGACCAGCTCGCGGTGATACGTGGCGTCGCCGAGCGTGACCTCTGAGGCCTTGGCGCGCTTGAAGTAGAGGTGCATGTCGTGCTCCCACGTGAAGCCGATGCCGCCGTGCACCTGGATTCCGTCGCCGGCCACCTTGCGATACGCGTCCGAGACGTAAGCCTTCGCCATCGACGAGGCGAGCGACCGATCCGGCGCGTCGGCGTCCACGGCCCATGCGGCGTAGTAGGTCGCCGAGCGTCCGCTCTCGGACAGCACCAGCATGTCCGCAAGCTTGTGCGACACCGCCTGGTAGATGCCGATGGGCTTGCCGAACTGGTGGCGGGTCTTCGCGTAATCGGTGGATGTCTCGAGGACCTTTTGAGCTCCACCGATCATCTCGGCGCATAGCGCCGCGGTCGCCCACTCCAGAGCGCGCCTTAACGCGGGCCACGCCTTGTGTGGCGCGCCCATCAGCGAGTCAGCGTTGAGCTCGACGCCATCGAAGCGAACCTCGCTCCAGCGTCTGGTCATGTCGAGCGTCTGCAGCTGGTGCACGGACATTCCCTTCGGCTTGCCTTCGACCAGGAAGAGCGAGATCCCGTCCTCACCTTCGCCGCGCGTGCGCGCCGCCACCACCATGTAGTCGGCGTTCTGGGCGTCTGGAACGAAGAGCTTGACCCCGTCGAGCTGCCAGCCGCCGCCGCCCGGCTTCGCCGTGAGGGCCACGCCGCTTGCGTCCCATCGTGCCGAAGGCTCCGTGAAGGCGAGCGTGGCGCGAGCGTCCCCGGAAGCGATCGCGCCCAGCGCGGATTTCTTCTGAGCCTCTGTGCCGGCTTCTATCAGAGCAGGCACGCCGAGCCCCATCGTCGCGAAGTAGGGACCGGGCAGCAGCGCGCGCCCAGCCTCCTCCAGCACGACGATCAGGTCGAGAAAGCTGCCGACACCGCCGTATTCCTCTGGGATGCCGAGCGCGGTCCAGCCCAGCCCGGCGATTTTTGACCAGAGCGCCGGATCGTATGCATCAGACTCGTCCATGAGCTTGCGCACGACCTTGGGCGAGCATTCCTTGGCAAGGAAGTCGCGGGCCGAGCGCCGGAGCATCTCCTGCTCTTCGGAAAAGGCGAAGTCCATGGATGTCTAACTGTAAGACCGGCTATCAGGCTGGCGGAGGGAGCTCCTTGAGTTCTTCCGGCGCGGGCAGCTCCCTGAGCTCGTCCGCCGGCTCGGTAGCCGTCTGGGAGGCGGACCCGGAAGGAGTTTCGGCCGCGGGCTCCGAGCTCTTGATAGGCGCCTGCGCCGGCCAGACCTGCGCCTTCTCGCGCGCCGCCGTGGAGCGGCGCCGGTAGAGGACCAGCAGGCCGTAAAAACCGATGAAGACGGCGAGCACGCCGCAGAATGTGGCCGCGGTGAGGCTGTCGCTCTCGCCGCTGGTAAGAGGCCGTTCGAGCCCCCCCGCACAGGGAGCAGGCGCGGCGGCACACGTGCCTACGACCGCGAGTCGAATCGGCACAGCCAGCATCGCAAGGATGCCGTAAACGATCGCCATGCCCGCGATGAAGTAAAGGGCGACCGCAAGCGGCCGGCCCTGCTGATACATGAGCGCGTTGACGGCGAACGCCACCACGGCGATGCCGAAGGGGATGACGACAACAGTAAGTCGGCTGTGAGCACCGATGCTGAATGCGAAGGGCGCCACCGCGCCAATGGCCGAGAACGCGGCGGCAACCCAGAACGACCACACGACCCGCGCGTTTCTGAAGGCGGTCGGCTCCACGAGCGGAAGTTTAGACGGCTGTCTCTGCGTCCTTGACGGCTCCGCCGCGTGATCGCCCGGCAGCCACGTGGGCGGTCTGGCGCAGGGGGACCTCGTGGATGAACAGCGTGGCGACAAATGCCACGACTATCATCGCCAGCCCGGCGACGAACACCGGGTGCAGAGCGTCGGACAGCCCGTGGCGGATTCCGGCTGCAATCGCCGGCGGCAGGTGGGCAAGGAGCGTGGGATCGAACACAGAGCCGGCGCTCGCCGCGCCCCCAGAGGCATGGAATTGGTTGAGCACGCTCGGCGGGAGGTAGGTGGCCAGCGCCGAAGCCAGGCCCTGGGTGAGGATGGTTCCCATGATCGCGAGGCCGAGCGCCGAGCCAATCGAACGGGACAGCTGCGTGGCCGACGTCGCCACCGCCAGGTCGGCACGGGTGACAGAGTTCTGGACGACGAGGGTGTAGGTCTGCATGGTGCAGCCGAGTCCGAGCCCGATCAGGATCATGGCTTCGACAAGCGTCTGATTGGTGGTGTGAATGTCGAAGGTCGTGATCATGACGTACCCGGCGGCCATCAGGGCGAGGCCGGCAAGCAGGATGACCTTGTAGCGTCCGGTGCGCGAGATCAGCTGGCCGCTGCCAATGCTGCTCGCCACCATGGCCAGCAGCATCGGGACGAGGATCTCGCCCGAGTTGGTGGCGCTGTTGCCGATCACTCCCTGCACGAAGACCGGTAGGAAGAAGATCGCGCCGAACATCGTCATGGCGACGCCGATGCCGGCAATGTTCGAGAACGTGAAGATGCTGCTCTTGAACAGATATAGAGGAAGCACGGGCTCCGGCGCTCGCCGTTCGAACCAGATGAACACAGCCAGCAGAACGACCGCCGCCGAGTAGAGGCCGATGATCTGCCATGAGTCCCATGCGTACTGTGTACCGCCCCAGACGGTCGCGAGCAGCGCGCTCGCGATGCCCAACGACAGCGTCACACTGCCGCCGATGTCGAGGGCGTGCTTGCGTCGCTCATTGGGGACGTGCATGTAAAGCGCAACCACGATGAGAGTGAGCACCGCGAATGGCAGGTTGACGAAGAAGAGCCAGCGCCATGAGTAGTGGTCGGTGATGAAGCCACCGGCGGCGGGTCCGACGATCGATGCGACCCCGAACGAGGCGCCGAGGATTCCCTGGTACTTGCCGCGCTCGCGCGGGGAGATGATGTCGCCGATGATCGCCTGCGAGAGCGGCATGATGAAGCCCATCCCGGCGCCCTGGACGAAGCGCGCGAAGACCAGGAACCAGAAGTTGGGCGCGAGGCCTGAGAGCGCGGAGCCGATCGCGAAGACGACGATCCCTGTCATGTAGAGCGGCTTGCGCCCGTAGATGTCGGAGAGCTTGCCCGCGATCGGGACCACGATCGTTGAGGCCAGCATCGCGGAGATCGGAATCCAGGTGTAGTCGGCGATACCACCGAGCTCGGCCACGATGGTTGGCAGCGCGGGCGCGACCAGGGTCAGGTTGAGCGAGGCAACCAGCGAGCCGAGCATCAGCCCGCCGAAAACGGCGAGGACCGCGCGGTTGGCGCCCTTCTTCTCGGAAGGCTCGGTGGTGGAGCCGCGAGTGGCGACTGCCGTCATCGCGCGGTGGCCTGCAGCGGCTGGCTGGAACGCGAGGCCACTTCGGCGAGGGCCCGCCAGCCACGCGTCAGAGCCGCGAGATCCTCTGGCGACATCCGGGACATCCATCGCCGCATCAGCAGGTGATTGCCCTCTTGCAGCTCGGTCACGAGCTGGATGCCCGCCCGAGTGAGGGTGAGCAGCACGCGGCGGCGGTCGGCCGGGTCGTCGTTGCGGTCGACAAATCCGGCGCGGACGAGGCGGTCCGCGAGGATGCTCGCGGCGGGCAGGCCGATGCCGAACAGCTCCGCCAGCCGTCCGACCGTGGCCACTTCCTCATCGCGAAGCATGTAGATCGCACGCAGCTGCTGCATCGAGATATCGAGGCCCCGCCATCGGCTCGCGGTTGAGGTCAGGAGGGCGCGGTGGAATCGCTTGTAGACGGACAGCGCCTCGTCAATCGAGGGTTGGGACATACTTTCGAAAGCCTAAACTATTTGGCAAGCCGAAAGCTTCCAAAAAGCTGGAGCTCGGGAGGCTAGCGGCTCCTTGGGAGGCCGAGCACGCGCTCGGCGAGGATGTTGCGCAGCACCTCCGACGTGCCTGCCTCGATGGTGTTGGCGCGAGAGCGCAGGAACTGGTATTTCCAGCCCCCGCCGTCGCCAACCTGACCCGCCGGACCGGCGACGTCAACAGCCGTTTCCGCCATCCTCTGGTTGAGCTCGGACCACATGAGCTTGAGGATCGAGCCCTCGGGCCCCGGGATGCCGTTGCGCTTCATCGCCGTGACCGCGCGGTAGCCGTTCAGCTGCAGCGCGCGCGCTTCGATGGTGTACATCGCGATCTTCTGGCGCACCAGTGGATCCGATCCGCGGCCGAGCTTGCGGGCATGGTCGGCTAGCTCAGCCGCTGTGATCTGCGCTCGGGTCGCCAGGGCCATCCCGAGAGTCCCGCGCTCGTGCAGCAGCGTCGTCATCGCGACCGCCCATCCGTTGCCGGCCTCGCCGAGAATCTGCGACTTCGGCACCTTCACGTCTTTGAAAAAGATCTCGTTGAATTCGGCATCACCGGTGATCTGAACCAGGGGCCGCACCTCGACACCAGGGCTTTCCATGTCAACCAGCAGGTATGTCAGCCCGTCGCGCGGATTCGCCTCCTTTCGCTCGCGCGCGACCAACATGCACCACTTGGCGACGTGGGCGAGCGTCGTCCAGACCTTCTGGCCGTTGACCAGGTAGTGGTCGCCTTTGTCCTCGGCTCGAGTCTGCACGCCGGAAAGGTCGCTGCCGGCGTTCGGTTCGCTGAAGCCCTGGCACCAGATCTCCTCTGCCGACAGCAGTGGAGCTAGATAGCGTTTCTTCTGTTGGTCGGTCCCGTGCGTGATCACCACTGGCCCGCCCATCCCCAGCCCGATCACGTTGATTGGCTCCGGCGCCTGCGCGACGATCATCTCGTCATTGAAGATCAGCTGCTCCATGAAGCCCGCGCCACGCCCGCCGTACTCCTTCGGCCAGGTGATGCCCACGTATCCAGCCTCATAGAGCTTCTTCTGCCATGCCCGCCGGCTCTCGATGAAGACCTTTTGACCCTCCTCCGCGGAGCCGTTCTCGCGCGGCTTGTTGGCCTTCAGCCACGCGCGGACCTCATCGCGAAACTTCTTCTCGGGTTCGCTCAGCTCGAAGTCCATTTCCGTACCTTAAGCCACAGCCGGCATGACATCAGATGCCAGCAGCTCGAGGGCATCTTTGTCGTCGAGCAGGAAGTGCTGGAGCATGAACAGATCGACGCCCAGGGCAGCGTGCCGGCGGATCTGATCGACTATCTCCTCCGGCGTGCCGACCAGGCCTCGCTTGCCTACAGCGCTCAACGTTGCGTCGATGTCAAGGCCGTGAAGGCTCGGAAGGAAGTCCCGCATTTGTGCGGCCCGTTCGCGGAGATCGTCGCGGTCGCGGCCGATGATGTAGTTGGCCATCACCGAATGCCGGATCCCTGACGGGTCGCGCCCAATCGCGCGGCAGCATTCATCGAGCACCTTGCGTTTCTGCTGATACTCATCCGGGTCCATGTGCGACAGGTTCCACTCGGCGGCCTCGCGGGCGATCAGCGGCAGCGCCCTCTTCTCGCCGCGGCCGCCCATGAGCAGCGGGATCGCGCCATTTCGCACCGGCTTCGGGTTCGACTTCGCCCAGGTCTCGCGGACGGTCTTGACGCCTTCCTCGAACAGGTCCATGCGCTCTTTGAGCGTGAAGAACGGGATCCCGAACTCAACATGCTCGCGCTCATACCAGCCGGCGCCGACGCCCAGGATGAGCCGGCCGCTGGAGAGGATGTCAACCGCCGCCGCGATGCGCGCCAGCAGCGCAGGTGGGCGAAATGTCATCGGGCTGACCATCGGTCCTATCTGGATCCGCTGCGTCCATTCGGCGGCGAGCGCAAGCGAGGTCCAGCATTCGAGGCTGTCGCGATCGACGACGCCCATGACCGAGAAGAAGTGGTCGCTGCGGCGCAGCGAGGTGAAACCCAGGGCCTCGACTTCGCGGCACAGCCGGCGCCAGCGATCCCAGTTGAGCCCTTCCTGGCCCTCGATCATGATCCCCAGCTTCGCCATTACGGGCTGATCGTAAAGCGCGCTGCCTTCTTCAAGCCTCCGGTGCGGGCAGCTGCTGCGCCATCTCCGACTCGATCCGCTCCTTTGTCGCGCCGAGGTCTTTGAGCACGTGTGCCGCGATCCCCTGGCCCTCCGTGGCCACCGCCAGCAGCAAGTGCCCGGTGCTGACCTTGGGGTCGCCCGCGGATCCGCACAGCTTGAACGCGAGCTCGATGACAACCTTGACGCGAGAGGTAGGGACTATCCGAGTCGGTATGGAGGTCTTGTGCCTACCGATGGCTTTGTCGGTTGCCGATCGAACAGCAGCCTCCTCGATGCTCAGCGCGGCGAGGATCTTCGCCGACTGAAACTCTGCGTCGCCGAATGCAGCGAGCAGCATGTGCTCGGTCCCGATGTAGGAGTAGCCGGCCTTCAACGCCTCGGTCTGGGCCAGCGTCAGCAGCTCCTTTGCGTGAGACGTAAACCGTTCGAACGGGTACATGCCCGTGGTAGGCCGCTTTCCAACCGCCACTTCGACCGCACGACGTAGAGTCGCCCACCTCGGTGGGACGGTTAAGCGCGCTTCCGGGGGCAGGTTGACGTCCACACGTGTCTCCCCTGGAACCGGCGTGTGCCGCTGCATCCATTCCAGGCAGGCGGCGATGACGATCGAGTTGACGGGCATACCGGTTCGCGCGGACGCCTGGTCGAGGCGGGCGAACATCTCGTCGGTGAACCGCACCGTGGTCGCCTTTGGCATGATGCCAATTTGGTGTCATTTTGCAATCATTGTCAAGGCTTCAAGGGGCCTGAAATTCAGGATTCGGTCCATCGGTATGCCTGCCCGACCCGCCAGCCACGCCGCCATCGGCACGTATGCGAGCTCAGCCGGCGCATGGGCGTCGGCATCGAGGGAGAAGTTGCAACCGCATTCCAGGGCGAGGCGCGCGTGCTCGGGCGACAGGTCCATTCGCGCCGGGTCGCAGTCGATCTCCAGGGCGACCCCGTGGCGCGCCGCCTCCCGAAACACCTTCTCGAAGTCGTATGTCGCGCCTTCGCGCGAGCCGGGCCGGCGGCCCGTCGGGTGGCCGATCACGTCGACGTTCGGGTTCGAGACGGCGCGGATCATCCGCTCGGTCATCGAGGACTCTTCCTGCCGCAGCTTGACGTGTGGTGACGCGATTACGACGTCCAGCAGCTCGAGCACCGGGTCGGGAAGATCGAGCGAGCCATCCTCGAGGATGTCGACCTCGATCCCCTGCAGCAGCGCCAGGCCGCCGACCTCCTTCTCCACCTGTTCACGCTCGCGCGATTGCGCCAGCAGGCGCTCGGCGTCGAGGCCGTGGACGACCTTGATCCGAGGCGAGTGGTCGGTCACGCCGAGATACTTGTATCCGAGCGCCTTCGCCGCCCGGGCCATCTCGAGCATGGTCGCGCGGCCGTCGCTCCAGTCGGTGTGCGAATGTAGGTCGCCCTGGTATTTCGTGAGGTCGATGATCGATTCGTCCTCGCGAGCGGGCTGGCCGGTCTCGGCGCGAAGCCGCTCGAGGTATGAGCTCCGCCCGGTCTCGACGAGTCCTGCGAGCACCTTCGCGATGCCGGCACCGACGCCCTCTATCGTGGTGAGCTTGTTGGCCGTATGCAGCGCATCGAGGTCGGGACGCTCCACCGCGAGCGTCCACGCAGCCGCCGAGAATGCTTTGGCGCGAAACACCTCCTTGGGGTCTTGCCTCAGGAGATAGCCGATCTCCGACAGCACCTGCGCGGCCGCGATCGCATCCATCCATCAATTGTGTGAGCATCTGCAAATGGCCAAGCCAAAACTGACGCGCCCCGATCAGATTCCCGAGCTGGTCGAGTCGCTGCTGGCTGAGCTCGGAGAGGATCCGTCACGTCAGGGGTTGAAGGGGACTCCCAGTCGGGTCTCCCGAGCCCTTCGAGAGCTCACGGACGGGTACGACGTCAGCCCGGCAGACATCGTCGAGGGCGCGGTGTTCGACCAGGACTACGACGAGATGGTGCTGGTCAAGGACATCCCGTTCTACAGCCTGTGCGAACACCACATGCTGCCGTTCTTCGGCAGCTGCCACGTCGGGTATCTGCCCAAAGGAAAGGTGCTTGGGCTGAGCAAGATCCCGCGCATAGTCGGGGCTTTCGCGCACCGGTTGCAGCTGCAGGAGCGATTGACCACAGAGATCGCGGAGGCGATGAACGACGCGGTCGCGCCCAGGGGCGTGGGCGTCATCGTCGAGGCGAGGCATCTCTGTATGGAGATGCGCGGAGTGCAGAAGCCGGGCGGCCAGCTGATCACCTCATGCATGCTTGGCACGTTCCGCAAGGACGCGCGCACGCGCGCCGAGTTCCTCGACCTGGTCCGGCGCCCCTAGCCCGTACACGCCCGGGGCGGCCCCCCCTCGACACACATAAACGGTCCTTTATGCATTAGACTCCTATAAAGCAACCTTTATGTTTCTTCAGAACCCGAGTCGCGAGCTTCCCGACCATTTCCTGGCCTTCGCCAACCCCACTCGCCTGCGCATCCTGGAGCGTCTTGGCAAGGTGGGTGAAGAGAGTGTCAACGACCTGGCGGCATACCTCCACATGAGCCAGCCGCGCATCTCCTGGCACCTGCGAATGCTGCGTGTGGGTGGAGTGGTTCGGACCCGGCGCGACGGCCGCCAGGTGTACTGCTCGCTCGACATCGAGAACATCGCGCGCGAGCGCGCGCGCCTGGATCAGCTGCTTGGAATCACAGATCGGATGAGAGTTCGCGAGGAGGTCGGGGCATGAAGAACGGCCAAGGTGACGGCCACAGGAACGGTCAGCACAACGGCAAGGTCCGCGTCGCGATAGTGGGCGTGGGCAACTGCGCGTCTTCGTTCGTGCAGGGCATCCACTACTATCGCGATGCTTCACCTAAGGCCTTCGTTCCCGGCCTGATGCATGTGAACCTGGGCGGCTATCACGTCAGCGACATCGAATTCGTGGCCGCATTCGACGTCGACAGGAAGAAGGTCGGTCTCGACCTGTCGGACGCCATCTTCGCCGGCGCCAACAATACCGTGAAGTTCACCGACGTGCCCAAGACCGGCGTCAAGGTCCAACGCGGTATGACGCATGACGGCATCGGCAAGTACGTGTCCGACATCATCGTCAAGGCTCCCGGCGAGACCTCCGACGTGGTCGGCATTCTCAAGAAGACGAAGGCCGACGTGCTTGTCAGCTATCTGCCGGTCGGTTCCGAAGAGGCGACCAAGTGGTATGTCGAGCAGGCTCTGCAGGCAGGCGTTGGTTTCGTCAACTGCATCCCTGTGTTCATCGCCCGAGAGCCGTACTGGCAGAAGCGCTTCACCGAGAAGAACCTGCCGATCATCGGCGACGACATCAAGTCACAAGTCGGCGCCACGATCATCCATCGCGTGCTAACCCGATTGTTCAGGGATCGCGGTGTGAAGCTCGAGCGCACCTACCAGCTCAACTTCGGGGGCAACACGGACTTTCTGAACATGCTGGAGCGCGACCGCCTGATGTCGAAGAAGCTTTCCAAGACGCGCTCTGTGACCTCGCAGCTCGACTACGACATCGGCGCGGACAACGTTCACATCGGCCCTTCCGACTACGTGCCCTGGCTGAACGACCGCAAGTGGGCGTACATCCGCCTCGAGGGCCGCACCTTCGGAGACGTACCTCTCAACGTCGAGCTCAAGCTCGAGGTGCACGACTCGCCTAACTCGGCGGGCATCGTCATCGACGCCGTCCGGTGCATCAAGCTGGCACTCGATCGCGGGATTGGGGGCGCTCTCGAAGGGCCGAGCTCGTACTTCATGAAGTCGCCACCGGTCCAGTACAGCGACTCCGAGGCGAAGAGCCTGCTGGAGGAGTTCATCGATGCTGGTAAGAGCGCGTCGAATGGCCGCGTCCGCCGCATCGCGCGAACGAAGCCGGCGACCGCCGCTGCTCGCCGCTAGCTCCGGCCGGCGGGGGTACGGGAGACATGCGGCGGCATCGACGGCCGAAGCCGAGGAGGCGACGAGCAGCGGAGCGAGCGCATCTATAGATGCGTGAGCGAGCAGCGCAGGAGACGACGATGGATAGGAGCCCGAAGGGCGCCGATCGGCCGTCTAGGACGCTGGCTGGGGCTGCCTATCACGCGGGTGGACGGATCCTGCGGGTCGTCCCGCCGGCCATCCTCCATGCGGCGGCCGCTCCCGGCGGTACGGCGTGGTACTGGCTCAACGCCAGGCAGCGCCGTGCGGCGCTCGACAACTACGCCGCCGCGCTCGGGCGCCAACCGACCGATCCCGAGGTCGCCCGGATCGCCCGGCGCGCTTTTCAAAACTACGGGCGAATGCTCATGGACTTCGTCCTGATGGGCAGCCTCACCCCTGACGAGCTCATGGAACGTGTCTCCCTCGAGGGCCGCGAGCACCTCGATAAAGCCCTGGCCGCAGGCCGCGGCGGCATCATGGCCGTTCCGCATATGGGTTCGTGGGACATGGCGGGCTCCTATGGCGGAGCGCTCGGGTACAAGATCTCCGCAGTCGCCGAACGTTTCCCTGGAGCGCTCAACGAGGCAGTCGTGCAGACGCGGCAGCGTTTCGGGATGCACGTGATCCTGCTCGGTCGCGCCGCCGTGCGTGCGCTCACCGACGCACTCAAGGACAACCACATCGTCGCTCTGCTGTGCGACCTCGAGCAGGGCCCTGGGGTCGACGTCCGGTTCTTCGGGCGCCGCGCGATAGTGCCGGGCGGTCCCGCCGCCCTGGCGCTCAAGACCGGGGCGGCCCTCATGCCGGCCAACCAGTACGCGACGGCGCCCGGTCGCCTTCGCATCCACGTCGACCCGGCGCTTGTTTTGCACGAGGGTGAGACCAAAGAGCGGTTGATGCAGCGCGTGATCGATCGCTTCCAGGATTTCATCAGGGAGCGCCCTGACCAGTGGTATGCGTTCCGGCCCATGTTCAGAACTGAGGAGTGAGTGAGTGGCGCTGGCGCGCATTCAAGGTGGTGCAGTCCCTGGTGGAGCGGTTGCCCCGTCCGTGGGCGTACGCGCTCGCGGTCATCGCCGCCCGATTCGCATGGTGGTTCTCGCCGCTGGCGCGGCCCAGGCTCGAGTACAACCTCAAGGTCGCATGCCCGGAGCTGACGCCGGCCGAACTGCGCCGGCTTTCGCAGCTCAACTTCCGCAACCACGCCAAGGCGTATGCGGACCTGATGATGCTTCCGCGCCTGAAGGTCGAAACGATGGGACCCCTCCTGCACGTAGACGGATTGGAGTACCTCGAGCAGGCGCGGGCGATAGGCAAGGGCGTGATGGTGGTCTCGTGCCACATGGGCTCGTACGAGGTGGCGTCGGCCATCTGGTCGGCGACCCTGACGCCTGTCAGCTTCTTCGCCGAGGAGTTGGAGCCACGCGCGCTGTTCGAGTGGTACCGGGATACGAGGGCGCGACTGGGCATCAGCGTACTGCCCCTTCACCTCGGCGGCCTGCGCAAGGTCACCCAGGCCCTGCAGGAGCAGGAGATGGTGATCACGGCGATCGACCGAGACATCACCGGGACCGGCTACATGATGCCTTTCTTCGGCCGTCCAGCTCCGATTCCGCTAGGGCCCGCAGCCATCGCGCTGCGCCTCGGCACCCCGCTGCTTCCGGTCTGCGTCTACCGGCAGCCCGACGACAGTTACAGGGCGGAAGGCACTCCGCCGGTGATGGCGCAGTCCACCGGCGACGCCAAGGCGGACGAGGTGCGCGTGACGCAAGAGCTGGTGCGGCAGATCGAGGGGTTCATACGCCGCCATCCGGAGCAGTGGCACGTCCCACACCGGATCTGGGAGGGTTCTCCATAACGTGAGAGTCGGGCTGGTTTCCCCGTACGACTTTGCGTCGCCTGGCGGCGTGTCGGACCACGTTCGCCACCTGGCACGCCAACTTCGGCGCCTCGATCATGATGTGCGCGTCTTCGCGCCCTCGAGCCGGGCGGACGTGGACTTCGACTCGGCGGAGTTCTATCGCATCGGAAGCCCCATCGCGGTGCCTGTCAACGAGTCGGTCGCCCGCATCACGCTCAGCTTCCACCTAGCGGACCGCGTGGCCGCGATCATCGAGCGTGAACGCTTCGACGTTCTCCACTTTCACGAGCCGCTGATGCCGGCTCTTCCCATAACGATGCTGCGCATGTCGCAGGCGGCAAACGTAGGCACGTTCCACGCATTTGCCAAATCCAACATCGGCTACCTGTACGGGCGCCCACTGCTCGAGCCGTACCTGGCACATCTGCACCGCGGGATAGCGGTCAGCGAACCCGCGAAGGCGTTCGTGAACCGTTACTTCCCGGACTTTCCGCTGCGAGTCATCCCCAACGGCATCGATGTGGGCGTCTTCCATCCAGGCCATCCGCCGATACGGCACTTGCGCGACGACCGCGTCAACATCCTGTTCGTCGGCCGGCTGGAGAAGCGCAAGGGCCTTGGATACCTTCTGCGGGCCTACGAGCTCATGAAGCCTCGCGTTCCCAACAGCCGGCTCATCGTGGTTGGCGACGGACCGCTGCGGAGCAGCGTCGAGTCGTTCGTCTCCAGGCATCGATTGCCTGACGTTGTGATGGCGGGTTACGTCCCCGACTCGGTGCTGCCTCGCTATTACTGCAGTGCTGACATCTTCTGCGCGCCGGCCACCGGCGCGGAGAGCTTCGGGATCGTGCTGCTCGAGGCAATGGCTACAGGGTTGCCGGTCGTCGCCACCGAGATCGATGGCTACATGTCCGTCCTCGAGCCTGGACGCGACAGCTTGACGGTGCAGCCGAAGGCCTGGGCAGAGCTTGGCGGGGCCCTGGTCATACTCGCTCGAGATTCCGAGCTGCGGCGCCGGATCGGCACCTACGGGCTGGAGAAGGCGCGGCGCTATGCGTGGGAAGAGGTTGCTTCCCAGGTCCTCGAGGTCTACGGCGAGGCGCGCCAGCTGCGGGCGCGGCAGGAGGCGGTCGGTTCACGAGAGGTGCTGAATGTTCACGACGCGGTTTGAAGCCTGGGTCCGCCGCCATGCGGAGGCTCTGATGTCCGCGCTCGGCCGGCTGCCGGTGACCCCGAACCAGATCACCGTGGTCGGCACTGCGCTCACCTTCGTGGCGGCAGTGCTCACCGCGCTGGGCCTGCTCACGTGGGGAGGGATTGTGCTGGCTTTCGCGGGCACGTTCGACATCCTCGACGGTGCGCTGGCGCGCTCGACCCGGCGCAGCTATCCATATGGCGCGTTCCTCGACTCGACCCTGGATCGCTATTCGGAGGGCGCGATGTACCTCGGCCTCGTCGCGTATTTCGCGACCGCGGGCGGACCCCTGCAGCGATGGCTGGTGCTGGCGACGGTCGCGGCGCTGGCCGGCTCGTTCCTGGTGAGCTATGTGCGAGCGCGCGCCCAGAGCCTCGGGTTCACTTGTGAGACAGGGCTGTTCGCTCGACCCGAGCGCGTGGTGGCGATGGTGATCGGGCTCATCTTCGGCGGAGTGGTTCTCGCGGCTGTAGTCTTCTTGCTGGCGATCCTCACCAACCTCACCGCGCTGCAGCGCATTCGCGAAGTCTGGCTGCAGGGACGAGCGCAGCGGCTGGCGCGCGAACGCGAGGCGGCGCAGGCGCTGCGCAGCGGCCAGCCAGTCAAGCCCTAAAGTTTCGGCTCGTGGGGGATCCGTTCGCGGGCATCGCAGGGCACACGCGAGCCCTGGACCAGTTCCGATCGCAGCTCGACTCCGGCCGCCTGGCCCATGCCTACCTCTTCGTCGGCGAGGCCGGGCTCGGCAAAGCGGCCACCGCCCGCGCGCTCGCGGCCGGGCTGCTGCCCGAAGCCGCCCTCCACCGCCATCCCGACTACTGGGAGGACGACCGGATCAAGGCGCTCTCCATCAACGAGATCCGGCTCCTGCCCGACAAGCCCCCAGAGTTTCATGAGCTTTCGCTGCAGGCTTTCCTCAACCTGAAGCCGGCGGTAGGCACGCGCCGCGTGGCGCTGGTCACCAATGTCGGCCGGCTGCGCGACCAGGACCAGGGCGTCCTCCTGAAAACGCTCGAGGAACCACACCCCCACCGCGTGATCATCCTCACGACCCCGAGCCTCAACCCATTCGTCGTGCTGCCTACGGTCGTCTCGCGATGCCAGCGCGTCTTCTTTCATCCGGTGCCTGCACCGGAGATCGAGCGTTTGCTGCTCAATCTCGACGTGGAGCCGGGGCGAGCGCGCCTGCTGGCTGAGCTTGCCCGCGGCCGGCCGGGCTGGGCCCTGCGCGTAGCCGGGGATGCGAGCGTGATCGAGCTTCACCAGGAGTGGACGCACCGCCTCGAGGAGGTTTTTGGCGCGCCCGCCGACGTGCCCTTGCGAGTCGCGGCGGAGCTCGATGGCAGCCAGATGGCGTGGCGGCGCAGCGAGGGCGACGAAGAGGATCCGGCGCTCTTCGCGATCGCCAGCTGGCAGCTCGAGCTGCGCCGTCGCATGCTCGCCAGCCGCGGGCAGGCGCAGGGCCGCTGGGCGCGCCTCATCGAGCTCTCATACGACACGCTCGGTTATCTGGAGCAGAACGTGAGCCCGCGCCTCGCCTTTGAGACTTTTCTTCTCGAATGTCGCAAAGCTTCCTGAGGAAGAGTCTTCAGGGCTATCGGCCCTACGTGCCGGGCGAGCAGCCTCCCGACGGCGAGGACTGGGTCAAGCTCAACACCAACGAGTCGCCGCTGCCACCCTCACCCAACGTCATCGAGGCGATCAGGGCCGCGAGCGGAGACTCCCTCCGCCTTTACCCGAGTCCGACCGCGGCGCCGGCGCGCCAGGCGATCGCCGACCATTTCGGGCTCGAGGCAAACCAGGTGGCGCTGGGAAACGGCGCCGACGAGCTGATCGAGATGTGCTTTCGGGCGTTCGCCGGCGCGGGTGATCGCGTGGCGTACTCGACGCCGACCTATCCGCTGCTCGACCCACTGTGCCGCGTGCACGAGGTGATCCCGTCGCTGCATCCAACCGCCGAAGGCTGGACGTGGACCGAGGGCCTGGTCGAAGACCCCGCCCCTCTCAAGTTCCTCGTCAACCCCAACTCGCCCACGGGGACGCACCACGGCAGGATGTCGGTCGAACGCGTGGTGGCGCAATCGCAAGGCGTTGTCGCGCTCGACGAGGCCTACGTCGATTTCGCGTCCGAGTCGCAGCTCGAGCTCCTCGGCAAGCACCCCAACCTGCTGATCCTGCGCACGATGTCGAAGTCGTACGCGCTGGCGGGCATGCGCATCGGATTCGCGCTCGGCAGCGCGCCGCTGATCGCCGCGCTCGACGCGGTCAAGGACTCCTACAACCTCAATCGCCTGGCGATCGCCGCCGCGGTAGCGGCCATCAAGGATGAAGAGCACCATCGCAAGATCGTCGCCTACGTGGTGAACGAACGCGCCTGGCTGGAAGAGCAGCTGCGCGAGGACGGCTTCGAGCGTTCC
>MNES01000091.1:0-32983 GCA_001917815.1 Chloroflexi bacterium 13_1_40CM_65_17 | reverse complement strand
ATCACGATCGGCACGCGTGACCAGCACGAACGGTTGCTCACCGCGCTCAAGGAGATTTTGTGACCGCCACGCCCACCCGCGACGAAGCCTGGGACCTTGTGACCTCGAGTACCCAGTCGGAGCAGTTGCGCCGCCATATGCGCAGCGTCGAAGCCGCGATGCGGGCCTATGCGCGGCGATTCGGTGAGGACGAGGAGCGCTGGGCGGTGCTCGGGCTGATCCACGACTGGGATTACGAGTCGGGTCCGACGCAGGAGCTCCACCCGATGCGCGGCATCGCGATGCTGCGAGAGAAGGGCTGGCCGGAAGACATTCTTGACGACATCGCCTCGCACGCCGACTACCTCAATGTTCCCCGCGACACCAACATCCGCAAGACGCTCAATGCGGTGGACGAGATGTGCGGCTTCATCATCGCCTGCGCGCTGGTCAAGCCAGACAAGTCGTTGAGCTCGGTGGAGCCGAGCACAGTGCGCAAGAAGATGAAGGACAGAGCCTTCGCCCGTGGCGTGCACCGGGAAGAGCTCACTGCCGGAGCCGAAGCGCTCGGTATACCCTTCGACCAGCACGTGGAGATCGTCCGCGATGCCCTGAAGCCAATCGCACAGGAGCTGGGATTGAATCCATGAGCACAGCCGGGAAACCTCGGGTCCTTCTCATGCATCCGATTCTCGATCCCGGCCCGGCGATTCTGGCCGAGGCGGCGGATGTGATCCCCTACTCGCCCGACCTCCCGCTCGATGAGGCGTACATCCGGCAGGCTGCCGAGGGCTGCGTCGGCATCGTCAGCCAGTTGATGGACCCGATTCGCGAAGCGGTGCTGTCTACGCCCGGGCTGAAGATCGTGAGCAACGTGGCGGTCGGCTTCGACAACATCGACGTGGCCGCGGCGACCGGTCACAAGGTCATGGTGACCAACACGCCCGGCGTGCTCGACGATTCGACCTCCGACTTCGCCTTCACCCTGCTCATGGCAACGGCGCGCAGGGTCGTCGAAGCCGACTATTTCACCCGCCAGGGAAAGTTCAGGGGTTGGGCGATCGACATGATGCTCGGCACCGATGTGTACGGAGCCACGCTGGGCATCATCGGCATCGGCCGCATCGGGCGTGGGGTTGCCCACCGCGCCAAGGGTTTCAACATGCGGGTGTTGTATTACGACCCGAATCCGCTGACGCCGGAGGCTGAACAGCAGTTGGGTGCGACCCGAGTCGACCTGGCCCGGCTGCTCGTGGAGTCCGACTTCGTGTCCGTGCACGTGCCCTTGACCCCGGAGACGCAGCACATGCTGAGCACGCAACAGTTCGACCAGATGAAGCGCTCCGCGATTCTCATCAACACGTCCCGAGGGCCGGTGATTGATGAAGCTGCGCTGGTGGCGGCGCTCGACGCCAAGAAGCTCGCGGGCGCGGGCCTCGACGTTTACGAGCGCGAACCGGCGGTGCACCCCGGCCTGATCCGGATGCCCAACGTCGTGCTCGCACCGCACATCGCGAGCGCGACGACCCGAACCCGGTCCGAGATGTCGGCCATGGCCGCGCGCAACATGGCTACCGCAGTGCGCGGAGGACGCCCGCCCAACTTGCTCAACCCCGAGGTCAAGAAGTAGCAGTCAGAACGCGCTATCGGCTTCTTGCCCTCGACCTCGATGGCACGATCATCGACGCTCGGCTGAACCTCGATCCGAGCGACGTTGCGGCGCTGAAGCTCATCATCGCCGCGGGCGTCGATGTGATCGCGTGCACGGGACGGCCGTTCCCCGGCGCCCTGCCCTGGGTGCAGCGCCTCGGCCTTGACGGCCCGATCATCTGCTACCAGGGCGCGCAGGTGCGGCTGCCTGATGGCGAGGTAATTCTCGATCACGGCGTCGCGCACGACCTGGCCATGGAGGTCATCCGCTTCGCCCGCGAGCGCGACCTCCACATCCAGGCGTACCGGAACGACGAGCTGATCGTCGGGCGCGACCGGCCGGAAGCTCATCAATATGCCGACCATGCGGGAATGGAGGTTCACGTGGTCGGGGATCTCGACGCAGCGATGGGCCCCACGACGCCGAAGCTGGTCATCGTGGCGACGAGCGCAACGCTGGAGAAACTGCTGCCTGAGGTGCGGCGGCGCTGGGCGGGCCGGCTCAACGCCGCGACGTCGATGCCCACGTATCTCGAATTCACCAGCGTCGAGAGCGACAAGGCGGCCGCCCTGCAGTTCCTTTGCGACCGCATGGACGTCCCGCGCGAGGAGACGGTCGCAGTCGGTGACGGCCGCAACGACGCGTCGATGATCGCGTGGGCCGGACTGGGGGTTGCGATCGAAGGTTCGCCGGCCGAGGTGCAGGCGGCGGCTTCTCGCACCATTCCTGGTCCAGGCCGCGGTGGAATCAAGGAGCTCGCCGACCTGTTGGTCGGATCATGAGCACACTGCTCTTGGTTCACGCCCACCCGGACGACGAGGCTATCTCGACCGGCGGCGTGATGATGAAGGCTCGCGCGGCCGGCCATCGCGTCGTCCTCGTGACAGGGACCCGTGGCGAGGTCGGCGAGATCTACAACATGGACGAACAGTCCATCCGCCCACGGCTCGGTGAGGTGCGCACCAACGAGCTCGAGAACGCATCCCGCCTCCTCGGGGTCAACCGCGGCGAATTTCTCGGCTATCGGGATTCCGGGATGGTGGGTACCGCTGATAACGAAAACCCGAAGTCCTTTCACCGGGCGTCGTTGGGCGAGGCGGCACAACGGCTGGCGGCCATCCTGCGCGAGGAGAAGCCGGAGGTCGTTGTCACCTATGCGGCGGACGGGACCTACGGCCATCCCGACCACATCAAGGCGCACCAGGCCACCAACGCGGCGCTCGACCTCCTCGAGAAAGAGGGTTGGCGCCCGCGCAAGCTCTACTACACGGTGATCCCACGATCTGCGATGAAGGCTTTCATGGAGCAGCTGCCCGACGAGGCGCGTCGCGATAACATCGGCTCTCGCATCCAGGGCACGCCCGACGAGCTGATTACGACGAAGGTGGACGTGAGCGACCTCGTCGACCGCAAACGCGGGGCATTCGCCGCCCACGTCAGCCAGAACGACCCGAACTCGTGGTTCGCGACCATCACCGACCAGATCTACCGACTGGCTTTCGGGACCGAGTACTACCAGCTGGCTCGCGGCAAGCCTGGGTCGGAGCTACCCGAGACGGACCTGTTCGCGGGCGTTGGCTAGGGCGGACAGAAGAGCGTTCCGTCGCTCATGGTCCAGCCGATCGGCCACTCCCAGTTCAGCGAGATGGATCCCGTGCATGCACGCGTCCCCTCAAATCCCGTCAACGGATACGTGACCCGACCGAGGGACCATTGGGGAGTGCCCAGCTTGTACGAGGTCAGCTCGGGCACCATCAGCTGGTGTTCGTTGTACAGCTGGTCGAGCACGATGGCCGGCCGGCCGAAGTAATCAAACGCGATCGTGAAGACGATCGCGAGCATGAGGGCCGCTCCGATCGCGCGGTTTGCTCGGCGCGGTGGATGCCGAGTCGCGCGCGGATCATGGACATGATCTCTGCGGACGATCGTCGTACCGGCCCACTTGTCTCCAATCCTCTGGCTGTTCTCCGTCAGAAGGACGGAGAGGCCGCCGATCAGGTAGGCGCCAGGCAGGACGTCCACGAACCTGAGGATGTTGCGCGTCACGACCGATCCAACTCCGAGCGGCCTGCCATCCACCCGCACCACGCATAGGCCGAGCAGCATCTTGCCGAGGCTCGCCCCGTACAGGCTCTCGGGCACGACGTAGTACACCATCCACAGGAGGCACAGCGACGCCCATCCGACGGCCTGGGTTCCCGCGTATACCCAGTTGACAAGCGAAAGCACGATGGAGAAGACGACGAGGTCGATGAGCAGGGCACGGAACCTGGGCCAGCGAGCCTCTCGGGCCTGGCCGGCTCGGTCGGAGAGTAGTGGGCGGACGGCTGCGGCGACGGCCATCGCAGGCCCGATCATGTCACCGATTCCCGCCGCGTAGACTCCGAAGTAAGTGTCCCGTCCCCGAAGTTCCTTGCATCTTCGCGCCCTGGGCGGCCGGGCGCCGACTCACCCCACGGAATCTTGCGATTCCGCGGGGACCCCGAGGGCGCTGAAGCCGGCGTCGCCTCCTGTGCGCGCTCGGTCGCGCATCTACGCGATGCGCTCCCTCGCGTGCTCGTCGTCTCCTTGGCTCCGGCCGCCGATGCCGCGAAATATGCATCGGACCTCGGGCCCGAGACACTAGCCATGGAAGTCGTCAAGATCACCCCTCGCGGTTATTGCCACGGGGTGGTGGACGCGTTCAGGATCGCCAAACGGGTGCGCGAGGAGACCGCCGGTCCCGTCCACATGCTCGGCATGCTCGTGCACAACACTCACGCTACCGACGACCTGCAGGCGCAGGGGATCGCGCTGGTCGATCCGCCAGACCGGCTGGCCGGCCTCGACCAGATCAAAGGCGGCACGGTGATCTTCACGGCTCACGGAGTGTCGCCGCAGGTCAAGCAGCGCGCGATCGAGCGCGGCCTGACGGCGATCGACGCAACGTGCTCAGACGTCGTGCGCACGCACGAGCTGGTCGCCGACCTGGCGAGCAAGGGTTACGAGGTCGTGTATATCGGCCGCAAGGGACACCCTGAACCGGAGGGTGTGGTGGGCGAGGCCCCCGGCAAGGTCCATCTGGTCCAGGACTCTGAGGACATCGATGCGCTGGATCTGCGGGGCGATCGGATCGCCGTCACCTGCCAGACCACCCTTTCCGTGTGGGACACGGAGGACCTGATCGGGCGCGTGAGGTCACGCTACCCGCAAGCGGAGGTTCACAACGAGATCTGCCGCGCGACCCAGGAGCGGCAGGAGGCGGCGGTGGAAGCCGCTCAGCACGTCGACGTCGTGATCGTCGTCGGCAGCTCGCGTTCGTCGAACTCGCTGCGCCTGGTCGAGGTCGTCAAGAAGCTCGGTAAGAAGCCCGCCTACCTCGTCGACCGGCTCGAGGACCTCGACGTGAACTGGCTGAGGGGCGCCAAGAAGGTAGGGGTGACGAGCGGAGCCTCGACCCCGTCGCAGCTCACCCGCCGCGTCATCGAATACATCGAGGCGTTGGAAGCGCCCGCCTGACTTTTAGGTCCGGCGCAGTCGTTTGATCACGCGACTGAGCGCGCCGGGCGCGGCAGTTGAAGTAGTAGATGCCGAAACGGTGACCGGTGGCGGCGGCGCCGGCTCGGCGGCCGGTGCCGGATGCGGGGCGGAAGGGCCGTTCTGGCCAGGCGACGGGCTCGACCGGGGACGGCGCCTGCGCCGCCGCCTGGCGGTACCCGTTTTCTCCGAGGCGGCAACCTTGGCTGCCGGCTCGACTGGCGGCGCAGGAGCCTCGGCGACCTTGGGCGCGGGGGGCGACCGGCGGCCTCGGCGCCTTCGCGACGCGGGAGGAGCGGCTGGGACCCCTTCGGCGGCCGCCTGGCGGGCTGCCTGAGCGCGGCGTCGGACGCTTGCTCCGACCTCACCCTCGGCGCAGAGCGCCCCGTCAGCGGTATGGACGTCCACGCGCCACACCACGATCGCGGTGGGCGCGCCGCCCACAGGGGGCCGCTTCTGGGTGAGCGTCCAGCGCGCGTAGATTGTCTCGCCGGCCCTCACCGGCCTTGGGAACTTCCAGTTCACCCACTCCCATTCGGCTATGGAGGGAACGGGCATATCCATCGTCCCCAACCCAATGGCGACGGCGACCAGGAGCGCAGGGGGGGCGAAGCGGGCCCCGGCATGGACGACGTCGATCGTGAGGGGGGAGAAATCGCCCGCCACCGCGGCGAACAGCGCGATCTCAGACTCCGAGATGGTGCGCCGCCGGGTCGTCCACTCGCCGCCGAGGGGCAGGTCGTCGAAAGAGATCGGCTCCAGGTCGGGAGCGAGTATAGCGGGATCAAGTTTGCGTCCCCCGGCGTTAACCTAGGACGACTTCAACCCGGAAGGACTTATTGCTCGATATTTCGGCCGTTCTGCTGGTGACCTCCGTGATGTTCATCGTCGCGGTGGTCCTCCTCACCCTCGCACTGATGCGCATGCGTGGCATGACCCATCGCCTCCAGGGCGCCCTCGAGGATGAGAGTGGAGCCCGCGACCGCGCGGCGCTCCTTCTAGCTATGGCGTCCGCGGTCAACTCGTCGCTCGGCCTCGAGGAAGTGCTCGATGTGGCGATCAGGCACGCGGGACGCATCATGGGCGCGGTTGCGGGCGCGATGTACCTCGTCGTGCCAGGCAAGACCGAGATGCGCCGCCAGGCACAGTACGGACTCACGCATCGCCCCCGCGGGACTGTTCGCGCCCTCAGCGAAGAGCCACTGCGCTCAGCATTGGCGGCCATGCGGCCCGTCGTCGTCCGGTTGGCGGAGGAGACGGCACCCGGCCTCGAGGCCGGCGGCCACCCTCAGCACGTGCTCGTCGTGCCAGTGCAGCGCTCCGGCCAGCTGATGGGCGCGCTCGAGCTCTACCTGAACGCATGGCGTGAGCTGACCGAGGACCAGAGCGACCTCCTGATCGGTGTCGCTTCACAGGCCGCGATCGCCATCCGGCACGCGCAGCTCTTCCAGGCCCAGGAGGAGAACGCCCTCACCGACGAGCTGACAAAACTGCCAAACCGGCGCGCCCTCGCTCAGCAGTTTTTGAAAGAGATGCAGCGGGCCCGCCGCCATCACAAGCCAATCGCTTTTTTGATGGTCGACCTCGACCACTTCAAACAGGTCAACGACACGTATGGCCATCTTCAGGGGGATGCGGTGCTTGCAGAGCTCGCGTCCATCCTCAGCACTGGCGCGCGCGAATCCGATGTCTGCGCGCGATATGGCGGTGAGGAGTTTGCCCTCATCCTGCACGAGACGAACGAGGCCGGTGCACGGATTCTCGCGGAACGCATTCGGGCCAAGGTCGCAGCTCACACGTTCCCTGGCGGCCTGAAACTCACGATCAGCATCGGGGTCGCCGCCACCAGCGAGGCGGCGCTTTTCACATCGCTGATCGAACGCGCCGACCAGGCCCTGTACACGGCCAAGATGGGCGGCCGCAACCAGGTGCGCGTCGTCGACATGAAGGCGGCACCCTCCAAGCAGCAGCAGCACGCGTAACCTCGTGGGCTGATGGCCCACTTCTGCGTCCGATGTGGATCCAAGCTGGAGCGACGCATCATCGAAGGCCGCGAGCTGGAGGCATGCCCCAACGACGACTTCGTCCTGTGGCGAGACCCGAAGGTCGCTTCGGCCGTCGTCGTCGAGGCTGATGGCGGCGTGATCCTGGGCCGCCGTTCGATCGAGCCTGGTTACGGGTTGTGGTGCTTACCTGGCGGGTTTGTCAACCATGATGAGCACCCCGCCGATGCGGCCGTGCGCGAATGCGCGGAGGAGATCTGTGCCGCGGTCGAGCTGACATCCCTGGTCGGCGTGTACCACGTCTCCAAGCAGGACGCGAACAGCATCGTCGGCGTCGCTTACAGCGCCCGTCTAGTCGATGGCGCGCAGCTCAAGCCGGGTTCGGAGATGCTCGAGGTGAAGGTGTTCCCGCTCGACTCGCTGCCGCCGCTGGCGTTTCCGAGTCATCGGCTCGTTCTCGACGAGTTCCTCAAGTCCCAGGCGCGGGCGGAGGCAAACTCACCTCGGCGCGCCGGCGCAGCGGTTCCGCGTGGAGTGCGGCCATCACCAGCACGAGCGCTACCGCGACCGCGGCGCACGCTGTGAAGCCCGCGGCATAGCCGTAGCTCTGGACCACGGGGCCGAATACCAACGGTCCGGCGGCAAGGCCCAGGAACAGAACCGTGCCATACATGCCCATGGCGACGCCGCGCGTCGACTGCGCCGAGAGGTCGGCGAACACGACTCCGATCGCCACGTAGACGGTGGCCATGAACGGCGTCGCCACGATCAAGACGATCGCTGGTCCCCAGAAGCCAGACAGGTGACCGAGGACCACGGCGGCCGCCGACCAAACCAGCACGCCGACAAGCACGATCGGCCAGCGATTCCTGGCGCGGTCGACCAGCCTTCCACCCGGAATCCGCGAGGCTCCATTGGCCACAGCTTGCAGGGCAAGGAGCAGGCCGACCTGCGCGCTCGGCAATCGAAGGGCTTCCTTGCCGAAGATCGGTAGAAAGGCACCGATCGTGCCCCAGGTAAGCGTCGCAGCCACCAGCCCGATAACGACCGGCACGAATGCACGTTGAGCGACCAGGGCCCGCAACGGTTCCTTCAGCGATAGGCCGCGCTGTGACGATTGGCGGGTACCACTTGCCAAGACGGCGCCCGGGACTGCGAAGACCAGCACGGCCGTGGTCACGGCCAGGTCGGTCCGGATGTCCAGCCAGTTCAGCAGCAACCCGGCGATGGAGGGTCCGATGAAGAAACCTGCCTGCATCGAGAAGGTCAGCCAGCCCATCGCGCGGCCGAGCCGGCCGCTCTTCACCGATTCGGTCACCGCCGATAGCAGCGCCGCCATCTGAGCGCCCGACCCGAGCCCACCGACGACCTGCCAGACGAAAAGAGGAAAGACGGTCGTCGTGGCGGCGGCGGCGAGCTGAGAGCCCGCCATGACGACGATCGAGAAGACGAGAAGGGAACGCGCGCCGAAGCGGTCGATGAGCAAACCTGACGGCATCGACAGCACTGCGGCCGCCAGCGTAGCCACCGAAAACAACGCGCCAACCTGAAACCTGTCGGCGCCGAGCTCGTGTGCGTAGAGAGGAATCGTGAGTCCGCGCGCCGCGAGTGCAGCGAACGCAGCCCCAGCCGCGACGTAGATGGCGAGCGTCCGCTGGGATTCGAGGCCGCTCAGCCGCACCCCTCCTAAGATAGCGGGGGCATGAGCGTCCAGCGGGCAGCCGAGATGCTGTGCGGCTCGCGCAGTGCGGTCGCGTTGACCGGAGCCGGTGTCTCGGCCGAGAGCGGGATCCCGACCTTTCGAGGTGCGGGCGGCATCTGGTCGCAATACGACCCCGTCAAGGTGGCGTCGATCGACAGCTTCCTCGAGGATCCAAGCGCGTACTGGAAGGTGTCGAAGGAGCGCGGACCCGCCGTGCTCGCCGCTCGGCCGAACCCGGGCCATATGGCGCTGGCGGCTCTGGAGCGAGCCGGCCACCTGGTTGGGGTCGTGACCCAGAACACCGATGGACTGCACCAGGATGCGGGCAACCACCGCGTGATCGAGCTGCACGGCTCGGGCCGGATGGTGCAATGCCTCGACTGCGGAGCACGTGAGAGGCGCGCAGATGTGCAGTCGAGACTCGACTTCGAAATGCCGCCCCGCTGCAAGACTTGTGGAGGCGTCTTTCTGAAGCCGACCGTTGTGCTGTTCGGAGAGGCGATGCCGATCCTTGCGGTTGAGGAGGCGTTCGCGCTCGCAAGGGCGGCCGACGTGATGCTGGTCGTCGGCTCATCGCTCGTGGTCTACCCCGCCGCCCAGATTCCGTTCGCGGCGGTGGAATCCGGCGCGGAACTTGTCGTTGTCAACGCCGAGCCGACGCACCTGGACCGACTCGCCAAGGTGATCATCCGTGGGCGTTCCGGAGCGGTGCTGCCTGAGATTGCAGCCTTGATGTCAGCCGTCCAGGACTGACAGGCTCCCGGCGCTGACGAGCTCACCATCGACGAGCAGGTTCCCGCTCGAGTCGATGTCGCCGGCGGTTCCCTCGATGACCCGATCCGGCAGCTGGATTCGAACCCTCTTTCCGATTGTGTCTGAGAGCTCGCGCCACCTGCTCAGCACCTCCCCGGGCGCCGCCGAGCTCCAGCGCTCGATTGCTCGGAGCAACCTCTCGAGCAGCTGCTCGCGCGGCTGATCAAGCTGCGCAGCGCCATCGGGCGCCCAGGTCAGATTGATCCCGATGCCGCAGATGGCCTTCGTGGGCGTCGCTTCGATAAGGATCCCACCGACCTTGCTCCCCGCGAGAAGCAAATCATTGGGCCACTTCAACCGCACGTCGCCGCCGCAAGCCTCGGCGGCGGCGACGCCGGCTGCGAGGCTGAGCAATGGGTTCGGATTCAGGACGAACGAGACCAGCAGCGCTGTACCTGGCGGCGCCTCCCATCGATGCGCAAGCCTTCCGCGGCCTGCGGTCTGGTGGTCCGCAACGACCACGGACCCAATGGGGAGGTCCCGCGCAACGTCCTGGGTCGAGGTCACCGTGGCGAGGCGGACGACCGGTGGCTCATTCATCGGGCCCTTAAGCTAGCGTTGTGAAGCGTTACCGCGCGGCGACGCTGTTGATCGTCATGGTGCTTGCGCTGGGGGTGCTGGCGCTGATGATCACGAGCGCGGCCGACAAGTTCGACAGCCACAGCCTGATCGCGCTTGGTGTGGTCCTGGCCGCGGCCGCCGCAGGCGGCATCGGCTTCAGCTGGAAGCGTTATTACCGGCGCTGAGTTTCATCTAGACATGCTCCGGCTTGGGTACAAGGCTTCGGCCGAACAGTTCGCTCCACGCGGCTTGCTCGATTTCGCGGTCGAGGCGGAGCAAAACGGCTTTGACAGCGTGTTCGTCAGCGATCACTTCCAGCCGTGGCGGCACTCCGACGGCCACGCCCCTTTCGCGTTCGCCTGGCTCGCCGCGGCCGGGGAGCGCACGCAGAAAGTTCTTCTCGGGACTTCGGTCGTCACGCCGACCTTCCGCTACCACCCCGCGATCGTGGCGCAAGCATTCGGAACTCTGGGCGCGCTCAACCCTGGTCGCATCGTCCTCGGCGTTGGCACCGGTGAGCACCTCAACGAGGGCGCGCTCGGTATCGCATGGCCGGACAACAAGGAACGGTTCGCGCGCCTGCGCGAAGCGGTCAAGCTCATCAAGCTGCTCTGGACTGAAGAGAGTGTGACGTTCGACGGCGAGTTCTACCACACGCGTAAAGCAACGATTTACGACAAGCCATCGGAGCCGATTCCCATCTATATCGGCGCCGGCGGCCCGCAGGTTGCGAAGTACGCCGGCCGAGCGGGCGACGGCCTGATCTGCACCTCGGGCAAGGGCATGGAGCTCTACTCGGACCAGCTGTTGCCTTCGTTTGCCGAAGGTGCGTCCGCTGAAGGGCGCGACCCTTCAGCCCTCGACAAGACGATCGAGGTCAAGGTTTCCTATGGCACGGATCGCTCACGCGCGATGGAGGACACCAAGATCTGGGCCGCACTGGCCTTGCCCGCGGAGGTGAAGGCCGGGGTCGACGATCCGCGTGAGATGGAGAGGCTCGCGCGCGATGTCGAAGCCGTCGCCCATCGCCGCTGGCTGGTGTCGAACGACCCAGACGAGCACCTCGAGCAATTGCGACCCTACGTCGAGCTCGGCTTCAACCACCTCGTTTTCCACTCGCCAGGAAACGACCAGTCACGATTCCTGAAGCTCTACGGCTCACAGATCTTGCCCCGGATCCGCGAGCGATGGGGGAAGGCATGAGCACTTGGGTCATCGTCCTCGTCAAGGACTTCGACTCCGCCAAGCAGCGGCTCGGGCCCGCGCTGGGCCTGGCGGAACGACGGAAACTCGCGCGGCGTAACGCCACGCGCGCGATTCGCGCCGCCTCGGCGGGCGACCGGCGGCTGGTCGTGGCAGGAAGCGAAGAAGCCGCATCGCTGGCGCGAGGCCTCGGCGCTGAGGTTCTTGTCGAGCCGCGCCAGGAAGGTCAGAACGTCGCCGCGCAGCGAGGCATCGGGCATGCGATCAAGGGCGGGGCGAGCGCGGTGCTCTTGCTGTCAAGCGACCTCCCGCTCGTGACCAAGAGGGCCGTGCGCCTGCTCCTCGACGAGGCGGACCGGCTCGAGGTTCCCGCTGTGGTGGCCGTGCCAGCGGCCGGCCGCGGCGGAACCAACGCGCTGTACCTCCATCCACCGCGAGCAATCGGGCTGCATTTCGGGGCGGACTCGCTCGCGGCCTTCCGGCGCGAGGCTGATGGCAAAGGCGTGCAGTTCACTCTTCATCGCTCTGCAGCGATGGCTCTCGACCTGGATGAGCCGGCCGACCTCGCTCGGCTGCGCCGGGCGGTGTGAACAGCCTCGAACTTTTCGCAGTCGAAGGCCTTCCGGAGGTCCACTCTGGCGACGACCTGGGCGCTCTGATCAGCTCGCACGCGAAGTTGAAGGCGGCCGACGTGCTCGTCGTCGCCCAAAAGGTGGTCTCGAAGTCGGAAGGCAGGTTGCGCAACCTGGACACGGTCACTGCCGGCGACGAGGCGAAGCGCATCGCCAAACAGCTCGTCGCGCTGCCGGACCCTCGCCTGGTCCAGGTGATTCTCGATGAGAGCGTGCGAGTTCTTCGATCGCAGCGAGTGTTGATAACCGAGACGCGCCACGGTTTTGTGTGCGCCAACTCTGGTGTCGATCAGTCGAACACGGGCGATCCCGGCATCGTCACTCTGCTGCCAGAGGATCCGGATGCAAGCGCGCGCGGCATCCGCGGCCGCCTTCACGACCTCACCGGAGTCGATGTCGGTGTCATCGTTTCGGACACATTCGGCCGCCCGTGGCGGCTGGGCATCGTCAACGTCGCACTCGGGATCGCCGGGCTGCCGGCCTTGATCGACCTACGCGGGACGCCGGATGATGCGGGCAGGGAGATGCATGCGACGGTGCTGGCGATCGCCGACGACCTTGCGTCGGCGGCCGGGTTGGTCATGCGCAAGACCGCGCGTGCACCCGTCGTGGTCGTACGCGGCCTCGAGCTGGTCGGTGACGGTCACGGCCGAGACCTCATCCGACCTGCTGCGGAGGATGTGTTCCGATGAAGGCGGTCGTCCTCGCTGGAGGCACGGGCGGCGCGAAGCTGGCCGCCGGTTTCCAATCGCTCCTTCCCGCGGGCGACCTCACGGTGATCGCCAACACCGCGGACGACGACGAGTTCTGGGGACTGCTCGTCAGCCCGGATGTCGATGCGACGATCTACCGGCTCGCGGGCATCTTCGACGATGCAGCCGGTTACGGGCAAAAGGGAGACACCTTCCAGGCGCTCGAAGCGCTGGGCCGTTTGGGCGAGCCGACATGGTTTCGAATCGGCGATCGCGACCTGGCCACGCACGTGCTTCGTGCCGAGATGCTCAGCCGCGGCTGCCGCCTGACCGAGACGTCGCTCGAATTGTGCCGGCGATTGTCGTTGTCGACCCGCGTTCTGCCGATGACCGATGACACGGTCCGCACGCGTTTCGTGACGGACCGCGGAACTCTTTCATTCCAGGAGTACTTCGTGCGGGAGCGGCTGGCTCCGGCGCTCCACTCGATCGAGATCGCCGGCGGGGACTCGGCCGCAAGCACTACTGAGGTGAGGGCCGCGCTCGCCGATGCAGACGTCGTCGTGATCGGTCCGTCGAACCCCCTCATCTCGATTGGTCCAATCCTCCAGGTGATCGGCCGCCAGCTCGATCGCGAGCGCACCGTTGCGGTGACGCCGATCGTTGCCGGCGTAGCGCTGAAGGGACCGACGGTTGAGATGCTTCGGGCGCTCGGTTCGGAGGCTTCCCCGCAGGCGGTGGCCCGCGGCTACTTGCCCGTGGCTGGAACGTTCGTTGTTGACGAGCGCGACGCGGGCGTCGCCGGTGAAATCGAAGCGATGGGCTATCGGGTGATCGTCGGCGACACGATCATGTCTGATGGGGGCATGGCCCTGGCCCAGGAGATCCTGAAAGCGTTCTAGGTGACGTGCGCGTTGGCAACCATGACCAACACGCCGATCAGCACCATTACCAGTCCCACTACCAGGACCGCGTACTGCGCGACCGCGATGGCCGAGCTCGGTACCTTGATCTCGTCCACGCCCTCATCCCCGGGCGCCCCGCCCGAAGCGAGCTGCCACGACCCTGTGTCGGCCTTCTTGTCCTTTTTCCGTTTCTTGCTGGCGCCGGTGACGGCCTCCTCGGTGACGTCCTTGCTGTCCGATACGATCGACCACGACGCACCGGCGCCCGCCGGGGTCTCAACCGGTGCAGCCGCCGGCTCGGGCCTGGGAGGTGCGACCGGTTCAAAAGATTCGACAGGAGCGGGACTCCAAACCTCCTGCTGCGGCGCCGGCGCATACGGAGATTCCGGCGGCGCGAACGTAGGGGGCCTGGGTTCGGGTGCGGCGGGCGGCGGCGGCACGCTCGGTGCCGGTGTGGTGGGCCCGACTTCCCAGACCGGTTCGGGTCCGGGCGGCGCCACGGGCGCGGGTCCGACCGTGGGCGCGCCCCACGTGGCGGTCGGGATCGCGCCTTTGGCTTCCATTCCAGGACTGACGAAGGTCTGCGGGGCTGCCGATGCGGCGCTCTTGCCGGTCGGCGTGAGAGTGCGCTGGCGGGCCGCGCGCACCTTGCGCTCGATCTGAGCCCGCCGCGACGAGTACATCGATTTCGTCTGCACCGATCTGTGGCGCATCACGAAGAACACGGCGACCAGGCCGACCGCGGCGACGAACGGTCCGATCAGGAGGACCATAGGCGCCGATTATCCGTGATCGGTCCACGATCGGTGCATGTGTGACAATCGCCGCCATGCCCCTCTACGATCGCCTCCAGGCGGAGCTCGTGGACGCGCGTCGGCGCCGTGACGAACTCACTTTGAACACGCTGTCCCTCCTCAAGAGCGAGGTCGTGCGGTCGACCAAGGAAGCCGGCGCAGGCGGGTCGATCGATGACGCTCTTGTGGAGCGCGTTGTCCGCAAGGAGGTGAAGCGTCGCCAGGACGCGATCGAGGCGTATCGCAATGGAGGACGCGAGGATGCGGCCCGCCGGGAGGAGGCTGAGATGGCCATCCTGCGCGGCTACCTCCCCGCCGCGATGAGCGACGAGCAGGTCGAGGCGGAGGTGCGTGCCGTGATCGCCGAGCTGAAGCCCGACGGCCCCAAGGCCTTCGGCGCGGTGATGAAGGCGGCGACGGCGCGACTTGCGGGGCGCGCCGACGGTGCGCAGGTGGCGGCTGTCGCGCGCAAGCTCCTTGCCTCCTAGAAAAAAGAAGAGAACTCCGCCCCTGCCCCGTCTTCCGCGCGGGGCGCGGACCCGCGCTCTGCTGACGGTCCAGCGACTCCGAGACCTCTATCCAGCTGTGACCGAGCTCGTGAATGAGAACCCGTTCCAGCTGGTGATCGCGACGATCCTGTCCGCCCAGACGACCGACAAGATGGTGAACCTGGTCACGCCGAAGCTGTTCGCCCGCTACCCGACCCCGTTCGATCTCGCCGCCGCGGATCCCGCCGAGGTGGAGGCGATCATCAAGCCGACGGGCTTCTTCCGCGCCAAGACGAAAAGGATCATCGCCGCTAGCCGGACGTTGGTAGAGCTGTTCGGGGGCGAGGTGCCAGGGACCATGGAGGACCTGCTCAAGATTCCCGGAATCGGTCGCAAGACGGCCAACGTCATCCTCGGCGTCGGGTTCAACGAGCCGGGGTTTGCGGTCGACACCCACGTGATCCGGCTCACGAACCGGCTCAAGCTGGTATCGACGCGGGACCCGGAAAAGATCGAGCGGCAGGTCATTTCGATGGTGCCCAAAGAGGAGTGGACGGGGCTATCGCTGCGGTTGATCCTGCATGGGCGGCGGGTGTGCCTGGCACGGCGTCCGCGCTGTGAGGAATGTGTCCTCAATGACTTCTGTCCGTCGTCGACCACGCGTCCGAAGGGCGGCAAGAAAAACTGACACACCTCTAGGGGCCCTCCCTCGATTTCCGGTCCCTCCCCCTCCGGCCTGCCTGCGGGAATTCAACTCCTATCCGAGCCGGCCTCCAACCCTGCTTGTTAAGACGCCGACGAACATTTGTTCTATCATCGCGGGATGGACTCCCCCGAGGCCCGGCTCACCGACGTCGAGTACCTCGAGATCCAGTGCAAGTCGGCGCTGAACTCGGTGAAGGGGATGGGCTTCCAGTGGTCGCTCAATCCCTACATCGGCTGCGAGCACCGGTGCGCGTTCTGCTATGTCCGGGCTTACGAGCTGCGTGCCGACCGGCCGTTCGACGACCGCTACGGCCGCACGGTGCGTGTAAAGGTCAACGTCGCCGGAGTCCTCCGCAGCGAGCTCTCGAAGCGCTCATGGAGGCAGGAGCTGGTGGTGATCGGAGCAGCCACCGATCCCTACCAACCGGCGGAAGGGAAATATCGACTCACGCGCCAGTGCCTCCAGGCCTTGCTCGCGTTCTCCAATCCCACCGGATTAATCACACGCGGCCCGATGATCGTGCGCGACATCGACGTGCTCACCGAGCTCGCCAAGCGTGCGGACCTCACGGTCACCTTCAGCATTCCAACCGTGGATCACGACGTGTGGCGACGCACTGAGCCAGGCACGGCCCATCCCAAGCAACGACTACGCGCCCTCGAACGCTTGGTCACGGCTGGTATCAAGGCCGGCGTGGCCATCGCGCCCATCCTGCCCGGCCTTTCGGACCGTCCAGATCGCCTGGAGGCCGTGATCAAGGCCGCGCGAGCCGCGGGGGCTGCCAACCTCTGGGCGGGCATGCTGCACCTCCGCGACGGCACGCGCCAGCACTTCATGTCGGTGCTCGCCAGGCAGTGGCCGGAGCTTGTGCCCCGATATGAGCGGGCATATCTCGATCGCCAGTACTTGCCGTCGGCGCTGAGCGAAGCACCCATGAAAGAGGTGGCGCGGTTGCGAGCCCTTCACGGCGTAGCAGATCGCCGAACCATTCGCTTAGAGCCGCCACCGCCACCCAAGCAGCTGTCGCTCCTCGGATAGCATTCGCAATGCATGCGGAGCCCTGTCGACGTGCTGTTTGGAAGGGTGGGCGGCCTCAAGAAGTCCGAGATCGCCCGCAGGAACGTGCCCTGCTACAAGCACGTCATCGAGAAGGACGGCGAAAAACTCTCGCTGTGCATCTTGATCGACTCCGGCAAGCTCTATCGCTTCCCCTACGAGGGCATCAAAGGCATAGAGAGCCTCGGGATCAAAGCGCGCTACCTGCGCGGCGAGATGGAGCACCTACGCCTGCGTGAATTTCAGCCCGGACTTTGCCGCTATGTCGAGCGAGCCGAAAAAGCCGGCTGAATCGCTCGTCCAGGAGCTCCTTGCGGAGAGGCGCGAGCTGAAGGTCTTGCTGGAACGAGCGCGCATGGAGCTCGCGGAGACGCGCGAGGGCTCCTCAGGGCCGGACCCGCGAATGAAGGAGCTCGATGCCGAAGTGGAGCGCCTCAGGCATCAGCTCGCGACGGCTCGCGCCGAGGCGACTCTGCTGCGCGAGGAGCGCGACGAGATGCGGGCTGGCATCGAGAAAACCCTGCAGGAGCTGACAGAGATCTGAAAAACAAGAGGCCCCGCCGCAGGCGGGGCCTCTTGGACTCACCCCCTCAGGTGATTACTTGGCCCACCCTTCCACCATCGGCACGTAAGACGCCGCCAGCGGTCCGAGGACCGGGAAGTTGACCCGCCCTCCCTGCGCCTGGAGCGCCATGATCAGGCCCACGACCCAGATCGCGAACCACACGACATCCCATAGAAGCAGCAGGAAGACAAGCGGCAGGACGATGATCGTGAGCACCCATAGGATCAGCCAAACGATGAACGCGCCGCCGTGGATCACAAGCGCCTGGGCGGCGTTGTACTTGACGTCGGGGTCGTCCTTCCCGACGAAAAGAAAAATCAGACTTCCGATTGGCGGCAGCAGTGCCCAGGCAAGAATCGTATAGAGGTTCTTATTGCTTCCCACTGCGCCCGACCCACCAGTGGGAGCCGGCTGTCCGGGAGGCGGGGGCGGGATCTGCGACATGGATACCCTCCTGTAAAAGCTGGTCTGTGCGGGCCCGATTATGGGTCGGTGGCCGCCAAAACGCCATACTTTGGCCCGATCGTCCGAAGCGTGACTGCCGCCGAACATACTCTGCTAGTCTCGCGGGCGAGATGACCGATTCGGGTCAGGCCCCCGGCGCTCCTCCCGACCCGAAGCAACCTGAAGTGCCCGATTGGGCTCCTCCGTCGACCGCACCGCCACCATCGCCACCGCCCGACCCGTACGCCGTCGAGGCCACAATGCGTCTGATTCCCATACCCCACATTTCGCCCGCCCAGCCGGCGGCGCCCAGCCCCCAAGCCCAACCCGCGGAGCGCCGGATCGGGAAGTACATCGTCAAAGGCGAACTTGGACGAGGCGGCATGGGCGCCGTGTACCTGGCAGAGCAACCTGGGCTTGGCCGCGAAGTCGCGATCAAGGAGCTCATCCAGTCCGCGATCGCGGACCCGGTCGCATTGAAGCGATTCATGCAGGAAGCGCAGGTGATGGCCCGCGCGAGTCATCCCAACCTGGTGCAGGTCCATGACCTCGAGCAGATCGGCGACGCGAACTACATCGTGCTCGAGTTCGTGCGTGGGAAATCGCTGCGCGACCGTCTCAACCAGAGCACGCTCCCGCTCCCGCAGACGTTTGCGATCATGCACGGCGTGCTTCAGGCGCTCGACTACGCGCACAAGCGCGCGATCGTCCACCGCGACATGAAGCCGGAGAACGTCTTGATCTCCGAGGAGGGCGACGTCAAGGTCGCGGACTTCGGCATCGCGAGACTGATGGACGACTCAGGCGCAGGCTCGACCGCCACCAAGACCGGAACCACGGTGGGGACGCCGCAGTACATGTCGCCTGAGCAGGTTGCGTCCAGCAAGGTCGATGGACGAAGCGACCTCTACTCGGCTGGGATCATGTTCTACGAGCTCGTGGTCGGCCAGCCGCCGTTCACGGCCTCGGAAGCAGACGGCCCCTTCACGCTGATGGCGAAGCACGTGCAGGCTCCGCCAAAGCCGCCATCGGTGCACAGGCCCGGGCTCGACCTCGGCCTAGAGGAAGTAATCCTCAAAGCCCTCGCCAAGCGGCCGGAAGACCGCTACCAGACGGGACAGGAATTCGACGATGCGATGACTCGCATCGCCGACCGGCTGACGCCCGGCTGGCTGCGGAGCCTGCAGCCCGGCGCGGACCTCACGAAGATGGCGCCGGGCGCGACTCCCTACCCGGGGGCGATTCCAGCCATTGCGGGCATGCCGGTCATGCCCGCGGCATCTCCGATGCCGGGCCAGCCCGTTCAATCCGTGTACAACCCGACACCTCCGGTCCGGGCGGCCGCCAAAAAGACCGCCGGCTGCATGGGCTTGGTCGGTGGAGCGCTGGGGCTGCTGCCCCTGACCTGGATACTGGTATTGATGCTCGCCCGGTAACCTACGGGCTCTGGGTCGGCGGCGCCTGCGCTGCCTGGCCCGCCAGCGCTTCCTCAGCCTCGGCGCCGACCAGGATGTCTTTTGACTCCGCGTTGGCGGCGGCAAGGATCGACTTCTGCGTGTACTGCTGGGCGAATCCCTGATGGGCCTGAGCCGCCATCTCGGTGGGGAACTGCACCCATTGCGAGTTGGGCGTTTCGCGAATCGCAACCACTTGATAGATGCGAAAGGTCTCAGCCGATTTGCCTTTCAGCTGGACCCCCGGCACGAGGTCGACGGCGATGTAGTCGTTGCACGCGTCGTATGTCGCCTGCCCGATCAAGACGTGGAAGGCCGGCGCGCTCGCGCAGAAGCGGGCCGCCGTGTTGACAGTATCCCCGAGCGCCGTGTACTGGATGCGGCTGCGGGAGCCCAGGTTGCCGACCACCGCCGGGCCGGTGTTGATGCCAATGCCCCACCGTACGGGCGGGAGACCCTTGGCCAGCAGCTTGGCCTGGAGCTCAGGAGCCCGGTTAACGAGGTCGTACGCGCAGCGCACCGCTAGCAGCGCGTGATTGTCCTGCGTTCGAGGTGCGTTCCAGAAAGCCACGATCTCGTCGCCGACGTACTTGTCCAGAGTCCCGTCCCACTTGAAGATGATCCCGCTCAGATGGTCGAGATACATCTGAACCAGCTCGGTCACATCGTGCGCTGACATCGACTCCGACATCGATGTGAAACCGCGGATGTCGACGAATAGCAGCGTCAGGTCGCGGCGTTCGCCGCCGAGCATGATGTCTGCCACGCCGCCACGCGTCTTGGCCAGCTGCCTCACGATCTCAGGCTTCAGGTACTGCCCGAACAGCGAGGTGACCTTGCGCCGCTCGCGGTCCTCGTAGAGGACGCGATAAGCCGTCACCCCTGTGTACGTGACTGACATCGCCAGCCAGGGGTGGAACAGGTCGGGGACAAAGCCGTTGTTCGCGGCGAGATACGCCATGGCGAGGGTGAAGACCACCAGCGCGACGACGGTGGCCAGGAGGCCTCGCAGCACCGACACGCGAGCCACGATCACGGCCATGAGCAGAGCAAGCGCCAGGGTAACCAGCGCGATGACCCACGCAGGCTCATGCGTGAGCAGCTTCGATGGGTTGCCCGGAGCAGGCGCGGCCCCGTCCAGCATCTGCACCACATTTGCATGCAGCTCGACACCCGCCATCGGGAGGGTGCCGTTGCTGCCGGCGCTGGTCACCACGAGCTGTGAGTCGTTGACGCCGGACAGGTTGTACGCGCCCACCAGCACGATGCTGCCCTTGATCAGGTCTGGCGACACCGCGCCGCTCACCACGTCACTCAAATGGACGTACTGCCCGTTTCTCGCGTAGTTGCCCGGCGGTCCCGAGAAGTTGATCAATGCGGAGCCCGTGCCATCGACATGAGCCGACCAGATCGAGCCATAGCTCGCTCGGTCGCCTGACTCCTGCAGGGTTGGCCCGCTGGAAGGGTCCGTACCAGCGTTGGCGGCGCGGTATGCTGCGAACGCGAAGGTGTTGATCACGGCTGTCGTGCAGGTGCCCAGCCCGAAGCACGCCGGCTGGACGAAGAGGGGCACCCGCCGGACCACGCCGTCGGCATCCAGCTGAAGGTCGGTTGAGGCCAGGATCACGTTCTTGATCGGCTGCTGGCACGGCGTCCTGGAATCGGGATTGCCGTCCGCGCAGCGGAACGGCTTCAACGGGATCTCGTCGATTCCGGAATCAGACTGCTGGATGAGCTTGCCGGCGCCGGGATCGAGCCCGCCGGCCGGATAGGAGAGGACCACCGGTATTGCGCTCTCCCGGAGAGCGCGAGCGAACTGGGCGTCGCCCTGCCCGTCCCGCGCGTCTGGGAAGCTGACGTCGAAACCCACCACCAACGCGCCATCTTTCTCGAGCGTCTGCAGCGCCGCCGCGTACACGCTGCGGGGAAGGGGGTACTGGCCTAATGCCTGCACGCTCTTGTTGTCGATGCCGACGATCACAACCTGCTTGTCCGGGCTGGATGCTCCGACGAAGCGATCCTCTGGGTGCACCGAGATGTTGACTGCGCAGTCGGAGCTCCGGTTGTCGCACGCGACCTGCTGCGTGTAGAGCCAGTACGTGGATCCGCTCACAACCAGCGCGACGAGCACCGCCACGAACGTGCGGTATGTGTACCAGTAGCGGATGTAGCGGCCCACGTCTCGCGGACCCGAGGTCCGCAGCATATTTCGCGGCATCGGCGGTCGGAGCCAAGGATAGGGTGGCGCAACGAGGAACGCATACATTTGGGGTCCCCGCGCGAAGCGCGGGAGGATGTGTTGCGCCGGGCCCCTAGACGCAGACTTCAGCGCCGCGGCGAAGCCGCCGCGCCCGACCGCCTAGGACGCGAAGATGCAAGGAACTTCGGAGGCCGCGAGACTAAGGCGGAGGGATCATATCGCTCCGTCTTCGAACTTGTGACACGATCGAACATGGGCGTGAAGGTCGGTATCGCAGGGTGGATCGACAAGTCGCTGATCGACTCCGGGCTGTTCTATCCGATGAACGCGAAATCCTCGGAAGAACGCCTCCAGTTCTATGCCAGCCAGTTCCCTTTGGTCGAGGTGGACTCCACCTACTACGGGATGCCGAAGAAGGAGAACTCAGAGCTGTGGGTTGCGCGCACCCCACCTGGATTCACGTTCGACGTCAAGTCCTTCTCGCTGTTCACCAACCACCCGACCAAGCCGATGGCGCTGCCCAAGGACATCCGCGACAAGCTGCCCGAGAAGCTGCGCGAGAAAAACATCTATGTCGAGCAGATGCCGCCGGAGCTCGTCGACGAATCGTGGGAGCGTTTCCGCGAAGCCCTGGAGCCGCTGCGGGCGGCCGGCAAGCTGGGCGCGGTCTTCTTCCAATTCCCGCCGTGGTTCTTTCCGTCATCTCGCTCCCTCGCGTATGTCGAGCAGTGTCAGGAGCGCATGTTCGGGTTCCAGATCGCAGTCGAGTTTCGGAAGCCTGAGTGGATGGATGCCAGACATCGCGAAGGCACGCTTGCGTTCTTGCGCACACGCGACATTCCGTACGTTGCCGTCGATGTGCCGCCTGGCCACAGCACGAGCATGCCCTCTGTTTATGAGGTGACCTCGTCGAAGCTCGCCGTCGTGCGGTTTCACGGCCGCAACCACGAGACCTGGGATCTGAAAGGCGCTCCGCCGAACCTCCGCTTCCGCTACGACTACTCTGACGACGAGCTCAAGGAGTGGGTGCCGCGCATCAAGGAGATGGAGAAGTCCGCCAAAGAGGTGCACGCCCTGATGAACAACAACTACTCGAACTATTCGGTGAAGAACGCAAAGCAGCTCGAAAAGCTGTTGGAGGCATGGCAGAAGTAGGTTTCAGGGGCGCCGGGGCGGAAGCCCGCTGCCGCTGAGGCGTGGATAGCCCAGGCGCCGCAGCTCACCGAGGACGTGATCGACGAGGCCCCCGAAGATCGGTTCGGTAAGGTGCACGAAGCGGTAAGGGATCACGATCGCGTCCCGGCGCGGGAAACGAGCCGTGCGCACGATGAGCCTGGCCACCCACTCCGCGGAGTACACCGGCCCGATGGGCGCCTCGGCATGCTCGAAGAATTCGGTTCTGGTCGAGCTGGGGTAGACGACACAAACCTTCACGCCGGTCCCGGAGAGCTCGCCGCGCAGGGCGTGTGAAAGCCCGACCACCGCGTGCTTGGTCGCCGAATACACGGCCGAATAGGGACCCGCCCTGAAACCAAGCACAGAGGCGACATTGATGATCACTCCCCGCCTCCGCTCCAGCATCGGCGGCAGCGCCGCCTGGGTGGTGGCGATCACGCCCGCGAGGTTGGTCGCGACCAGCTCCTCCGTCTTGTCTTCCGGCATTTCGTGGAACCTGCCCATCCAGCCAAGGCCGGCGTTGTTGACCAGGACGTCGAGCCGTTCGTGGTCGCGAATGGCGGCGGCGACGAATGCACGAGCGTCGGCGGGACGGGCGACATCCAGTCGCCTCGTGCTCACATCCGGAGCGCCCAGCTCACGGCATCTCTGCGCAATGGCGTTCAGGCGATCGAGGCGTCGCGCGCCCAGCGCGAGTCGCGATCCTCGGCGCGCAAACCTCATCGCCGTCGCCTCGCCGATCCCGCTCGACGCGCCGGTGATCGCGACCACCGCCCCCTTCAGCCGCACCACGCAAGGATAGGTGCGCCCGTAGAATCGCGGCCATGAAGGCAGCTGTGTACGGGGGCGAGCGCGAAGTCCACGTCACCGACGTCCCGAAGCCATCGATAACGGGGTCGGGCGAGGCCCTCGTCAAAGTGACTCTGGGCGCCATCTGCGGAAGCGATCTGCATATCTACCATGGCAACATCCCCATCAGTCCGGGAAAGGTCCTGGGTCATGAGTTCGTCGGCGTGGTCGAAGATGTCGGCGCCGAGGTCAAGCGTTTCAAGCCAGGCGATAGGGTGGTGTCCAGCTTCTTCACCTCATGCGGGCTTTGCGCACTTTGCCGAAAGGGTTGGTTCAACCAGTGTGTGAACAAGGCCACCTTCGGTTTCGGCGAGTACTACGGCGATCTTGGCGGCGGGCAATCCGAGTACGTGGTCGTGCCGCTTGCCGACCACTCGATGGAGCCGATTCCCTCGGGCATCAGCGATGAGCAGGCGATTTTCGTCGGCGACATCCTTTCCACCGGCTACTTCGGCGCTGAGCGGGCCGAGATCAAGCCTGGCGATGCGGTGGCGGTGATCGGCGCCGGCCCCGTCGGGTTGATGGCGACGATGTGCGCGCAGCTGTTTGGCCCGGCGCGGATCTTTGTGGTCGACATGGTGGACTCGCGCCTGGAGGTCGCCCAAGAGCTTGGGGGTATCCCCATCAACGCCAAAGAGGTCCATCCGGTGTCGACGATCCAGGAGCAGACCGGCGGACTGGGGGCGGATTCCAGCATCGAATGCGTTGGCGTGGAAGCGGCCGTCGACACCGCCATCCGCAGCGTGCGTGGCGGGGGGACGATCTCCATGGTTGGCGTACCTAGCGTGGTCACGGGCGAGTTCCCGTACCTCGACATCTGGTTGAAGTCGCTTACGTTTCGAGCCGGCTGGTGCAACGTCCAGGCTTACATGAGGCCGCTGCTCGACCTGATCGCCGCTGGTCGCATCAGGCCGGACGTGATCATCAGCCACCGCATGAAGCTCGATCAGGCTGCGGAGGCGTATCGCATGTTCGACGCGCGCGAAGCCACCAAGATCGTCCTTACTCCATAGATCTTTAGTGGAGCTTTAGGCCGGATTCACTCCGGCCGTCCCCCAAGCGTGCACCTGCCAAGCGCCTCCCAGCGTGGCCGAGGAGAGATGGGGGATCGCGGGGGAGGACTTCTGTCCTCCTCCGCGCTTAAAAGATTGTCCTTATCCCATAGCTTCGGTCGCGGTGTGGTCTAGAGCCATCAGGTAGCCCCGCGCTCGTTCGCTGAGCGCGTAGCGGCTCTCGAGCTCGCGGAAGGCAGGCCCGTGGTCGCTCTGCACCAGGTGCGCCATCTCGTGCACGAGCAGGTAGTCGAGGACCCATTCCGGAAGAGAGGCCGCGCGCGAGGCGATGCGGATGGCGCCGGCCGTGAACGTGCAGCTACCCCACAGGTTCGCCATTTCAGCGAACGCAATCGAGCTCCAGCGCAGTCGGCCCCCAAAGTGGCGTTCATTGAGCACCGCGGCTCGTTTCGCAAGCCGCTCGTCGGACGGACGGGATCGCTCCAGGCGGCGCTCCAGCCGACGGCTCATGACTTCCGCCCACCTCAGGCGCTCTGCGTGCGACATCCAGTCCGGCACGAGAAGCTCCAACACGCCGGCCCGTAACCGGGCAGCGACCGTGCGGCGCCGTCTTCGAGTGGCGACGATGCGAATTGGTGGCGGCGATGCGCTGGCAGGATTGTTCAAGGCGTAGTGCTCCGATGTTGGTATGACGGCTTTGCTGATTGCGATTCTAGGCGCGCCTTGGCCAGCCTGGAACCCAGCTTGTTAAGAGCGTTTTCCGGAGCAGCCCCACTACCATTGCCACCAAACCGTGCCTAGAAGCCTCGTCATCGGAAACGGCAACGTGTTAGTTGGCTTCGATGCCAACTACTCGATTCGCGACATTTACTTTCCGCGGGTCGGAGACGCCAATCAGACCATGGGGAACATCTGCCACACAGGGTTTTTCATCGACGGCAGGTTCGCCTGGCTCGATGACAGCGCGTGGCAGCGCCAGCTTGGTTACGTCGAAGACTCGCTGGTGACCGACGTCACGCTGAAGCACCCGCGACTAGGAATCACTGTCAAGTTTTCCGATTACGTCGACCTCGCGCGCAACTGGTTCATCCGCAACTTGGAGGTGACGAGCCAAACCGGCTTTAACGTGGGCCGCGCTTTTTTCCACTACGACTGGTACATCGAGGGCTCGGACATCGGCAACACAGTCGCGTATGACCCGCGACATCGCGGAATCATCGCCTACAAAGGCAATCGCTATTTCCTGATCGGTGGCAACTCAGGCCCCGAGTTCGGGATCGATACATGGGCCACCGGCAAGAAGGGCAACGGCCTTGCCGGCACGTGGGTCGACGCGGAGGACGGCGTGCTCGGACGCAACCCGATCGAACAGGGTTCCGTCGACTGCACCGTCGGCTTCGAGTTCGGCCCGGCGGCCCCGGGCGAGCCGCGCACGCTGACGCATTGGGTTTGCATGGGCGCGCGCCTGAGCGAAGTTTCAACCTATGGACAGGACCTGATCATCGGCAGAGGCCCGCACGTCTACCTCGGACGCACGACGACGTACTGGCAGGTGTGGTCGGAGAAGGATCACCGCCACATCGATGAGGAGCTCGGCGCCGACGTCACCGACCTGTATCGCAGGAGCATTCTCACCGCGCGCACCCATGCCGACAATCACGGCGCCGTCATCGCGTCGACCGACTTCGACATCACGAAGTTCGCTCGCGATACGTATGCATATGCATGGCCACGCGATGGCGCGCTGGTCGCCAACGCACTCGACCGCGCCGGCCATGAGGACATCGTCCGGCAGTTCTTCACCTTTTGCCAGGACGCGCTGGTCGAAGAAGGGTTCTTCCTCCACAAGTACACGCCCTATGGCAACCCGGGAAGCTCGTGGCTGCCTTGGGTCGATGCCCGAGGAGCGCGCACGCTGCCGATCCAGGAGGACGAGACCGGGCTGGTGCTCTGGGCCTTGTGGCAGCACTACCGAATTCATCGCAACCTCGATTTCGTGGTCGGCCTCTACACGTCCCTGATCCTTCCCGCCGCCGACTGGATGGTCTCGTATGTAGACCAGAGGAATGGTCTGATTCAGCCGTCGTGGGACCTGTGGGAGGAGAGGTGGGGCGTTCATGCATTCACGGTGGGCTCTGTATGGGGCGGATTAGACGCCGCACGCAGCTTTGCCGAGCTCTTCGGCGACGCTCCGGCTGCGACGCGTTACCGCGACGCCGCCGAGCGCCTGAAAGAGGCATCTGACACGCATCTCTATTCGCCGGAGCTTGGTCGTTTTGCTCGGCGGATCGCGGTCGAAGAGGACGGCACCATGACCGTGGACATGGTGATCGACAGTGCAATTTCCGGACTGTGGCGATTCGGCATGTATCCGCCGGACGAGGCGCGCATCGCGGAGACGATGGGGGCGATCCGTGACCAGCTCGCGAACAACGCGGCGGCGGGTGGGATCGGGCGCTACAAGGACGACTACTACTTCAAGGTCGAGCAGGACACGCGCAAGGTTCCGGGCAACCCATGGTTCATCTGCACGCTTTGGATGGCCCAGTGGTACATCGCGGTCGCCAAGACCACGCACGACCTCAAGCCGGCTCGCGACATCATCAACTGGGTGGTGGCTCACCAGATCCAGGGCGGGCTGCTCTCAGAGCAGCTAGATCCGAACACGGGGAGTCCGCTATCGGTTTCCCCGCTGACCTGGTCGCACGCGGAGCTGATCACGACGGTGGATGAGTTCTGCCGTAAGTCGGAGCGGGTGCGGCGCTCTTCGCTGTCGACAGTGCCGCCTACCGCGCGGCCCTCCTAGCTCGAGTCTCTCCACCCCTGACCCTCCCCGCGAGCGGGGAGGGCGAACCCATCGACGTGCTCTTCTACAAGGGGATGTTGCCGTGCTTGCGCGAGGGGCGCTCCACGGTCTTGCGTAGGCCCAGCTCGAGACCCCTGATCAGGTCCCTGCGCGTCTCCCTGGGCTCGATCACGTCATCGATGTAGCCTCGCTCCGCGGCAACGTAGGGGTTGGCGAAGCGTGCCGTATACTCGGCGACGAGCTCCTTGCGGCGAGCGTCCCGATCTGGAGCAGCGGCCAGCTCACGCTTGTAGATGATGTTGACCGCTGCCTCAGGTCCCATGACCGCGATCTCCGCGGTCGGCCATGCCAGGTTGAGGTCCGCCCCCATCTGCTTGGGCGACATGACGGTGTAGGCGCCGCCGTAGTCCTTGCGCGTGATCACCGCCAGCTTCGGCACGGTCGCCTCGGCATACGCATACAGGAGCTTGGCGCCGTGCCGGATGATGCCGCCGTGCTCCTGGTCCCGGCCCGGTAGGTAGCCGGGGACGTCGACGAACGAGACGATGGGAATTCCGAACGCGTCGCAGAAGCGGATGAACCGCGCCGCCTTCACGGATGCGTTGATGTCGATCGCTCCTGCCAGCACCTTTGGCTGGTTGCCGACGATACCGACGACGTGGCCGCCGAGCCGGCCCATGCCGACGACGATGTTCGGCGCGAAGAACGGCTGCACCTCGAAGAACTCGCGACCGTCGAGGATTCTCCCCACCACCTCGCGCATGTCGTATGGCTTGTTCGGCGCCTCGGGCACGATAGTCTGCAGCTCGGGGTCAGCCCGCTCTGGGTCGTCAGTGGTCGGTAGGTATGGCGGCCGTTCCCCGTTGCTGGAAGGTAGGTAGGAGAGCAGCCGGCGCACCCCTGCTGCGCACTCTTCCTCGGTCTTGGGCAGAAAGTGCGCGACGCCGGAGGTCACGTTGTGCACGTCGCCGCCGCCTAGCTCCTCGAAGTTGACCTGCTCGCCGGTGACGACGCGGATCACCTCAGGACCCGTGATGAACATGTAGCCCTGGCCGGCCACGATGAAGATGAAGTCGGTGATGGCCGGCGAATAGACGGCCCCACCGGTGCACGGTCCGGCGATGACGCTGATCTGGGGGATGACACCCGACGACCGGACATTCCGGTAGAAGATGTCTGCGTAGCCGGCCAGGGCCACGACACCTTCCTGGATTCGCGCTCCGCCCGAATCGTTGATGCCGATGATCGGGACCCGATTCCGAAGCGCCAGCTCCTGCACCTTGACGATCTTCTCGGCGGTGACCTCGCCCAATGAGCCGCCAAACACGGTGGCGTCATAGGCGTACACCGCAACCGGGCGGCGGTCGACCTCGCCGAAGCCGGCCACCACGCCGTCACCGGCGATCTTGCGCTCCTCCATCCCGAATCCATGCGCTCGGTGTGTGGCAAAGAGATCGAGCTCGACGAAGCTGCCCTCGTCCAGGAGCATCTCGATTCGCTCGCGCGCGCTCGACAGCCCTTTGGCCCGCCGCTTCGCCGCGGCTTCGTTCTCAGTGTGCAGAGCCTGGTAGCGGCGCTTGCGGTACTGGTTGATCCTCTGCTCTGAAACCGACGCCGGCGCTCGTTCAGGCGCCTCGACACCTTCTACGGTCGGAGTCGTGCGGCGAACAGGCGACATGCTCTTTGGCTTGGGGGCGGCCATACCGAATATGGTAGGCGCCGTGCCCGAATACGGCCCTCCGCTCGACCTCGACCGCGCAATGACGCTGCGTCAATTGCGCACATTCAAAGCCGTGGCGGACCTGAGCAGCTTCAGCCTCGCCGCGCAGCAGCTGCGGCTCAGCCAGCCATCGGTTTCATACCAGGTCAAAGAGCTCGAGGAGGCCATCGGCATGCCGCTCCTCGACCGCCTCGGCAAGCGCGTTCAACTCACCCAGGCGGGCTCGATCCTGTACGCGTATGCGCGACGCACCCTGGACGTCCTCGACGAAGCGGCGCTGGCGCTCGAGGAGATGCGTGGGATCAAGCGCGGCAGCCTCCGCGTCGGGGCGAGCACGACGGTCGGCATCTACCTTCTGCCGGCCGCCCTTGGGGCGTTCAAGAAGCTGCATCCGGGGATTGTCATCTCGCTCGAGATCGGGACGCGCGCGCGGGTCCAGGAGCAGGTTCTCCGCAACGAGCTCGACCTCGCGATCGTCGGTCCGGCGCTCAAGGATCCCGACCTTGCGATCCTTCCGTTCCTCGGCGACGAGCTCGTCGTCGTCGCGCCGGCGGGCCACCGGCTGGCGGGGAAGCGGAACCTTACCCTCAAGGATCTCTCGGATCAGCCGTTCGTGATGCGCGAGCCGGCGTCCGGGAGTCGCTGGTCTCTGGAGAAGGCCGCGAGAAAAGCCGGCGCCAAGCTCAACGTCGCGATGGAATTGGGCTCCAACGGGGCCATCAAGCACGCGGTCGAGTCAGGGTTGGGGCTGGCGGTGATCTCTCGCTACGCGTGCGCGCTGGAGCTGTCGAGCGGGCGACTGGTAGAGCTCGACGTCCGTGGCTTTCCCATCCGGCGCGACTGGCACATCGTTCATCTGCGCCGCCGGCGGCTGCCGGCTTCGGTGCAGGCGTTCATCGCCTTCCTGAAGGATCCCGTGTGGCTCGCCAGTGTCGGGAGGCGTGGGCGGGCACGTCCCCCAACGGAATAGTGGAGCGACTGCGTAAAGCTGCGGTCGAAGTGTTCATGTGGCCGGCCTTTTACTGGGCCCTGGCCGCGGTGTTCTGGATCAGGCTTGTCGTGCTCACGGCCGTCACCCCTCGCCGCCCCGACACCGAAGGCATGTGGGAAGGAGCGCATGCATACCTGACCGACCCGGCCCACATGTACGACGCGGCCGCCGCCTATCTGGCGCGCACGCATGTGATCGCCCCGCCCGGAACTCTCGATGCCTTCGTGAGCCCGCCGCCCGTGGCGATACTGGCCATTCCCATCGCGCTCCTGCCGAAACAAATCGGAGTCCAGGTCTGGACCGCCATCGATGGCGCCGCGATCCTCGCCAGCCTCGTGCTCCTTTTCGTGTTGCTGGCTCCGCGGCACCGGCTGGCGACCCCGGTCTTCTGGCTGATCGCGGCGTATTTTCCGCCTCTGTTCGCCGACCTGGCCGCGGGACAGCGCGGCGCGCTGCGGCGCTGAAGTACTACCGGGCGGCGATGGTCATCGGTCCGAGGCCCGCACATCGCATCCCTTACGCGTTGGGCCTCGGCACAGTGCTCGTCCTGGTCACAGTCATCGGCTTCATCCCGCTCGGTCCAGGCGGCGCCCTCCACTACTTCCAGCAGGTCCTCATCCCGTCACTCGCCTCACACAACTCAGACTGCGCCTACGACTCGGTGCGCACGCTGTTCACGCGCTCCATCGGCGGCGAGACCTACCAGCAGCCTTGGGGCAATGGTTACATCGCGGTCACCTCGCCGATACGACTGCCGGGTGTGGCGCTATTCCTCTCCTATTTCAGCGCGTTGCTGTTCGTGGCCGGAGCGATATGGGCCGCGTGGCGGAGTGGATGGAATCCGGTCTACGGAATGTCGCTAGGCTTCGCTCTGGGCGCGCTGATCCCCAACGAGGTGTGGCCGTACCAGTGGCTGCCGCTGCTCCCATTGGTCCTGCTGGTTGTCGTGCGCGCAATCGAGGACCGGCGGACGATGACGCTGGTGTTGCTGGGCGTCTTCCTACTTGGGTTCGTTCGGCCGCCCTGCGATCTCTTCTTTCCGAATCTCTGGACGCTGGCCGCGATCGCCATCTTCGTTTTGGGGCTGTGGGAGAATCGGCTTTTCCGGGCTTCTTGATTCGTTGGGGAGGATCGCTAATGCCGCTGAACGCTGACGTCAGCTTCACGTGGGTCGGCCATGGAACCTGGAAGGTCCGGAGCGCGAGGCGCAAGGACGTCCTGATCGACCCCTGGGTGATGAACAATCCCGTCGCGCCTGAGAAGCTGAAGACAGTCGAGCGATGTGACCTCATGCTCATCACGCATGGCCACTTCGACCATGTCCACGACGCGCTCGAAATCGCCACCGCGACCACGCCGAAGATCGTGACCATCCACGAGATCGGTGCGTGGCTGACCTCGAAGGGAGTCAACGCTGCGTCCATCATCGCCGCGAACCAGGGCGGCACCATCGACGTCGACGGCATCAAGATCACCCTGGTCCACGCCGAGCATTCGTGCGGAATCTCGGATGGGAACCAGATCATCTATGGCGGCGCGGCGTGCGGTCTGGTACTCGAGTTTGAGAACGGATTCACCGTCTACTTCGCCGGCGACACGGACGTGTTCGGCGACATGGCACTGATCGCCGAGCTCAACCACTTCGACATTGCGTTCCTTCCCATCGGCGGCTTCTACACGATGGGACCGGAGCGGGCCGCCAAGGCGGTTTCCCTGCTGGGCGTGAAGACCGTGGTGCCCATGCACTTCGGCACGTTTCCCATCCTCGCCGGGCGGCCCAGTCAACTTCAAGAGCTTGTCGGCTCTGGGGTCGAGGTCCTGGACATCAAGCCAGGCGACACGGTTTAGGGAGAGCCTGCCCGCCAGACTCCTGCTAGCGTGGTCGGCGTGAAGTTTCGGTATTCCCGCTGGGACGGCACGCAGCGGCTCGACGATCTCGACGCCGGCGATGTCCTGGACGCTCTGTCCGACGACCTGATGAACTACGGCGACCTGAACGCGGCCCTGCAGCGACTGCTGCGTTGGGGCTCGCCCAACATGCCTGGCCTTGAACAGCTGCTCAAGCAGCTGCGCGAAGCGCGGGAGCGCGAGCTCGGCCGCTACAACCTCGACTCGACCGTCGATCAGCTGCGCCAGGAGGTGCAGGACGTCATCGACACCGAGCGCGGCGGCATCGACCGGCGAGTCAACGAGGCGGCGACGCCGGAAGCCAAGAAGCTGATGGAACGCATCGCACGCCAGCGCCGCGAACAGCTGGACCGGCTTCCCGACGACCTCGGCGGCCGCGTGAAGTCATTGCGCGACTACGAGTTCGTCGATGACGAGGCCCGCCAGAAGTTCGAAGAGCTCATGCAGCGGCTTCAGAAGCAGATGGTCGACCAGATGTTCCAGGGCCTCAAGGGCTCGATCCAGCAGATGCAGGGCCAGGACCTTTCCCGCGTCCGCGACATGGTTCGCGAGCTCAACAAGATGCTCGAAGATCGCATGGAGGGCCGGACGCCCGACTTCAACGGGTTCATGGAGCGCTATGGCGACATGTTCCCGCCCGGCATCAACAGCCTCGACGAGCTGCTCGAGCACCTGCAGCGTCAGATGGCGCAGATGCAGTCTCTTCTCCAGAGCCTGAGCCCGGAAGCGCGCGAGGAGCTGCGCCAGATGATGGATGCGCTCCTGCAGGACGATTCGCTGCGCCTGGAGCTCGCGCGGCTGTCTGGATTCATGCAGGCGATGATGCCGCCCTCGGAGATGGCCGAGCGTTACCCGTTCTTCGGTGAGGACCCTCTTTCGATGGGCGAGGCGATGGGCCTCATGGAGCGGCTGCAGCAGATGGATCGGCTCGAGTCGCAGCTGGAGCGCGGCAGCTTCCGGCCCGATGACGTCGACCGGTCCCTTGCGCAGGAGCTGCTCGGCGACGAGGCGCGTCAAGCCCTCGACCAGCTTCGCAAGCTCACCGAGGTGCTCGAGAAAGCGGGATACGTCGAGCGCAAGGGCCGTCGAATGGAGCTGACCCCGCGGGGAATGCGGCGCATAGGCCAATCGGCTCTGCGCGACATATTCGATCAGC
>MNES01000072.1 GCA_001917815.1 Chloroflexi bacterium 13_1_40CM_65_17 | reverse complement strand
GCCCGTGTTCATGAGTGCCGCGATCGATCCGTAGATGGCCTCATCGCCGTCGAGCAGCCGGTGGAAGAACGAGGGGAGGTGGGCGATGAAGACCGTCGCCGCGACCAGCCCTCCCAACACCAGCGCACGGGGGGCGCAGCGGGTCAGAGCGGGCATCGACATAGCGCCCACCTATATTGCTGTACGGTCGGATGGTGACCGCCGCCCGGCGCTTCGGGGTGCCGTTCGCCTTCGTTGTCGTGCTGCTGGCGCTTGCGCTGGACCTATGGAAACCAACCGAGCCCATCGGCATCGATTTCCACACGTATGAGGCCGCCGCACGAGCCGGCCTGCAGCATGGGTGGTCGCACATCTATGACCAGCCCGTGGTGGCGATCGAGCAGAAACAGCTCGTTCCGGGGCAACGGACTCAACCTTTCCTGAGCCCACCGACGACCGCGTGGCTGGCGGCGTCTGTGGCATGGCTGCCCTACTGGCCCTCGTACTACGTCTGGGCGGTTTTCACGTTCATCGCCCTCGCTTTGGCGCTGTTCTGGGCCTCGCCAGACCGTGGTTTGGTGCGTTGGGTCGTGGTCGGCGCCGTGCTGGCGCCATGGTGGGTGCTGCATGCGGTTCACCTGGGCCAGGTGGTTCCGCTCGTGGCTGCCGGCGTGATTCTTGCCTGGCGTTTCGTTCGTGAACGTCGCGACGTGGCGGCGGGCATCGCGCTGGTGCTGCTGTCACTGAAGCCGAACACGGCTCTTCTAGTTCCGTTCGCGCTGCTCGCCGCAGGCCGCTATCGGACCTTCGCGACGTTGACCGCAGCCGGCATCGTCATCGCGGGCGTCGCTTTTGCAACCCTTGGCTCAAGCGGCATCTCGGCTTACGTCGGCCAGGTCACAGGGCCGCTCCCGCCGGGGGCAAGCTCCCTCACCCTCGAAGGCGCGTTCGGCGTGGGCGGCGCAGTTGCCACCGTACTGCGGGTCCTCATCATCGGCGCCAGTCTCGCGGCGGCGTTCCGCTTGCGCCGCTCGCCAGGCCTGGTCATCGCCTCAGGAACGCTCGGGTCGCTGCTCCTTGCGCCATACCTCCACGGATCAGACCTGTGCCTGCTGGGTGCGGCGGCGTGGTTCGTGTGGGAGGAGCGGACGGCGCTGACCTGGCGCCTCCCGCTCGCTGTCGGTTGGCTGATTTCGAGTCCGTTCGTAGATTCCAGCGCGGTGCAGCTGCGCCTCAATCGCTGGCCGCTGCTCGAGCTCGCGCTGCTCGCGGCGTTGGTCTTCGAGGCGTGGCGACCAGCGCGAGGGCTCGAGGCGCCGTTAACAGGCGAGGCTGAACCGCGGACGCCGGCCCCGGCATAATCGAGGGGCCCGCCTACCAGAGGTACACACGTTTTGCCAATCGACATCTACGACATCGATAGCCCGCTGCGGGTCCTTGCCGGGCCGGGGACCGGAAAGACGCGCATGCTGGTCGACCTGTACGAGCAGGCCGTGCTCGAACACGTGGCCGGCCGGGAACAGATCCTCACGCTCACGTTCTCGACCGGGGCCGCGGACGAGATCGCGCGGCGCATCGACGAACGCCTGAAGGACGACTTCGGCGAAGCGTGGATCTCCACGTTTCACAGCTTCTGCTGGCGCGTGCTTCGTGACCACGCGCCCGATCCGAGGCGGATGCTGGTCAACAGCTTCCAGGAGTCGATCGTCATGCGCCAGGTGCTGAGCGAGATCGACTCGGAATTGCTGGGGGCGTTGGTTGGAGTCCAGAGATCGGACGCGTTTGCCCGCGACCTGCTCGGCTTTGTCGCCCTGATGAAGCAGAACCTCGTTCACCCTGCGGCCCTGCTGCTGGCAACCCAAGCGGGCGGAAGCGATCGCCTACGAGCGCTCGCTGCCGTCTACCAGGCGTACCAGGGGCGCCTGCGCACCGCCGGAATGGTCGACTTCCGCGACTTGATCATCAACGCGATCGAGCTGCTGCAGTCCAGGCACGAGCTGCGCGAGCAGCTTCGCTCGAAGTTCCGGCTCATCCTCGTCGACGAGTTCCAGGATGTCGACCCGGCTCAGTTCCAGCTCCTTCAACTGCTCGCGCCGCCAGAGTCGCGTCCGCGGTTGGTGGTGGTCGGCGACCCGGATCAGTCCATCTACGGATTCCGCGGCACCGTCCCGCGACTGCTCGGTCTGGACTTTCCGAACGTTTACGGCGCCGCGACCGTGTCGCTGGAAGAGTGTTGGCGCTGTTCGCAGGAGGTGATCGACGCCGGCGAGCGCCTGCTCGATGCGACACAACCCGGCCGCGCGCGTACCGCGCTGCGCTCGGTGGCGCAGCTTGCGTCGCCAAGTGTGGTTCTGGTCCATGAGGGCGATGCCATCGACGAGGCATTCATGTGCGCCCGCGAGATCAAGCGGATCCACGCTGCCTTTCCAGAGCTGCGCCATGACGATTTCGCGATCCTGCTCCGCAGCACGACCGCGCTGGGTGCTCCTTTCGAAGAAGCATTGCGCGCTCTCGACCTTCCTTACGAGGTGCGCGGGTCCGGAGCGACCGCACGCAACGAAGTGGTTCGCTTTCTCGTCGGCTACCTGGAATCGCTGCGCAAGCCGGACGACCCGGACGCGTTCGAGAGCGCCCTCGCATCGAGCATCGGCGGCGTCGGCTCCCGAACTCTGAGCCGGTTGCGCGCGCATGCATTCGAGCAGGCGCGGCCGCTCACACGAGTGATGCGGCGCCTGATGTACGTGCTGGCCGCGAAGGACCCGCAGCGGTATCCGCTGCCATGGGGTGGCGAACCACCCGCCGAACCGCCTACCGCGCCCGATTACTACGAGTACCTCGATGAGGGCGAGCTCGATTCACTGCACGCGGCGATGGTCGCCCGCTACCGGCTGCTCGACCGCGCGAAGCGGTTGCCGCTTGCCAGCCTCGCGTATTCCGTGCTCATCGAGGACGGGGCCATTCGCAAGCTGCTCGAGCTCGAGCTCCGGGCACAGCAGCGCACTGAGGCGATGGCGGACCTGGGCTCGACCATCGACGGCCTAGAGGCCGTGGAGGAGGTGTTTGCGCGGCTGCATGGCGCTAGGCCGCTGCTGTCTGACATCCACGGATCGCTGGATGCCCTGCTCTCCGGAGCGGCCGACGACACGGAACCGGCATCCGCTCGCAGGGACGCCGTGCAGGTGATGACCGTTCACCAGGCCAAAGGGCTCGAGTTCCAGTTCGTCTTTGCCGCGGGGTTCGCGCACGGCCTCTTCCCGGCGGAAGCCCGCCCGCATCCGCTGCTGGACCTCGAGGACAGGGCGTGGCTCGAACGGTTCAAGGTCGGTTTCATGCCCTCGTGGCCGTCTGATCCGGACGGACACCTGGCGGAAGAGGCGCGGCTTGCGTTCGTGGCGATGACTCGGGCCAAGCGGGTCTACCTGACGTACGCGGACAAGTACTTGCGCCAGGCTGGGCCGTCGGTCTTTCTCGGAATGGCCGCGCCGGACGCCGAGCTGAAAGAGCTCACGAGAGCGTCGGCTCGCCTGCTGCCGGCGGACGTTCTCCTGCCGCGCGAGGCGGAGGTGCTCGTCGCCGCGCATCGCGAATCCGTCACCGAGGCGATTTCCGCGCGCGCCGCGGCCCTCGGGCTCGACGTGGGGTTCATCGCCGATCGTGACGCCGGCGAGCCGTTCGAGCCTTACGGCGGTGATCGCAACCCGGACCACGTCGAGATCGATCACTTCAGCCCGACAACGCTCAACGACTACCTGAAATGTCCTCGCCTGTACTGGTACAACCACCACCCTGGCCTTGCCGAGGAGCCGAGATCGGTGGCGATGGAGCGCGGAGGTTTCTTGCACGAGGTCCTGGAGGACTTCCACTTGCACGAACCCGAGTGGCGGCCACTTGAGGCCGAAGGCCAGACGCAGTGGCTCGAGTCTGTCCTGCAGAAGCAGCTCGACGGCTATCTGTCCCGCATGGAGGGCGTCCTCGACCGAAAGCGCGAGGAGAAGCAGGTGAGATCGCTGCTGGGCAACTACATCCGCTTCGTCACCGGCATGCAGCCGATCCGCCGCCTGGGCACGCTCGCCCTCGAGCGACGCTTCCACCTGCAGCTGGACGGCGCCGAGATCGTCGGCAAGATCGACCGGGTCAACGACGTCGGCGATGGCGAGGTCGAGGTCATCGACTACAAGACCGGCTCGGGCAAACCGATGCGATGGGCATACGAGGCGTACTTCGGTCCTGATCTGTATGACGTGCAGCTCGCGCTCTACTACCTGGCCTGCAAATACGGCTTCGACGACGAGGGCAACCCCCTCGGCTTCCAGCCACGCTTCCTTTCTCTCTGGTATCCGAAAGATTGGGTCTGGGGCTCGATGCGCCAGGACATCTTCACCGTCGGCCGGCCCGCGGGCCTCAAGGAGTATCGAGAGAAGGTGCTCGAAACCGGCGATCTGGAGCGCAGCCGCGACATCGTCCTGCAGGCGATAACTCGCATCAAGGCCGGTCACTTCGAGCCCGCGCCGCGCGACCTGGCGGGCACGTGCATCACGCGCTTTTCGTCATGTCCCCATGCCGCGATCTGCCCCTACGGCGGGGCGCCGCCCGAATGATCGCGCCGCCGACGCGGACTCTCAGCCCCGAACAGGCGGCGGCCGCCCACGCCGGTCCCGAAGGGGCTTTTCTCATCGCCGCGGGACCGGGCACGGGCAAGACCGCCACCACGACCGAGCGCTTCTGCTGGCTGGTGGGGCACCGCGTGCCTGCGGGGCAGATCCTGGCGGTCACCTTCAACGACCGGGCCGCGGACGAGCTCAGGTCGCGCATCAGCGAAGAGCTGCTCGCGCGCCGGCCCGATCTCGGTCCCGAGGTCCTGGATGGCGCATGGATCGGCACGTTCCACGGGATCTGCTCCCGGCTGCTCGACGAGTTCGCCTACCTGGTCGGAGCGCCACGCGAGCTGCGTGTGCTCGACGAGACAGGCCAGCGGCTGTTCGAGCAGCGCCTGGTGGCGCGCCTGCGCAGCGGCGAGGCAGCACCTCTCGATCCGGACTCGTTCACTGGGCTGAGCGTCGACGACCTCGACGACCTTCTTCGCTCAGGACTGCGTTTTCTCCTCAAGCTCAAAGGCAGGGGCATCAAGCCCGAGCGTTTCCAGAAGCGCGCACTCGAGCTCCATGCGCAGCATTGGCATTCGCCTGTTGACGCCACATCGCGCCAGGCGGCGCAGGCGGAGCTCGAGGCGATCGAGGTCCTGCATCTCGTCTACCGAACGTACGAGGACGCGCTGAAGGCCGAGGGCCTGCGGGATTTCGATGACCTCATCCTCGATGTGACCGACGCTCTCGAACACGTGCCCGAATTTCGGCGCCGCTGCCGCGAACGTTTTCGATACCTGCTCGTCGACGAGTTTCAGGACACCAACCGCATCCAGCTCGATCTGATCAGGCTGCTGGCCGCCGAGGGTTTCGGCAACGTGGCCGTGGTCGGCGACGCGAAGCAGTCGATATACGGCTGGCGCGACGCCGAGATCGAGAACATTCGCAGCCGTTTCGGGGGCAAGCGCCTACCGCTTACGCACAATCGACGATCGTTCCAGGAGATCCTGGATTGCGCCACGGCGTTCATCCGGCGCGATCCGGACTTCGGCGACGAGCCCGACCTGGTCGCAACGCGTGGTGGCGCAGACCGGCCTGTCACCGTCGTCATGGCGCCGGACTCGCGGACGGAGGCCCGGTCGGTGGCCGAGACGATCAGGCGGCTCTATCGAAGCGGCCGGCGATTCTCGGACATCGCCATCCTGGCCCATTCGATCCGCATGCTCCCTCGCGATTTCGAAGATGAGCTGAGGCGGCAGGGAATTCCTTACCTGACGAGCGGAGGTTCCGGGTTCTTCGATCGCCAGGAGATCAAGGATGTCCTTGCGATGCTCCGCCTGACCGAGAACCCGATGGACGACGGAGCGCTCGTGCGGGTGCTCCAGGGCCCGATCGTCCGCCTGGCCGATCGCGGACTCTACCGGCTCGCGGCGCGACGATTCGGGCGCCACGGCATGCGCCTGCGCGATTGCTTCGAGGCATCCAGGGTCGAAGGCTTTCCGGAGATGGATCCGAAGGTCGCCGAACGAGCAGCGGCCATGGTCGACCTGACGGATCGTCTCGGCCGGCTGCGCGACGCGCTCACGGTGGCCGACATCCTCAACCGCCTGCTCGAGGAGACCGGTTACCTGCGCTGGGCCGAGCTCCGCGCGCAGCGCGACGGGAGCCCCCGCGCGCTGTTGAACCTGCGCAAGGTCTTCCAGCTTGCGTCACGCTTCGAGCGCGAGCTGACCCTCGCGGGCATCGGCGACTTCGTCCGTCACCTCGACCAGGTCATCGACGCCGAGCTGCCGGTTGGAGAGGCGACTGAGGAATCCCCCGCTGACGCGGTGTCGCTCCTCACCGTTCATGCTGCCAAAGGGCTCGAGTTCCCGGTCGTGTTCCTGGTCAACCTGCGGCCGGCAAGAGCCCGCGACACCGAGAGGCTCTTCTTCGATCCGGACGGTCTCGGTTTCGTGATGAAGAACTGGCGCGGCGAGAAGCACCCCCGCTACCAGGCGACCTCACCCGGTGAACCCGCGGTCAAGCTCGCGATCGGTGAGCGCAGGCGAATCGTTTACGTAGGCCTCACGCGAACCATGGACGCCCTGTACGTCACGGCAACGCGTGAGGAGCAGTCCGCCCGCGATGTGGAGATGGGTGACCAGGACCATTTCGCGGAGATCCTCAGCTGGGCGCTCGCGCATCCGGAGTCGGCGAGTGTTGTGGAGGCCGAGCAGCTGGAGCTGCCGGTCGCCCGCCCGGCCAACGGCGCAAGCGCCGGCGGCTTGGACGTGGTCACCGCGGTCCTGGAGCGCATGGAGGCGATTCAGCCGCGCCGCCCTGAGCTGCCTGGGCAGCCTGTAATTGAGCTCCAGCTCAGCTTCTCGCAGCTGCACGACTTCGAGATCTGCCCTGTCCGGTATCGCTTCAGCCAGGTCTGGCGCGTGCCCGCGCCGCCCGACGATTTGCTGCCGCGATTCGCGCGCGCCACGACCTCGACCGAGCTCGGCTCGGCGGTGCACGCCGCCCTCGCCGCCTGGCATTCGTCCGGAGGCGACCTCATCTCGATCTACGAGGGCCCGGAAGCCGGACGGGAGATGCTTCGCGGCTACCTTCAGCATCCGCTGGCCGCGGCGAAAACACTTGGAGTCGAGGTCGAGTTCAACCTGCGCCTGGGGGCGACCAGGATGCGTGGCGTGGTGGACCGAATCTGCGAGCTGGACGGCCGCACGGTGCTGGTCGATTACAAGACCAACGCCACGATGGATGAGGCGCTGATCGAGGCGTATACGACGCAGCTCCGCCTCTATGCGCTGGCGGCCGGCCGAGGGCTGCTCGCGGGCGGCACCGATCCAAGGCTGGTCCTCTTCGACCTTCGCCGCTCGAATGTCATCGAGGTCAGACAGGGGGACGCGGCAGTCGAGGCGCGCCTGGCGGCCGTGTCGCGACGTATCGGCGGAGGTGACTTCTCGCTCGGCCCGGAGAATGCGCGCCGTCCCTGTGCGATGTGTGCGTACAGACCAATTTGCTCAGACGCGCTTCCGTGATCGAGGAGCGCTACTTCGAGCGCCGGCAGATCAAAGAGGCGATCGCCTTCGCGGAAGCGGGGGGAATCGCCATCCATCGCAACTTCGACCACTACCACGGTTCCACCATCCGCGGCATGCGGCGCGAGCGCCCGTTCCTCCACGTGATCGGGTTGAGGCCACAGCTCGAGGCCTGGGGCAGAGACAATGGGCTGCGCCCGGAGTGGATCCAGCCCGAGAAGCGCCGGCGGGTGGCCCACTACGACGTCTTCGGCCCGCCGGCCGAGAAGCTCATGCAGCGGCTTGTGAGCACCCTTGACGCTGGTTGACGCAATGCGTTATGATGCATTGCGTCATCAAAACAAGGAGTTGGAAGCAATGAGCACAGACATGTCAACAGTGGAAGAGGTGGCGTTCGGCGCCGCCAGGACGGCGGCGGAGGTCGCCGCGGACCCGATCGCCACTGCGCGTAAGCAGGTGAAGGGGCTGAAGCGCAAGGGCGCACCGACCGCGCGCAGGGTCAACCGCCAGCTCAACGAGCAGATCAGTGCCGCCACCGCCCCCGCAAAGGAGGCCGTGAAGGAGTTCACGAAGACTGCCGAGAAGGTGGCCGCAGACCTCCTGCCGGAGCGCATTGCAATCCGTGGCCTGCACCTGGTCAAGGTTCAGGCGAAACGCCAGGACCAGGTCGGCACCGTCGCCAAGCGCGCGCTGAAGATGTTCAACGGGTCGTTCAAGACCATCGCGAGGGTGGCCAACCGGCTCGAGAAAGCCAGCGAGCTGCCGGCCCGGAACGGCGCGGCGCCTCGTAAGGCGAGCAGGAGCCGTCGCTCCTCCAGGCGTACAGCCGCGCGCCGCAGCGCCGCAGCCTAAGCAAAAAGCACGAAATGAGAGGGAACCAGGGTGGTTCCCTCTCATAAGCTTGCACGGCTGTGAGCGTTGTCTGCACCGGCTCGATCGCCTTCGACTACATCCTTACTTTCAAGGGCCGATTCAAAGACCACATCCTCCTCGACAAGACACACATGCTCAACCTGAGCTTCCTGGTCGACAACCTCAAGAAGCGGAGGGGCGGTGTGGCGGGCAACTATGCGTACAACCTGGCCCTGCTCGGCTATCCCAGCGCGGTGCTCGCGACGGCTGGATCCGACGCGGTCGAGTATCGCGCCTGGCTGGAGAGGATGGGGATCGACTGCCGAGGCCTGCGACTCATGGAAGGCGAGATCTCGGCCACCGGCTTCACGACCACAGATCTCGACGACAACCAGATCACCGGCTACTACGGCGGCGCCATGAACATGGCGGGAGCACTCGGGTTGGACGACACGGTGGGAGACCCGCAGGCCGTGATCATCGGACCGAACGCTCCAGCCGCGATGCTGCGCCTGGTCCGTGAATGCCGGGAGCGCGGCGTGCCGTGGGTGTTCGACCCTGCCCATCAACTCCCACATCTCTCCGGCGAAGACCTCGTCGACGGCGCCCGGGGCGCGTGGGTGCTGATCGGAAACGATTACGAGCTCGAGATGATCCAGCACCGCACCGGCTGCAGCATGGACGAGCTGAAACAACTGTCAGAGGTCGTGGTGACGACGTTGGGACGGGAGGGCTCACGGATTGACAGCGGCTCGAAGTCACACGTCATTGCGGCCGCGCCGCCTCGAGTCGAGTCCGACCCGACCGGCGCCGGCGACGCATACAGGTCGGGACTGGTGGCTGGACTGCTGCGCGGCCTGGACATCACAACCGCGGGTTCGGTCGCGTCTCTCGCCGCGACCTATGCCATCGAGCAGGTGGGGACGATCGAGCACAGCTACACGCATGAGCAGTTTTCTGCTCGCTATCAGGAAGCCTTCGGAGCCTCGCTGCCCGATCAGTTCTGGCCGCCGGTCAGCTGAACTTTCGGCTCTCTTCCCGCCGATAAGCCCAGGCTGCGATCGCGAAGAACGCGACGCCGTAGCCGGCCAGATAAAGCCAGTCGGTGGTGATGTTCTCACTCGTCGGTGCCCCGATGGCGTCCCATCCCAGCTGGCCGAACCTATAGAGCGGAAGGTATGGTGAGATGTTCTGGATGATCTGCGGAAGGAGCTGTTTGGGGAAGAACAAGCCAGACGCGAACGCGGTCGGCAGGTAGATCAGGTTGATGACCGCGATCGTGGAGTTCGGGCCCGCCAGATACCCGATCGCAAAACCGAGGGCTATGAATGGAATCGATCCCAGCAATACTCGGTACGCCAGGGTGAACCACTCCGAAGCGTCGAGCCTAACCCCGCCCGCGATATAGGCGAACGGAAAGAGCACAGCCAGCGTAAGCGCGGCAAAGAAGATCGCGGTGATGCACCGCGACAGCAGATATACGAGCGGTGGAAGTGGCGTGGCGCGCATCAGAAGATCCATCTTCATTCCCCTCTCGTTTGCGACCGAGATGCCGAAGCTGAAGATCATCACGTTGGCCACCGCGTACACGGCCATAGAGGCCAGGAAGTAGGCCCCGAAGGTGATATGAGAGCCGCGAAAGAGTGGCTGGGCGGCCTGGCCGAGTCCAATGAACGCATAGAACACGACTGGCAGCAGAAGACTCGTGGCGCTGAATGCCGGTACCCGCCAGAGCTTCAGAAACTCTGCCCACGTCTGGCGGACGAGCATCGGCAGGATCGGCGCTCGCGCGGGCGTCCTGACCGCGGCGCTCAATGGCTCGTCATCGCTATGAACGCGTCCTCCAGGTCTGCGCCCGCGACCTCGAGCTCGGACATCTCGACTCCGCGGCGAAACAGCTCGCGCAGGACCGCTTCGGGCTGGTTGGTCAGGAGCTGGACGCGGCCATCGGTGATGGCCGCCGCGGTCACCGACAGGCCGCCGAGTTCTTGTTCGGTGATGGCTGGCGAAATAAAGCGCACGCGCTTGCCGGCCACCCTGGACTTGATCTCGCCAGGAGGTGCGTCGGCGATGACCACCCCTCGGTCGATCACGATCACACGCTTTGCCAGCTGGTCCGCCTCCTCCAGGTAGTGAGTGGTGAGCACGACTGTGCGTCCCATGTGCGCGAACTCGGCAATCCGTTCGATGAAGGCGCGCCGGCCCTCCACGTCCATTCCCACGGTCGGCTCGTCGAGGAAAAGGACGTCTGGATCACCGCACACGGCCAGGGCGAAATAGAGCCGCTGACGCTGCCCGCCCGACAGCTCTCTGACGAGGGCGTTCGCCTTCTCCTCGAGCCCGGCCATGGCGATTGCTCGATCTCGTGTCATCGGCCGTGGGTAGTACGAGCGGAACAGGTCGACGATCTCGCGCACCTTGAGCATGGCCGGCACGCCCGACTCCTGGAGCATCACCCCCACCTTGCTTCGGGCCAGCAGGTTGGTCGGTTCCAGCCCGAAAAGCAAAGCCTTGCCTGACGTTGGTTTGCGCAGGCCGAGAAGAATGCTGATGGATGTCGTCTTACCTGCGCCATTGGGTCCGAGCATCGCGACGACCTCACCGAGCTCGATGCGGATGGTGACTCCCCCGAGGGCTTCGATCTCACCGTACTTCTTGGTGGCATCGATGAGCTCCGCGGCAGGCGCCATGGCAAAAGGCTAGCGGCTTAGTCTTGGCGGGTGGCCACCGTTTTCAGCAGGATCATCGCAGGCGAGCTGCCGGGGCTTTTCGTCTGGAAGGACGACAAGTGCGTCGCCTTTCTCTCCAATCGTCCATTGCGACCGGGCCATACGCTGGTGGTGCCGCGATTGGAGGTCGACCACTGGATCGACCTCGACACGAATCTGCTCGCGCACCTTGTGGTCACGGCGCAGGCCATCGGCAAGGCGCAGATGGCGGGTTTCAAGCCCGCACGCATCGGGCTGATGCTCGCCGGTCTCGAAGTCCCGCACGCGCACTTTCACGTCGTGCCGATTCGCGGGCTTCACGACCTGGACTTCGGCAACCAGGACCCTAATCCCGACCCGTCGATGATGGCCAGAGCCGCCGAGACCATACGAGCAGAGCTGCGGCGTCTCGGGTTTGCGGAGGTGGCCGGCTAGCTCAGCGAGCGCTCCAGCTGATCGACATGCTGCTCGAGGTGGTTGATGAGCGGATAGCGCGCGAGAAATTCCGCGGTCACCGTGCCGCCGCCCGATTCGTTCGCCTCGCGGCGCAACGAGGCTGCATCGACCGTTCGCAACAGCTGAACCGTGCGGGCGTGGTCGGCCAGAGTCATCCGCAGCAGCTCCGAGGGGTCCGTATCCGACATCTGATCGATGGACGCGTCGCGAAGGTTGGTGCCGGCCAGCAGGTCGACCTGGCTGGTTTTGCCGCTCGATATCCTGTGGATGATCACGCCATAGAACTTCGATAGCCCGGCGATGTGGGCGAGCACCTCGTGGTCGCTCCATTCCTTATCGCCGCGGCCGGCTTTGATGCGTGGGCCGACAACCGCCAGCCGGGCGGATACTTTCTCGAGGCGGTCCGCAAGCGCGAGTCGTTCGTGGTCGAACAACTCGTCGTAGAAGCTCTCCAGGTCGGCCTGGGTGTACTCAGTTTTTTCGATCTTCACGAACCATCAATGTATTGGAGAATCGATCCATGTGCTACTCAGACGACGCCCGCCCGCCCCTGCCCCCGATCAGCGGCGCCGCCGCCGACCACGGCGACATCACCCTCAAAGCGGCCGACGGCAACGAGTTCATGGCGCACTTCGCGCGCGCTTCGAAGCCGACCGGCGCGGGGATGGTGGTGATGCCTGACGTGCGCGGCCTCCATCACTTCTACAAGGAGCTCGCCCAGCGGTTTGCTGAAGCGGGTATCGATGCGGTCGCCATCGACTACTACGGCCGGACGGCGGGAATCGGCGATCGCAGCGAAAGCTTCGAATATCAGCCTCACCTCGAGAAGACGACTCAGGAAAACATTGCCGTGGACGTCGCCTCGGCAATGGAGTACTTGAAGTCGAAGGAGGGCGGTGCTGTGCGGTCGGTCTTCACGGTGGGATTCTGCTTTGGCGGCTCGAGCTCGTGGAACCAGTCCGCGTTGAATCCCGGGCTCAACGGCTGCATCGGCTTCTACGGGAGACCGGTGCGCAGCGAGCCGTACATCTCAAAGATGAAAGCGCCTCTCCTCCTGCTCGTCGCCGGTGCCGATGGGGCGACCCCGCTGGAGGTTTCCAAAGAGTTCGAACGGAAGCTGACCGCAGCCGGCGTTCCACACGAGATGCACATCTACGAGGGCGCGCCGCACAGCTTCTTCGATCGCACCTTCGACCAGTGGAAGGACGCCTGTGACGATGCCTGGCGGCGGATGTTGGCCTTCGTGAAGAAATACGGGTGATTCGACCCGGGGGCCTAATCGCGGCGCCCGCCGTATAGTCAAGTCATGGCCAGGGCGGCCGCCAGGATGGCCCCGAAGTCCAAACCAGCCCCTCAGCTGCCGCCGGCGCTCATGGCTGAGCTCGAGCGCCGCCGGGCGGGCCTTGCGCGTCACATGGCGCGCGCGGTCGTGGCCGTCGTCCACTGGGACGATTCCACCGGCGTTCCGCCGCAGCGTGAAGCGATCGCCAAGGCGTGTGAGGCGGGCCTCGATCTCTTCCTCGCGACAGCCCGGGAAGCGCGCCCAGCCACCCCGGAAGAGCTGCGTCGCGTCGCCCAGCTGGGCATCCTCCAGGCGCGCAGCAGCCAGTCGGTCGAGCCCATCCTCGCCGCCTATCGCATCGCGGCACGGGTTGCCTGGGACGCGATCCTGCGCGCGTGGCGTGGGCATCCGGAGGCCACGCCCGAGGCGATCATGATCACGGCCAACTATGTTTTCGCCGCGCTCGACCAGGTGGCGGCCGAGGTCACCAAGACGTACCTGCACGCGCGCGAGCAGCACTTGCAGCGCGGGACCCGCGCGCGAGCGCGTCTGTTTCACGCGCTGATCAGCGACAACTTCGACTCTGACCTGGAGCTGCAGAAGCAGGCGCTTGCGCTCAACATGCCCATCGCGGCCACCGGCTACGTGGCCGCGGTGTCGAAGCTGGTGGTGGGTAACCATGACGGCGCCCGGGGCGGCGAAGCGCTGGGAGAGGTTGCCGCCTCGCTCGACGTTCCGCGCGGCGCGATCCATCACGTGACCGACCCGTCGACGCTGGTCACCCTCTGGCCCGCCGAGTCCGCCGCGGACGTCGAAGGCGCCCGCCAGTTCGTGACCCAGCTGCACAAGGAGGCGGTCAACCGATCCGGCTCTGCACGGGCCCGGGTTCGTGCCGGCATCGGCGGCTATCACGCCGGCCTTCGGGGCATCTCCCGGTCCTACCTCGAGGCCCAGCAGGCGATCGAAGCCGGCCGAAAGCTGCGGCCCGACGCGATCGCGCACGGGCATGACGAGGTTATCCCGCACCTGGTTCTTGCCCAGAATCCGCGGCTTGCGGAGCGCTTTGTCGCGCACAGCCTCGGCCCGTTGCTCGATCCACGGACCCGCAACCGCGAGCAGCTGCTGGAAACCCTCGAGGCCTACCTCTCGCGCGGATCGGTCAAGGACGCCGCCGCCGAGCTCAACCTTCACCGGCACACCGTCCTCTACCGGCTGGACAAGCTTCGCGAGCTCCTGGGAGGCGATCTCGATACCCCCGCCATTCGCCTCCGCCTCCAGCTGGCTCTGGATTTGCGGAAGCTGATCTGAACCGGGATTGGACACAAAGTCCAAACCCCGTCGCTCGTTTTCCCACACCGTGACGATGTGAGTAGGCCGCCACGTCCGTATCCTCATTGACGTGCCCGCCAAATCCAGCTCCAACGGTCGACGTGTCGCTGTGACCGGCATGGGCTTCATCACGCCGATCGGCAACGACGTCGAGGCCGTGTGGTCGAACCTGGTCGAGGGGGTTTCCGGCATCGGGCGCATCACCCACTTCGACACCACGAACTTCGACACCAAGATCGCGGGGGAGGTCAAGGGCTTCAACGCCGAGGAGTACATGGACCGCAAGACCGCCCGTCACATCGGGCGGTACTGCCAGTTCGCGCTAGCCGCCTCCAAGCAGGCTCTGGCCCAGGCGGGTCTCGAGCCTGGTGAGATGGATCCCGACGACGTGGGCGTGATCGTGAGCTCGGGCATCGGGGGCATGGAGGAGATCGAAAAGAGCCATACGGCTCTCATGGAGCGCGGGCCGAAGCGCATCAGCCCCTTCACCGTGCCGATGATGATCGCGGACATGGCGGCGGGGATCGTCGCCATCCACACGCATGCAGGTGGGCCGAACTACGCCATCGTCAGCGCGTGCGCGTCAGGTTCCCATGGCATCGGCGAGGCGTCGGAGATCATCAAGCGCGGCGACGCGGTGGCGATGCTGGCCGGAGGCTCTGAGGCGACGATCACCCCGCTGACGATGGGCGCGTTCTGCCAGATCAAGGCCACGAGCGAGCGGAATGACGAACCGGAGAAGGCGTGCCGGCCGTTCGACCTCGGCCGAGACGGGTTCGTCATGAGCGAAGGCTCCGTGATGCTGGTGCTCGAGGACATGGATCACGCCAACGCGCGGGGTGCTCGCGTCCTGGCGGAGATCTCGGGCTACGGCGCGAGCGCCGACATGTACCACTTCACCGCGCCTCACCCTGAGGGCAAGGGCGCGATCCGCGCCATGCGGAAAGCGCTCCAGAAGAGCGGGGTCGATCTGACCGACGTCGGTTACGTCAACGCACACGGAACATCCACGAAGCTCGGCGATGTCGCCGAGACCAAAGCCATCAAGGCGGTCTTCGGTGACCACGCCTACAAGCTGGCCGTGAGCTCGACCAAGTCGGTCCACGGCCACCTGCTCGGCGCCGCCGGCGCAATCGAGGCTGCTGCGTGCATCCTCGCGCTGGATCGCGGCCTGCTGCCGCCGACCATCAACCTCGACGACCCCGACCCGGAGTGTGACCTCGACTTCGTGCCCAACAAGGCGCGCAAGGCGGACGTAAAGGTGGCCCTGTCGAACTCGTTCGGCTTCGGCGGCCACAACGCGAGCCTCGTGATCAAGGCCCCAGAGGCCAACTGAGGAGGATTGCCGATGGCAAGCCAGCTCGACTTCAAAGAGCTTCAGGAGCTCGCCGCCGAAATTCTCGGCATCGAGCCCGACCAGGTGCAGATGGACAAGAGCTTCCAGCGTGACCTCGCCGCCGATTCGCTCGACCTGGTCGAGCTCATCGCCGCCATCGAGGACAAGTACGACGTCGAGCTGTCTGAAGAGGAGCTCGAAAAGATGAAGGTCATCGGCGACCTGTGGAAGTTCCTGGAGCAGAAAACCGCCGAGCGGTTGGAGGCGTAACCCCCGTGGCCATCACCAACGCGTATCGCACGCGGTCGGATGCAGTGCCCCTGCGCTCGTTCAAGGCCAAGGGCCGACCCAGCGCCATCGCCGGGATGGGCGTTTATGCGCCCGAGAAGATCATCACCAACTTCGACCTCGAAAAGATGATGGATACGTCGGACAAATGGATCACGGAGCGCACCGGGATCCACAAGCGGCACATCGCCGAGCCCGGGACCACCACGTTCGATCTGGCCACCAGGGCAGCCCGCGGCGCGCTCGACGCCGCCGACATGTCGGCCGAGGACCTCGACATGATCCTGGTCGGCACGTCCTCCCCGGATGGTCCTTTTCCATCGGTCGCCTGCCGGGTCCAGAACGAGCTCAACGCTCCCGGCGCTGTCGCGTGGGACACGCTCGCGGCGTGCTCGAGCTTCGTCTACGCGCTCTCGATCGCCGACAGCTACATCGCAACCGAACGCGCGGACAACGTGCTGGTGATCGGCGCCGAGGTGCTTTCCCGAATGCTCAACTACTCAGATCGCGGGACGGCGGTGATCTTCGGCGACGGCGCCGGAGCGGCGGTGGTCCGGCCGGCTCCTACGGGCGCCGGCTTCAGGAGCTGGTGCCTGGGCTCTGACGGGCGCGGCTACGCCCAGGTCACCTGCGGCAACGTCGAGAAAGGAGCGTATGCGGCAAAGGACGCGACGCCATTCATCGAGATGGTCGGCCCCGACGTGTTCAAGTTCGCAGTCGACATCTTCATCCGGCAGGCGAACGAGGTCTGCAGCACAGCGGGCATCGCGCTGGACGACATCGACCTCTGGGTTCCACACCAGGCCAACTTCCGCATCATCGATGCCGCAGCGAGGCGCATCGGTCTTCCCCTGGAGCGCGTCGCGATCAACATCGACGAGTACGGCAACACCTCCAGCGCCTCGATTCCGCTGGCACTGGAGGAAGCAATCCGCAAGGGACGCGTCAAGAGTGGCGACCACGTCCTGCTCGCCGGCTTCGGCTCGGGGCTGACGTGGGGGGCGTGCTTGATGACCTGGGTGTAAGGGTGAGCCAGTGATCGATCTAACCGGCCCGATCGCGTTGCTTTTTCCCGGCCAGGGAGTGCAGAAGCCTGGCATGGGGCTGAACCTGCACGACCGCTACCCGGCCGCCCGCCGGGTCTTCGAACGAGCCGAAGAGGTCCTCCAGATGCCGGTGCGCAAGTTGTGCTTCGAAGGCCCGGTCGAGGAGCTGAACCGAACCGAGGTCATCCAGCCGTGCGTCATGACCGTGTGCTGGGCGGCCTACGAGGTATGGCGCGAGAGCTACGGTTTCGAGAACGTCAGCGTCACCGCCGGCCACAGCCTCGGCGAGATCGCTTCGCTGGCGGCGGCCGGCGCGATCCCGTGGGAGACGGCGCTGCTGCTGGTCAAGGAACGCGGCCGCATCATGGCCCAGGCGGCGGGCGAGCAACCCGGCGGCATGATCGCCATCGTCGGCCTCGATGAGGCGCAGGTGGAATCGATCCGTGAGCAGGCCTCGGCGAAAGGCAGGCTCTGGGTGGCGAACCGAAACGCAGACGTCCAGTTCGTCCTCTCGGGAGAGACGGCCGCCGTGGTGGAGGCCGAAAGCCTCGCGCTTGCGGCAGGGGCGCGCCGCGCGCTCATCCTGACCATTCCCCTACCGGCTCACTCGCCGCTCATGGCAGGCGCCGCCGCGGCATTCCGCAAGGTGGTCGACAGGCTGCAGTTCACGGCGCCCTCGATCCCTGTGCTGGCGAACGCATCGGGCGAGGCGATGCGCACTGTGGCCGCGCTGCAGGACGAGCTTCGGCAGCAGATGCTGCGCCAGGTGGACTGGGCGCGGACCATGGTTTCGATGCGGGCGATGAAGGTCCGGACCGTCGTCGAGCTGGGTCCGGGCCGCGTGCTGGCGAGCCTGGCCGCGAAGCACATACCCGGCGTCGATACGTGGAACGCTGAGGAGCTGTTCATAGATTTCGCCGACAGTCCCGCCACAGCATGACGCAGGATCTTGAAGGCAAGACTGCCCTCGTCACGGGCGGTGGCAAGGGCATCGGGCGCGCCATCAGCCAGGCGCTGGCGGAAATGGGCGCGAAGGTGGTCGTGAACTACCGCACGGACAAGGCGGCCGCCGAGGAGACCGCTGCGTCGCTGGCCGGCGCGACCGCCCACCAGGCGGATGTCGGCGATCCGGCGCAGGTCGAGGCGATGGTGAAGGCGATTGGACGCGTTGACGTGCTCGTCAACAACGCGGGTGCCGTGCGGGACAAGCTGCTGATCCAGATGTCGCCGCCAGACTGGGAAGAGCTCATCCGGACCGATCTGCTTTCCGCCTTCGCCACCACCAAAGCCGCCATCATGAGCGGCATGATGCGCGCGCGATGGGGCCGCATCGTCAATATCTCGTCCATCGTGGGCCTGACAGGAAACGCGGGCCAGTCCAACTACGCCGCAGCGAAAGCGGGGCTGATCGGGTTCACGAAATCGATCGCGCGCGAGTACGGGTCGCGGAATATCACGTGCAATGCGGTCGCGCCCGGCTACGTGCGCACGGAGCTGACGTCGGGCTCGCTCACGAATGAGATGGTGGGAGAGTTGGTCAAGATGACGCCCATCAAGCGCGAGGGTACCGCCGAGGAGGTTGCCGCGGCGGTCGCCTTTCTGTGCTCAGAGCGGGCCGGATTCATCACCGGCCAGGTGATTGCTGTCGACGGAGGCCTTTCCCTCTGATGGAGCTGGCCAAGACGCATACGGAGATCCGGGTCGCGGGCGGGAAGCTCCCCCCGATCCCGCTGCCGACCAACTGTCCGGGGTGTGGAGTGGCCCTGGATTCCGACGTGCTTCGGAAGCACGGGTACGTATGCGACTGCGGCCACCATTTCCGATTGGGAGCCGACGCCTGGATCGCGCTGGTCGCCGATCGCGGTTCCTGGAAGGAGCGCTGGGGCGACGTGCGATCGCACGACCTCCTCAACTGGAAGGTTCCCAAGCCGTACCAGGCGACCATCGATCAGCTGACCGAGGAAGGCTTGAACGAGGCTGTGCGCACCGGCACGTGCACCCTTGGCGGCCGCACGATCTGGCTGGCCACCTTCGACTTCCGCTTTGTCGGCGGCACGTTGTCGATCGTCGCCGGCGAGCGCCTTGCGCGAGGCATGGAGCAGGCCGCGGCGTCGGGCCTGCCTTACGTTCTCATCGCCGCATCAGGCGGCGCTCGCATGCAGGAGGGTGTGCTGGCCCTCATGCAGCTGGCCAAGGTCAACGCGGCCGTTGGTCGCCTGCACGCCGCGGGCGTCGCGTACTTTTCGGTGCTCACCGATCCCACATTCGGCGGCACCGCAGCATCGCTTGCGCTGCTCGCCGATATCAACATCGCCGAGCCTGGCGCGGCCATCGGCTTCACCGGGCCTCGCGTGATCAAGCAGGCGACCTACGCCGACCTGCCGCCAGGCTTTCAGAGCGCCGAGTTCCAGCTGGCGCATGGCCAGGTCGACATGGTCGTACCGCGCACAGAGCTGCGCCGTCTGCTGGCTCATTTGCTGGAGATGTATCCATGACCAGGCACGGCCGGAGGCCGGATGCGACGACTCTGACCGTCTGGCAGGTCGTCGAGCTCGCTCGTCACGCCAACCGGCCGTATTCGCTCGACTACATCCGGCGTCTCGCGCCCGATTTCCTCGAGCTGCACGGAGACCGCCTCGCGGCTGATGACCCC
>MNES01000023.1:6068-20127 GCA_001917815.1 Chloroflexi bacterium 13_1_40CM_65_17 | reverse complement strand
TGCGGCTTCGATCAGATCGAGTCAGCGGCTCAGTTCGACGTGCGAGGAATCTTCGCTCGTAAGTAGGAGAGGTCGCGCACCCGGACCGCCTGGTCCGTAGTACTTCATCGCTGCGCGTCCAAGCCCGGTCACGGTCAGCCAATCGAAGCTCGCGCCGGCCACGACACCGACGCCGATCGGGACCAACCGGGCGGCGGCCTTGGCGGCACCGCTGCCCGCGACGCGTGTGAGGATCCGAGTGAGGATGCGGCTGCCGCCGTGAGCGAGCAGAGTCCCGGGGAGTCGGCGAAACGCTGCGACAGCGAGGCGTTCGCCACCTGTCACGAGCACGTCCTCGCGCAGTTTCACCGCGCCGCTGGTGATGCCGACCACGACCAGGGCCTCGAGCAGTCGCTCGTCCGAGCCGGCGAGCTCATGGCCATAGATCATTGCGATCGCAAGCACCAGCTCGACCTCCTGCTCGAGCGCGTAAAGCGCCTGGCTGGTGATGGTGCCGACCGCGATCACAGTTCCGAGCCCTGGAGCTATGGCTGTGGCTCCGCTGAGTGCTCCGGTGGCGGCCACGCGCTTGCGCGTGGAACGGATCAGCTCTCGAGCCAGTTGGTCATTGGTGAAATGCGGATGGCCGGCCCGCAGTTTCTCCACTTTGGCGTCGATCGCCGGTTGGCGGCTGCTTACGGCGTGCGCGAGGCCGCGGAGCACGGTCTGCAGTGGGGCCGGCAGCTGGTCGAAGTCCACCGCCCGAAGCGTACAGCGGAGCCGCGGACGCCGGGAATTGAGAGAGGATCGCAATTGCAGGGGACTCAGTTGGATACATACTTGCGACTAGGTCGCGATAGCGGTTAGGCTGCACCCGTGGCCTCTCCCTGGACCCTGATCGGGCGATCCTTCGACCGAGGCGAGCGCGCTCGGCTGGGCGGCTTCTATGGCGCGGTGGCCTTGCTGCACGTGGTGGGCTGGGGACTGCTCCTCGTCTACGGCGCCCAGCACCCGGGCTTCCTGGCGCTGGGGGGTCTGGCGTACACGTTCGGCCTCCGACATGCGTTCGATGCCGACCACATCGCGGCCATTGACAACACCACCCGCAAACTCCTTCAACAGGACGCGAAGCCTGTCGGGGTGGGCTTCTTTTTTTCCCTGGGCCACTCGACGGTCGTACTCCTGATCGCGGTCGCACTGGGACTTGCGGTCAAGTCGATCGTGCAGGGGATCGTGAGCGGCAATGGCGAGCTGAGAAGCATCGGCGGAGCGGTGGGCACGTTGGTCTCAGGCGGCTTTCTGGTGCTGATCGGGATTATGAACCTGCTGATCCTCTTCGACATCATCCGCGTATATCGCCGGATGAAGCGGGGCGAGTACGACCGCAACAGCCTCGAGACGGAACTGGTCGCCGGCGGCCTCATGACCAGACTCTTCGGTCGCATGTTCCGCGTGGTCGACCACAGCTGGCACATGTATCCGATCGGCTTCCTCTTCGGACTCGGCTTCGACACCGCATCCGAGGTGGCGCTGCTGGCGATCTCAGCCGGGGCGGCGGCGCAAGGGCTGCCCTTCACGGCGGTGATCTCCCTGCCGCTCATATTCGCGGCCGGCATGTCGCTGATGGACACGACCGACGGCGCGTTCATGTCCAAGGCCTACTCGTGGGCCTTCGCGAGCCCGATCCGCAAGGTCTTCTACAACCTGACGGTCACCTCACTGTCGGTCTTCGTCGCCCTGTTCGTCGGGGTGATCGAGTTGGCGCAGATTCTCATTCGCATCCTCGGACTCCAAGGCGGGGCTTTCGACGTAATCGCCAATTTCGATTTCATAGGCAAGGCGGGTTACGTGATCGTGGGGGCATTCGTCATCGCATGGATGGCAGCCTTCGCGATCTACAAAGTCCGGCGTATCGATGAGCGCTGGGCGGCCCTGGTCGACGACGTCGCCTAGGCCAGCCGGTAAACACGGGCCGCGGTAGCACCGAACACGAGCGCGTTCTCGCCAACGATCGTCCGCATCGTCCGAACGACGCGCGAATACTCGGAAGCCACGAGACACACCGGCCAGTCGGAGCCGAAAAGGCAGCGCTCGGAACCGAACCACTCGAGCGCACGCGCCACGTAGGGCTGCAGGTCTTCGGGCGTCCAGTCGCTCCAGGCCGCTTCCGTCACCAGCCCGGAGAGCTTGCAGGAGACGTTCCGATAATCGGCGAGCGGAGCCAGTGCGCGTTCCCAGTCCTGGTCGCGCGGCTCTGCCGCGATCCGGGGTTTGGCCATGTGGTCGAGCACGAATCGCATGTCGGGATTGCGCCGCGCGGTCTCGACGGCGGAGGGGAGCTCGCGGGTCTTGACGAGGAGGTCATACACGAGACCTGCGTCGCCCACTGCCTGGATGCCCCGCTGCACGTCTGCTCGAAGGAGCCATTGAGGATCCGGTTCATCGTGGACCTGGTGGCGAATGCCGACCAGAAATTTGCCCCCCGGACCGGATTGCAGCTCCGCCAGGGTGTCGGCCACAGCCGAGTCGGTGAGATCAATCCAGCCGACCACCCCGGCGATGAAGTCGGTGGCCGCGGCGGTGGCGAGGAACTCGCGGGTTTCATCCAGGCTGGAGATGGTCTGGACCAACACGGTGCGATCAACGCCCGTTTCCGCCAGAAGGGCGGCGAGGTCCTCGGGCCCAAAGCGGCGGCGGATCGCCGCCAGCTCGACGCCCATCCACGGGTAGTCGCGACGCGCCGGATCCCAGAAGTGATGGTGGGCGTCGACAACCATGGAGTCAGGGAGTGGGGACTTCGGCGGGGATCAGGCGCTCGGCCTTGAGTTCCTGCCACAAGGGGGGCGGAATCTCGTACTCGAACATCGCGATGTTGTCATCTACCTCTTCCACCGAACGGCAGCCGACAAGCACCGAGGTCACCGCCGGATGTCCGAGAGGAAACTGCACCGCTGCGGCCCTGAGTGGAACTCCGTGGCGGGTACAAACATCGCGAATGCGCTGGGCGCGGTCGACGAGGTCCGCAGGCGCGGTCCGGTAGTTGTAATAAGCGCCAGGCTTCGGATCCGCAAGGATGCCGCTGTTGTAGACGCCACCGGCGATGATCGCAATGCCGCGCTCGAGACACTCGGGCAGCAGCTCCTTCAACCCGATCTGGTCGAGCAGCGTATATCGGCCGGCGAGGAGGAAGCAGTCGAAATCGCCTTCGCGCGCGAAGCGGGTCAGCATCTCCGCCTGGTTCATACCGGCGCCGACTGCTTTGATGACGCCGTCGGCCCGAAGGCGCGCGAGCGCGCGGTAGGCACCGTCGATGGCCTCGTCGAAATGGTCGTCCGGGTCATGGATGTGCAGGATGTCAATGCGATCGAGGCCCAGCCGCTCGAGGCTTTCTTCGAACGAGCGCATCACGCCGTCGTAGCTGAAATCGAAGACGGGATTGATTGGAGGGACGCCGCGAAATGACTGGCCGGGCTCGGGCTGCGCGTCGGCGCGGAGGAGCCGGCCGACTTTGGTTGCGAACGTAAATTCATCGCGCGGCTTGTGCCTGAGCACCTTTCCGAGTCGCGTCTCGGCGAGGCCGTGGCCGTACAGGGGGGCGGTGTCGAAGAAACGGATGCCGGCTTCCCACGCACGCTCGACAACGCGCAGCCCGGTGGCGTCATCGACCGCTTCGAAGAGGCCCCCCAGCGGGGCGGTGCCAAGCCCAATGCGTGTGACGCTTATCTTGGTGCGGCCGAGCGGGACGCGCTCACGCGGATTCATCTACGAGCAGCTAGAGCTCGAAAATGAGCGACATGCGGTCGCTGCCCTTGCCGCTGAAGTCATGGGCGACGGTCGTCATCGGCGCCATCTCCGCCTCCCACTTCTGGTTGAGTGGGCTGCGCGCAAGCTCGGCGATGGCGTGGTCATAGTCATCGCACTCGATGAAGTGGAACAGGTCGAGGCCGTCGCGAAAGATCACGTACTTCGAGATGCCTACGCGGCGGATGCCCTCCAGCACCTCTGGCCAGACCGCGCGGTGGTACTCCTCGTAGCGCTCCTCGGCGCCTGGTTTGAGCCGGGTGTGCAAGCCGATCTTCATCGTCTTAACACGCTGGGTTGGCGGTCGGTTTTCGAATCGATAGCCTGATCAGCGGTGAGCAGGCGGGGGAGGAGCCGCACCGGGAGAGGGAGGGCCCGGCCAGGGGTGGGGTTGACCTCAACCGCCCACCTCGGCAGGCGCCTGCGATGGCTCGACCGCGGCCGAGGCAAGCTGCGCGCGAAGCCACCGCTCGCCGCTGGCGATATGAGCCATCGCGGCCGCGCGCGCAAGCTCCGGATCGCCGGCCACGATCGCCTCATAGATCCGCCGGTGCTCATCTCGCGTAACGTCGAGCACATTGTCAACCTCGCGGCCACGCCACATGCGAGCCCGCATGGTGCGTGACGAGAGGCTCGCCAAAAGCGACGTGAGAAAAGTGTTGCCCGTCGCTCGGGCGATGATCGCGTGAAAATCAACATCGGCCTCCACCAGCTCCGCTACGGTCTCGGACTCGACCATTTGCTCGAGCTTTGCCCGCAGCGCATCCTTGCCCAGCGAGTCGATGCGCGCGGCGGCAAGCGCAGCCGCCGCGCCTTCGAGCAGCCGGCGAACCTCGAACAGCTCGAGCGCGGACTCGCCAACCAGCAGGTGGCTGACAAAGGACGTGCTCTCCAGCAGCAGCTCGGGCTCGAGGCTCGTGACGTACGTGCCGTCGCCCTGCCTCACCTCGAGCACGCGCAGCTGCGACAACGCGCGCACCGCTTCGCGCAGGGAGTTGCGCGACAGGCCCAGCTGGGCGGCCAGCTCGCTCTCCTTGGGCAGACGGTCCCCTGGCCCCCAGCTGCCCGAGATGATCAGCTTCTGGATCTTGTCGATGGCGTCGTCTGTCACGCTCGGGTTGCGCCGCGCGCGGCGTGCCGGCCGGAAAGCGGTCATTGGCTGAGGGGGATTGTGAGACATGGCAGACTCGTCGCCAAGAGGTCGGACCTTATTGCCAGTCTGCAGCAGCCTGAGACTCTCCTCGGGCTATAGTGCCAGCCAAACATCGGAGCTTTAGCATAACCTCGAATCAGGATGGGTGGCTCTCGGATTTCGGCTTCGACCGGGCGGCGATGATTTGCCCGGGCAGCGTCGCCCACAACAGATGAGACTGACTCGTCGCGACCGGCTATTCCTGTTTGCGCCCCTGGCGGTGCTGCTGACCGGCTGGCTGGGTCTGCCCGCCCTGCTCGGCCTGTTCGCGACATTCAGCACTTACTCGCCGTTTGCCACCAGCATTCACTTCGCCGGTCTCAGCAACTATCTGTCCGTCATCGAAGACCGCCAGTTTGGTGCGGCGGTCCGGAACATCACGATCTTCACGGTTGTGGCCGTGCCGCTGGAGCTCGCCATTGGTTTCGGCGTCGCGTACTTGTTGCGTCGCCCGATCCGCGGGCGCGGGCTCTTGCGCCTGCTGCTGCTGCTGCCGTGGCTGGTCAGTCCAATCGCCAACGGCGTCATGTGGCACTTCTTGCTCGTGGGCGCCCACAGCATTCTCGACTTTGCCGGGGGCTGGCTCGCGCAATCCAGCATTGTGTCGCCGATCGGCGATGCCCGGCTAGCGCTGCCGACGATCATCGCAGTCGAGATCTGGCGCGAGGCGCCGTTCGTCGCGTTCCTGCTGCTGCCGGGGCTGCTCGCGGTTCCAGCCGAGCTATGGGAGCATGCGACCCTCGACGGAGCATCGTGGATCGAGCAGGTATTCACCGTCGCGCTGCCATCCCTCCGACCCCTTCTACTCGCGATAACGATGCTGCTGGTCGGCCTGTCGCTCGGGACCTTCGACAGCGTCCTCATCCTGACCGGAGGCGGGCCCGGGAGCGCTTCGGTCACGCCGGCTCTCTACAGCTACAACCAGGCGTTCGTAATCAACAACTGGCCAGCAGGAGCTGCGTCCGCATGGCTGATCGCGTTGGCGGTGCTAGGCGTCGGCCTCTTCTACATAAATCTGGCAAAGCGATCCGTCACAAGATGAGCAGCCGTCGCGCGCTGCGCCGGCGTGACGCCGTGGTTCGAATCCTCTTGCTGTTCGGGGCTCTCGTCGGGTTCCTACTGCCGCTCCTGTGGACTGCACTGGCCTCATTCGGGCTGCTGCCCGACAACGCCGCTCGGCCTCCCTCATTGAAGGGGCCGATCACACTCGACCACTTCCTCGAGATCGGTGTGGCGGAGCCGACCTTCTGGCAGGAGCTCATCACCAGCACGGGTGCCGCAGCGTGCGCGACTGTAGTGGCAATCGTGTGCTCATTCTTAGCGGCGTTCGGGCTCGCCCGCTCGCGGTTCGCCGGCAAGCCTCTGCTGACTGAGGGCTTCCTGGTCCTCGCCAGCCTGCCGGCGATGGCTTACGTGATCCCGCTGAGCGACCTCATGCGCCGAGCCCACCTCGCGGACACCTTCATAGGCGTCGTCCTGACCGAAGCGGCGGTGATGGCTCCGCTCGCTGTTTACGTCCTGCACGGGGCTCTGCGCCAGCTGTCGGCAGAGTGGGAGGAGGCAGCCGTGCTCGATGGGGCCGGGCTGTTCCGGGTTCTCAGCGAGGTCGTGCTACCGCTCTCTGCACCGAGCGTGGCCGCAACCGCCATCGTCCTGTTCGTGCTGGCATGGAATCTGCTGCTCGTACCGCTGGTGCTGACGTCAGGAGAGATCAAGACAGTGCCCGTGGCGATGATGGATTTCTTCACGTTCGAGCGTGAGCTTGACTGGCCTACGGCCGCCGCCGCGCTGGTCGTCTCGCTCGTGCCGGTAGCGATCCTGGGAGGGATTTTCCATCGTGTTCTCGAGCGGTTCACTCTCGACGTCGGGCACACCGCATAACGGCCTGGGACTGCGGCAAACGTCGGATGACTAGGGGCTAAAACGGCCCGTTCAAGCCATTTGAAGCTTGACAAATCGCTGATGACAGGTTAAACATCCGAATAATCGGTGGCAGTGGCCCCTTGCCTCGCTCGTCTGGGGCAACCGAATTTTCGGGTTTTTGAGGGAGAACTGAAGGACATGAGCCGATACCCGGCGAGAACCCTGGTCATAGCGGTGGGCGTGGGCCTGCTGGCGGCGGCCTGCAACGCAAGCAACTCGACTTCCACCGGCAACTTCAGCGGCACCACGATCCGCATCGTCACGTTCACCGGGCCGCAGATTGCGGAGCCATTGCAGCGCCGTGGGCCAGATTTCGAGAAGGCCACCGGGGCCAAAGTGCAGGTCATCACCGTTCCGTTCTCCGACCTCTATCAGAAGATCCTCACGGACTTCTCGACGAAGACCAACTCGTATGATGCGATGGTTTTCGACCCGCAATGGATGGGCGACTACGTGCCATCCGGCTACCTCGAGGACCTCACAAACCGCGTCCAGAACGACACGGCGCTCCAGTGGAACGACATTGCGCCCTTCTTCCGCGATTTCAGCGCGACGTTCAAGGGCAAGGTCTACACGGTGCCGCTCGACGGGGACTTCCAGATGGTCTACTACCGCACGGACCTTCTCCAGAAAGACGGTCTTCAACCCCCCGCAACCTGGGACGACTACATCAGCATCGCCAAGCATTTCCAGGGCAAAGATCTCAACGGTGACGGCAAGGCCGACTTCGGATCCTGCTGGGCGATGAAGCGCAGCGCTCAGTCCTACTGGATGTTCATATCGGTAGCCGCCGCGTTTCTGCAGAGCCAGGGGACCAAGCAAGGTTCGTTCTTCGACACCAGCAACATGCAGCCGCTCATGAACAACGCCGGAACGGCGGCTGCGCTCGACATCTACAAGCAGCTCTCGAAGCTCGGGCCACCAGATCAGTTGAACAACGACGTCGGCGACTCGCGCGGACTCTTCGTAACAGGTCGTTGCGCGCTCTCTCTCGACTGGGGCGACATCGGCCCGCTTGCGGTCGACAAATCGCAATCGAAAGTCGCGGACCAGGTTGGAGCTGTGATCCTGCCAGGCTCGAAGAAAGTCCTGGATCGCGCCTCCGGCCAGCTGGTGGACTGCAACTCGACGATCTGTCCATACGCGGTCAACGGCGTGAACCACTCACCGTTCGCCGCGTTCGGCGGCTGGTCCGGCGCGATCAACAAGGCGGCGCCGGCCAAAACCAAGGATGCTGCTTTCGCATTCCTCTCTTACATGTCGCAGCCGGCGCAGTCCAGCGTCGACGTCACGATCGGAAAGACTGGATTCAACCCGTATCGCACGTCGCACTTCACCAACCTCGGGCCGTGGACGGCTTCCGGCATGAGCGAGAAAGCGGCAAAGGACTACCTGGGCGCCATCCAGGCGAGCCTGCAGAGCCCGAACATGGTTCTCGACATGCGCATCCCGCAAACGGCTTTCTACCAGCAGACGGCGCTCGATACCGCGCTGGCGCAGTTCCTTGCGGGCGAGCTTTCGGCCAATCAAACCATGGCTCAGATCACCAACCAGTGGAACAGCAAGACTGACGAGCTCGGCCGCCAATCGCAGCTCGACGCCTACAAGTCGAGTCTGAGCGTCACGAAGTAGAAACTTAGGCGGCGAGGTGGCCTGCACCTCGCCGCCCAACCCCACTGGCCAATCCCAGGAGCCGATGAGAAGGTCCCTTTCCACATGAGCGGCGAAGCCTCGGCGCGCCAGGTCCCGGTCGCTGCGTCCAGGCGGAGCCCGCTTGTCGCGCGGCTCGACCGCTCTGCCGGGGCCGTCTTCATCCTGCCCGCGGTTCTCGTCATCCTCGCGTTTTCGATCTTCCCACTGCTGGCATCGCTCTACGTGTCAATGACGAGGCTCAGCTTCTCGGAAGGCGGGATCCACCTCACGTATGTGGGCTTCGGCAACTACGCGAAGCTGTTGGTGGGCATCGACCGCACGCATTTCCTCGGCGTGACCGTGCCGCTCACTCCGCTGACGGCTGTGGTGTTGCTCGTGATTTACGGTGGTTTTGCTTTCCTGCTCGTCCGCTACCTGCGCGGCCCCGGCCGCACGGTCGCCGGGTTCGTGGGTCGGTTGGTTACCGCCGTCATTGCCGGCGCGCTGGTGTGGCTTGTCGTCGACACCGTGATGACCAGCGGGAGGCCGGGAACAATCGTGGTCACTCTGATCTACGTCGGGGTCGACGTATCGGCCCAGTACCTCCTTGCCCTCGGCCTCGCGCTGCTGGTCGTTCAGCGCCTGCCCGGCCGCCGCTTCTTCCGGGTGGTCTTTCTGCTTCCAATGATGATCACCCCGGTCGGCGTCGCCTATCTCTTCCGCATGCTCACCGACACCAGCAAGGGTCCGCTGTACCCGCTGTGGGCCCACTTTGGGCTGACCGACGTTTCATGGGTCACCAACCCATGGGGAGCACGGCTGGCCGTGATGATCGGCGACGTCTGGCAGTGGACGCCATTCATATTCATCGTGCTCCTTGCCTCGATCGAGAGCCTGCCCATCGAGCTCAACGAGGCTGCGGTGGTCGATGGCGCCAACCGCTGGCAGATGTTCTGGGCCATCACATTTCCTCAGATCCTGCCCGCGACTTCGACCGTGGTGCTGATCCGGCTCATCGAGGCGTTCAAGATCGTCGACCTGCCGAATGTGCTGACTAACGGAGGCCCAGGTACGGCCACCGAGTCGCTCACGCTTCATGCGTACACCATCTGGCGGGCGCTCGACATCGGTGGTTCCGCCGCGGTCGCATACATGCTCCTCATCGTCGTGACCTTCGTGGGCATCAGCTACGTCAACCTCTTTCGCCGTCGCGTGACGGCAATGGCCTGAGCATGGCGGTTACGCGAGCTCGACGCCGATCATTCTCGATGAACAGGCCTTCGCCTCTTTTCATGGTCGTCTCGTATGCGCTGCTGGTCGCGTGGGCCCTGGTTGTGCTTTTCCCGCTGTACTGGCTCGCCACCACCTCCTTAAAGACGCCGCTCGACGTCAACGGAGGTCCGTTCTATATCCCATTCAGGGACTTCCAGCCGACGCTTGAGTCCTGGCGATACATCTTCGTCGACCTGGCGGACGACACCTTCCGCCCTTACCTCAACACGGTCGTGGTCGGGCTCACCAGCACCGCGATCACGCTCCTGCTTGGCTCGATGGCCGCCTACGGCCTTGTGCGCATGAAGTACCGGGTGCACATTGGCGCGATCGCTTCCTTCGTGCTGGCCCTCGCCGGCGCCGTCGCTGTCGTGGCAGCCGGCGGGCCGTGGCAGCTCGCCCTACTTGGGGGTTTCGCGTTTTTCCTGCTGCTCCTGCAAACGGTCGGCCGGCGTTTCAAGAGGGCCCTCGGCAACGACGACATCGCGTTCTGGATGATCTCCCAGCGCATGCTGCCGCCCGTCGCGGTGGTGATCCCGATCTACATCTTCTTTCAGCAGCTTGCGCTGCTCGACACCTGGGCGGCGTTGATCATCGCCTACGTGGCATCTCACCTCCCGATCGTCGTCTGGCTCATGCGCGATTACTTCCAGAGCGTCCCGCTCGAGCTCGAGGAGAGCGCGGCCATCGATGGCGCCTCGCGGTATCGCATCTTTCGGTCGATCGTTCTTCCACTGGCCGTGCCCGGACTCGTAGCTACCTTCCTGTTCGTCCTCGTCTTCGCCTGGAATGAGTACCTCATCGCGCTGTTCCTCACGAGCGCGAACGCTCAAACGCTGCCACTGACGGTCGCGGCACAGAACGCCACGCGCGGGCCGCAGTGGTGGTACATGTCGGTGCTGATCCTGATCATGATCGGGCCCGTCATTGCGATGGCAATCGCGCTCGAACGGTTCATCGCCAGGGGCCTGCTCGTGGGCGCGGTCAAGGGCTAGATGACTCGCATCGTCAGCGTCACCGCCCGCGACGTGCGGTTCCCGACCTCACGGACCCTGGACGGTTCGGACGCCATGCATACAGCCCCGGACTATTCAGCTGCGTATGTGGTGCTCAAGACGGATGTCGGCGACCACCTCGAAGGCCATGGACTCACATTCACACTCGGACGTGGTACTGAGATCTGCGTCGCCGCGATCAACGCCCTCGCGCCGATTGCGATCGGGCGCACGCTCGAATCCATCGTCGCCGACATGCGGGGCTTCTGGCGAGCGATCACAGGCGAGGAGCAGCTGCGCTGGATCGGTCCCGAGAAGGGCGCCATCCATCTCGCGTCGGCGGCGCTCGTGAACGCGGTCTGGGACCTCTACGCGAAAATGGAACGTAAGCCCCTGTGGAAGGTGCTTGTGGACATGAGCCCCGAGCAGCTCGTGTCCTGCATCGACTTCCGCTACATCAACGACGCGATCACGCCCGCTGAGGCGCTCGCCATCCTCGAGCGCATGGCACCGACCCGTGCCGAGCGCGAGGCGGAGATGTTGCGCTCAGGCTTTCCCGCGTACACGACGTCAGTAGGTTGGCTTGGTTACTCGGATGAGAAGTTGAGGGCGCTGTGCCGGCAGGCGGTCGCCGGCGGCTGGTCGCACGTGAAGATGAAAGTCGGTCAAAACATCGAAGACGATGTTCGGCGCGCGCGCATAGTGCGCGAGGAGATCGGGCCAGTGCGTCGCCTGATGATGGACGCGAATCAGGTCTGGGACGTGGGCGAGGCTATCGCCAACCTCAAGCACCTCGTCGAATTCGATCCCTACTGGATTGAGGAACCGACCAGCCCGGACGATGTGCTGGGCCACGCAACAATTGCGCGCGCCATCTCTCCGATCAAGGTCGCCACCGGCGAGCACTGCCAGAATCGCGTCATCTTCAAGCAGCTGTTTCAGGCGAACGCAATCGGCTTCTGCCAGCTCGACGCCTGCCGGCTCGGAGGGCTGAATGAAGTGCTGGCGGTTCTCCTGATGGCGGCGAAGTTCGGGATCCCGGTCTGCCCCCACGCAGGTGGAGTAGGACTCTGCGAGTACGTACAACACATTTCGCTGTTCGACTTCATCGCAGTCAGCGGATCGCTGGATAACCGCGTGCTCGAATATGTCGAGCATCTCCACGAGCACTTCCTCGATCCAGTGAAGATCCAGGACGGACGTTACGTCGCGCCCCAGGCCCCGGGGTTCAGCATCACCATGCGCCCGGAGTCGCTCCGCGAATTCGAATATCCAACCGGCCCGGCTTGGAGGCCTGCGTGACCGGTGAGCATCTTGTCGGTGGTGCCATCAGCGGGGCAGCACCTGATTCGACTGGATGATGCGATATACCTGAAGCGCGACGGGGTATTGAGTCGCCTACCTGACGGCGCCACGTTTGATGATCTGCTCAAGCTGCCGCTCGACGAGCTTCGCCGGCTTGTGGAACAGGATCGGCCGCCGGCGGCTTTGCCTGCCGGCGCTGTCATCGAGGCGCCGATTCAAAGCCAGGAGGTCTGGGCTGCAGGGGTGACATACCAACGAAGCCTCGAAGCTCGAACCGATGAGGCTGTGAGCGCGGATCCGTATGACCGTGTCTATACGGCTCGGCGGCCCGAGATCTTCTTCAAGGCCACCGCCGGCCGGACGAGGGGACCGGGCCAGGCGGTTTTCATACGATCTGACTCCACGTGGGACGTCCCCGAGCCAGAGCTGGCCGTCGTGTGCAACAGCCGGCTCGAGGTCGTCGGCTATACGATCGGCAATGACATCAGCTCACGGAGCATCGAGGGCGAGAATCCACTGTATCTACCGCAGGCAAAGGTATTCGACGGATGCTGCTCACTTGGGCCGGCGGTAGCGCTGGCGTGGGACTTTTCTCCATTGGATCGGAAGATCGAGCTGGAGATTCACAGAGATGCAGCTGTGGTCTATGAGTCAGCGACGACAACATCGGCGATGCGGCGGTCGATTCCTGAACTTGTCGAGTACCTGGGCCGCGACCAGCGCTTCGAATCGGGATTCATCCTCCTCACAGGCACGGGCATCGTCCCGCCGGCCGACTTCAGCCTCCGGGAGCTGGACGAAGTAACGATCCGGATCGACGGCATCGGGGTGCTGAAGAATCCCATTCGGCGGCACGCGTCGTGAGCCGCGGCCGGCTGCAGGGCAAGGTCTGCATCATCACGGGCGCCGGTTCGGGCATCGGCCAGGCGACCGCTAGTCTCTTCGCTTCAGAAGGCGCGCGCGTGGTAGTGGCCGATGTGGACGACCGAGGCGCCAGATCCACCCTCGCCGCGATCAAGAAAGGCGGCGGCGAGGCGGTCGTGGAGCACGTCGACGTCACCAACGAGCAGGAGACAGTCGCGCTGGCAAACCAGGTTGCCAGGCGATTCAAGCGCATCGACGTCCTGTTCAACAACGCGGGCATCAGCGGTGTCGGCGATGTGCTCGAGACCGACCCCGATCTTTTCGATCGCGTGATGCGCGTCAACGTCCGCGGCGTCTACCTCATGAGCCGGGCTGTGGTCCCACACATGATCAAGCAGCGATCGGGATCGATCATCAACATGTCGTCCTGCATCGCCCAGATCGGCCTCGCGCGCCGCGTTTCCTACGCCGCATCGAAAGGCGCCGTCCTCTCAATGACCAAGTCGATGCAGGTCGACCTCGCCCAGCACGGCATACGCGTGAACGCGCTGCTGCCCGGGACCATCCTCACTCCGTTCGTGGAGCGCTATCTCAAGGAGTCGTACAAGGATCCGGAAGAAGGCTATGCGGCGATCCGCAAGCGCCAGCTCACCAGCGAGCTGGGCCGGCCCGAAGATGTGGCACCGGCGGCCCTATACCTGGCCTCGGACGAGTCGCGGTTCGTGATGGCCGCGGGCCTCGTCGTCGATGGAGGGGTGTCGGGAGCCAAGTAGGCGGCTCGGCCAGCCCCCGTTGGCCTCGTACCGCCGCAGTGGCTGAGAAGAGGCGACTACTCAGACTCCGGTTTGAATTCCAATCCTTCTTTCAACAGGCCTTCCAGGTCCAGCCTATTACCGCTGAAGGTGAGGTGACCGTCCTTATCCTTCGGCCACTGGTCTTCGGGGCGGTCCCAGGCGAGCTCGAGGCCATTGCCGTCGGGGTCGCGCAGGTAGAGCGCCTCGTGAGTGCCGTGGTCGTTGACCCCGTCCAGCGGCCATCCCGCCTCGGCCAGCCGGCGCAACGCATCGCCGAGCGCGGCACGTGTCGGGTAGAGGAT
>MNES01000023.1:0-5916 GCA_001917815.1 Chloroflexi bacterium 13_1_40CM_65_17 | reverse complement strand
CCGATTCGGGTCCCGGATGCGACCGGGCGTGGGGCTCGTTCGCGAGGTGAGACGCCGTTGACGATCTGATTCTCGGTTTCGGCCTTCATGCTCGTAGTTTTCCCTTCAACCAGGTCGCTCAATCGCTCGGTGGGCCGACCAGCTTCCAGCCATTCTGCCAGGGCCAGCCGTATCTGATCTGCAGCAGAATGTTCAGAAGGGCCAAGGACTCGAGCACTCGTGCCATGACCAGTGCGCCGGCGTCGAGGGGACGGAATCCGATCGACCCGACGAGCTCGAGCACCTTGTCCTTGGCCGCCTGGTCGTCGCCGGCGACGAAACCGTCGAGCCGGATGCCATCCACTGCCGGATCGGCCATGCGAGGGGCGAAAGCGTAGTTGAACGCTTTGACCATGCTCACTTTGGGATGCTGGATTTCGCCAACGCCTTGCCCATGTTTCCCGAGCCTATGATTGCGATCTTCATTTTGGTCTCCCTTGTTGCCGCAAGTCCCAAGGACGAGAACAGCGTGGCGCGACCGGTTATTCGGGGGGCATACGTCCCATTGCCACCCCTTCAGAGCGGGCGTATGTTACTGGCGATCTGCACGCCGGCGAGGGAAGCGCCGGCTGTGGCAGGGCTCTAGACAAGTCCATCTTGGCTTGTTGGCCTTGCGCACGAAAGGAGGGAGACCATGGGATGGAGGCTACGTTTACTAGGCGTTGCGGCTGCGGTGGTCGCAACGGCCGGCTTGTCGGCGGTGCCGGTCATGGCTGGCAATTCGCACACCATCGTCGTTCCACCTGGGGGGTCGATTCAGGCGGCCGTGAACTCCGCCCACCCAGGCGACACGATCAAGGTGGCGAAGGGCACGTTTCACGAGAACGTTCTGATCACGACTGACCAGCTCACGCTCAGGGGCGCAGGCGCGGGGGAGACTGTCCTGATGCCGCCGGCGAACGACAACCAGTGCGGCATCTGCGTCGGCATACCCTTCGCGCCGTTTACACACATGGTGTCCGGGGTTCGCATCAGGGATCTAACAGTTCGCGATTTCGGAGGCTTCGGCATCTTCGGCTTCGGTACTGATGGCCTCCAGGTCAGCCAGGTCGACGCTGCCAACAACGCGTTCTACGGCATTTCGCGCTTTGAGTCCACGCGCACAGTTTTCAGGAACAACCGGGCCTGGGGAAGCCATGAGGCCGGTTTCTACATCGGCGACGCGCAGGACGCGGACACCCTCGTCGAGGGCAACAAGGCCTGGAACAACGACCTCGGCATCTTCGTCCGCCACGCGCGCCACGTCACGATCGTGGACAACCAGGTTTGGGGCAACTGCTTCGGGGTGCTGGTACTGGACGACGGTCAAGCTGGCGGGGCGGGCAACGTCGCAATTCGTGAGAACAACATTCACGGAAACACCACGATCTGCCCGCACACCGATCCAGACACCCCGCCAACACACGGCGGCGCCGGCGTGGTCATTCTCGGAGCGGACAACAACCGGGTTACGGACAACCACGTGTCTGACAATGCGGCGGCCACTCCATTCGCTGGCGGAGTAGTCGTCCTTTCGTCGGCATTCTTCGGTGGCCACGACGCGATGAGCAACACGATCAGTGACAACGAGTTACGCAACAATTCGCCTGCCGACATCGTGTGGGATGGTGCGGGTACCGATAACAAGTTCCGGGACAACGACTGCCGGACGTCAATCCCGCCGGGCCTCTGCGACCAGGACTAGGCGGTCCATAGCAATAGATGAAGCGCCGGCCTCCACATCGGGGCCGGCGCTTACGATTCGGTGGTGAAGCCACCGCTAGACGCTCTCGACTGGACTCCGGCGAAACAACCTGACCGAACGCCCCTTGTTGGCACGACGGTCCGGCTCGAACCAATCGACCTGGAGCGTCACGCCAGGCCACTGTTTGCCGCATCACATCAAGATGGCGCCGGCGAGCTTCTTTTCCGCTACTTGCCGTACGGACCCTTCGCTGGAATCGGCGATTTCAAGACCTGGCTCGAGCAGCGGGCCGCTTCGGCAGATCCTCTCTTCTTCTGCGTGACCGATGCAGCCACGGGCTCCCCCCAGGGCATGGCCGCATTCATGCGCATGGCTCCCGAGCACGGCGTGATCGAGATCGGCCATATCTGGTTCTCTCCCTCTCTCCAGCGCACGCGGCAGGCAACCGAGGCGATCTACCTGATGGCGCGTCACGCGTTCGACGAGCTTGGATATCGCCGGCTGGAATGGAAATGCGATGCCCTCAACGAGTCCTCTCGTCGCGCGGCCGAGCGGTTCGGCTTCACCTTCGAGGGCGTGTTCCGCCAGCACCTGGTCGTCAAAGGCCACAATCGCGACACCGCCTGGTTCTCAATCCTCGATGGAGAGTGGCCTCCCATCCGGGCCGCCTTCGAGGCTTGGCTCGCGCCCGAGAACTTCGACGAATCGGGCGCGCAGGGGCGTTCACTCGGTGAGATCCGCGCCGGCCTTGTTGGTTGCTGATCGCCGTCCCCGCATTTGCTTTAAGCCAGGCAAATGGGAAAAGGTCTAGCAGTTCTGCACATCGACGGCCTCGGTGCTGACTCCCTCGAGGATGCGTTACGGGCAGGATTGATGCCCTTCACCAAGCGCTTGATCGAGGGCGAAGGTTATGAGATCCATCGATATCGATGCGGGATCCCGTCGACAACGCCTTTCGTGCAAGCTCGCTTGCCATCCTGAGGCAAGTCGACCACACGATCCGAAAGGTTGCCGAGGCGCGGCGCGATAAGTACGAGCTGGTCGTGCTGTCGGACCACGGGCAGATTGAGATGGTCCCCTTCTACGAGGACGCTGGGGTGCGGCTCGGCGAGCTTGTGGCCGGCTGGCTGCCCGGCTACCGCGTCGAGGAGACGAAAGGAAAAATCTTCGGCCCAGAAGCTGAACATGCGGGCGGAAGGATCCGGCTCACTTACTCAGGCGGGCTGGGTCACCTGTACATCGGCGACGGCAAGCGCCGTCTCGCGTTCGAGGACGTCGTCATGAGTCATCCGGAGCTGGTTCGGAATCTGGGCCGGCTGGAGCGCATCGCCCTCGTGATGGGGCGGAGTCGAGGCGAGGACATCTTCATAGCCTCCGGCGTGGAGTACCGCGGAGCGGCGGTGAAGGTGATCCTGGCCCCCCACGACGACCCCGACACCCTGTACGCGCAGCTTTCCCGATTGAACTCATTCGAACAGGCGGGTGACCTGATCTTCTTCGCTGCGTTCAGGGATCAGCGTCAGATCAACTTCGAGGACCAGCTCGGCGGGCATGGGGCATTCGGCGGCGAGCAGGGGCATCCCTTCGTGCTCGCGAAGCGCGATTGGATGATCGACACCAGGCACGTAAATGGCGCGCACCAACTGCATCCGATCCTGTGTGAGCTACGCGACCGCTTGAAAGCGGGCCCGGGTCAGCTGCAGCCGGTCGTCGCTCCACAGTTCAGGCACTTGTAGCACGAGCCCGAGCGCACGGTAATCGCTCCACAGTCGGGGCACGCCGGCGCATCCGTATTGATGAAGGCGATCTTCTGCACGCCGCTCGCCGGCGCGGCGATCACCTTCAGCTCGCTCACAGGCGTCGGGTCCGCGGTGGCGGTGGGGGCCGGCGCCTCGCGGCGCACGACGCCCGCCTCGTCCTGGTCCTCGACCGGCAGGAAGTGGCTCGCCATCCATCGGAAGATGTAGTCCACGATCGACTTCGCGATCGGGATCTCCTTGTTCTTCGTGAACCCGGAGGGCTCGAAGCGCATATGGCTGAACTTGTCGACCATGAACTTCAGCGGTACGCCGAACTGCAGCGCGTACGAGGTCTGCGTCGCGAATGCGTCCATGAGGCCCGAGATGGTCGAGCCCTCCTTGGCCATGGTCACGAACAGCTCGCCCGGCTGGCCGTCCTCGAACATGCCGACAGTCAGATAGCCCTCGTGGCCCTGGATGTCGAACTTGTGCGTGATCGACTTGCGCTCGTCCGGCAGCCGGCGCCGCACCGCGCGGTATTCGGGCCCCGCGGGCTCGACGGCCTTCTTCTCCTTGTCGAGGGAGGTCGAGAGGGGCTGTGACCGCTTGCAGCCATCGCGGTAGATGGCGATGCACTTGAGGCCCAGCTTCCACGACTCCATGTAGGTCTGCTGGATGTCCTCGACGGTGGCCTCGGTGGGGAGGTTGACGGTCTTGGACATCGAGCCGGAGATGAACGGCTGGACCGCGGCCATCATGCGCACGTGCCCCATAGGCGCGATCGACCGCATGCCTTTGACCGGCTTGAACGCGCAGTCGAACACCTTGAGGTGATCTTCGAGCAGTTGCGGCGCGCCTTCGATGGTGTCGTTCTCGTCGATGTACTCGACGATGTCCTTGACCTCTTTACTGTCATACCCAAGCTTGCGTAGGGCTGCCGGCACCGTGTTGTTGACGATCTTGAGCAGGCCGCCGCCCACCAGCTTCTTGTACTTGACAAGCGCGAGGTCGGGCTCGATGCCCGTGGTGTCGCAGTCCATCATCAGCCCGATCGTTCCGGTCGGAGCGAGGACAGTCGCCTGCGCGTTCCGGTAACCGTGCTGCCGTCCGAGCTTGACCGCGTCGTCCCATGTCTCGCGAGCGGCCTCGACGACGTCTGCCGACTCGGGCGACGTGGTCAGCTGATAGGCGGCCTGGCGATGCTTCTCCATCACGCGAAGCATCGGCTCGCGATTCTTGGAGTACTCGGCGAACGGACCCTTGACCTGGGCCGTTCGCGCCGACTGCGCGAACCCGCGGCCGGTCATGATCGCGGTGATTGCGCCGGCGAAGCGCCGACCCTCATCCGAGTCGTAAGCCAGACCCCTCGACATCAGCAGCGCGCCGAGGTTCGCGTAACCGAGCCCCAGCGGGCGCAGCGCCTCCGAGTTCTTGGCGATCGCCGGAGTGGGGTAGGAGGCGTTGGAGACGATGATCTCCTGGCCGGTGAAGCAGATGTCGACGGCGCGGCGGAAGCGATCGACGTCGAACGTTCCGTCCTCGGTCTGGAACTTCATGAGGTTCAGCGACAGCAGGTTGCACGCGGTGTCGTCCAGGAACACGAACTCCGAGCAGGGGTTGGTGGCGTTGATGCGACCCGTGTTGGGGACCACGTTCCAGTCCTGGATCGTGGTGTCGAACTGGACCCCGGGATCGCCGCACACCCAGGCCGCCTCCGCGATCTCCTTCCAGAGGTCGCGCGCCTTGTAGGTGTCGATGACCCGGCCGTCCACCACCGCCCGCGTCGTCCACTGCTTGTCGTCGATCACCGTCCGCATGAAATCGTCGGAGGCGCGGACCGAGTGGTTGGCGTTCTGGAACTGGACAGAGTCGTAGGCGCCGCCCGGGACGTTGAAGCCGACGTTGTAGCCCGCCTCGATGAGAGCCCACGCCTTCTTCTCTTCCTCCGCCTTGCAGCGGATGAAGTCGAGTACGTCGGGGTGGTCGGCGTTGAGGATGACCATCTTCGCCGCGCGGCGCGTGGTACCTCCGGACTTGATCGAGCCCGCGAACGAGTCATAGCCCCTCATGAAGGAGACTGGGCCCGATGCGGTGCCACCGCCCGACAGCTGCTCCTTGGACGATCGGAGCACCGACAGGTTGGTGCCCGTGCCGCTGCCGAACTTGAACAGCATGCCTTCGGTCTTGACCAGCTCGAGGATCGACTCCATGGAGTCCTGGACCGAGTTGATGAAACAGGCCGAGCCCTGTTGGGCGCGGCTCGGGACGCCGAGGTTGAACCACACCGGGCTGTTGAAGGACGCGTGCTGGGTGACCAGCAGGTAGCGAAGCTCCTCCGCCCAGTTCTGGGCGTCCTCGTCGCTCGCGAAGTAGGCTCCCTCGAGACCCCACTTCGCCAGGGTCTCGACCACCCGGTCGATGATCTGGCGAACGCTGGTCTCACGCTCGGGGCTG
>MNES01000008.1:20992-28038 GCA_001917815.1 Chloroflexi bacterium 13_1_40CM_65_17 | reverse complement strand
AATCGAACCCACCCAGGACGCCTCAACAGCGCCCCGCAAACGGTTTTGAAGACCGCGGGAGGCACCAGCCTCCGAACATCCCCAGCTCTTGAAAGATGCTATTCAGTCAGCGGGATACCGACACCTATGACCCCCAGCGGCTCCGCATGGCGCGTCAGCATGCCGACGAGGAACCCCAGCACGCGATCGACCGATGATGCGCCGGTAATCGTCGCCACCAGCGCCGGCTCAGGGGAGCGAAAGGCGCCCAGCTTGCCTTCCCTGGCCACGCGGGCAAAGGTGCGCGTACCGGATGGAACGAACATGACTCGGACGCTCGCGTAGCGGTCGCCGGAATGGACGAGCGTGAGGGGACTCTTGCGCCGGACCTCCCAGGCTCGGATCTCCTGGCGCGCGATGCGCCGCTCCAAAGTGCTCAGGAAGCGCTTCCCACCCGGGTCCTTGCCGGTGTAGATCGCGACCTGCACGCGTAGAACAATAGCCAGCTTTGCGCCGGCCGGCGCAATTGAGTGCCTAGATCAGCGCCTCGAGCTTGGCCTTCAGGTCACCCATCATGTTCGGGCGGTAGCCGACAGTCCGCTCCGCCGGCTTGCCATCCTTGAAGATGATCACGGTCGGGATCGACATGATTCCCAGGGACATCGGCGTCGCCGGGTTCTCATCGATGTCCATCTTCATGACCGTAATCTTGTCGCCGAGCTCACCGTGGAGCTGCTCGACGATAGGTGCGATCATGCGGCACGGCCCGCACCAGGCCGCCCAGAAATCGACCAGGACCGGCCGGTCGGACTTCAAGACCGCTGACTCGAACTCAACGTCGGTGACTGCCTGTATCTCTGCCATCTAAGACGTCTTCTTCTCCGTTTTGGATTCCGATTTCGACGCTGATTTCGTTTCCGATTTCGATTCCGACTTGGACTCGGACTTGGTCTCCGAGCTTCCGTCCGGGCTCTTGACCGCGCCGTTGCCCGTTGCCGCTCCAGCTCCCTTTCCCGAATCCTTGTAGTCGGTGGTATAGAAGCCGCTGCCCTTGAAACTAATTCCCACCGGATACAGGATCTTGGTCAGCTTGCCCTGGCATTCCGGACAGGCCTTGAGCGGCTCGTCGGTCATCTTCTGCCGGATCTCGAATTCGTGGCCGCAGTTGCTGCAGCGATAACCGTAAGTAGGCATCTTCTTGTCTTGCTTTTTGGGGTTCCTAACTATAGCCGCCGATTGGGGTCGAGACGAAGAAATACCATCCCGGACGGCGGTTTGGGGTAAAAGTAGGTGCTCTTCTGAGGGAGTGTCTTCCCCTCCTGCGCCAGCTTCAAAACCTGCTTGAGGTTGGGGGTGTCCAGGAAGAAGGCGCCCACGCCGACCCCCTCGTCCACCCAGCGCACCGCTTCGTCGGCGTCGCGCGTATACAGCACGAACTTCTCCGGGTCGCGCTTGCCCAGGATGTTGTCGATCACCTGCTCATGCAACTCCACCAGGGCCACGTTTCCTTCCAACGGCAGGACCTGGAATCGATGCTCCTGGTAGACGCCGGCCGCCACCCGGTCGTGGAGGCCGGCGAGGGTCGCCTCCAGGGACGGCGCGTCCTGACCGCCGGTGACCGCGACCCCGGCTTTCAATACGCGGTGGGTGGGAAGCACCTCCAGGCCGGGATCATCGATGTCGGTGAGCAGGGCAAGCGTGAATCGAGGGGCGGCATCCGGTGGTCCGCCGACCTCCTCGGCATACGTCAGCGCCGTCTCGTAGCGATGGTGCCCGTCAGCGATGAGCACTGGCAGGGACTCGAAGGCCGCGTGCACCGCGGCATGGATGACGCGGTCGGTTATCGTCCACAGGCGGTGCTCGGTTCCCCCCGGGCCGGTGAAGACAACGGCCGGGGACCGTTTGCTGACGACATCCGTGATGCCCTGCACCCCGCTGGCCCGTCCCTCGTAAACGAACCAAAGCGGCTCGAGGCTCGCATGCGTGGCGCGCATCAGCGCCAGTCGGTCTTCTTTGGGCCCACGGTGAGTCCGCTCGTGAGGAAGCACCACGCGATCCTCGTACGGCTGCAGGCGCAGCGCGGCGATCAGGTCGCGGCGGCGCCGTCCATTGAATTCGACCTCGTGCACGTACATCGACGGCTCATCAGCCTGGAGGATGCCGTTGCGCTCCCACTCTTCGAACGTGCGAGCCGCGAGCGCGTAATCGGTGCCGGGCCGCGTCACGTGGACGACGTTGAATGGCGAGAGCGCCTCATAACGAGGGAGGTCGGACTCCGGGATGACGTCGTACGGCGGCGCAACCAGCGTGCTTGGGTTGCCGGCGCTCGCGAGTCGGTATCGGATTCCGGGCAGCGCTCTGACGTCAGCTATCGGAAGCATCCCCGAGCTCGACGTACCGAAGGTCGGACATACCCGCGACTTCGCGCAGTCGGGCCAGCACCTCGTCGCTGACGGGATCGTCGACGGCGAGGATCATCATCGCGTTCCCGCGCGGCGCGTCACGCCCCACCTGCATGCTCGCGATGTTGACGTCGTGCTTGCCTAAAATCGTGCCAAAACTACCGACGACGCCCGGGCGGTCCTCGTGACGGCTGACCAGGAATCGCCCCTCGGGCACGAGATCAACTCGAAACGAGTCGATTCGAACCGCCCGCGGCTCACCCATGAGCACGGTGCCGGCAAGCTCGTGGCCGTGCATACGGAGTGTGACGAGGCTGGAGTAGCTTCCATGCGCGGGGCTCCGCCGTTCGATCAGCTTCACGCCCCTTCCTGAAGCGATCAGCCGTGCGTTGACGGCGTTGATCCGATCCTCGGTGAAAGGTTGCAGCACCCCTCGAATGGCGGCAGCAACCAGCAGGTTGACATCATGGTCGGCCAGCTCGCCCTCGAACTCGAGCTCGATTGCCTCCACCCTGCCACCGAAAAGCTGGCCATGGAGGGATGCCAGGCGCTCGGTTAGCAGCGCGAACGGACGCAGGTACGCCAGCTCCTCGGGGGGTAGCGCCGGCGCGTTCACGGCGTATCGCGGAACGTCTCCCGCGAGCACCGCGGCCACCTCCTCAGCCACGTCGAAGGCGACTGAGGCCTGCGCCTCGACAGTGGAGGCGGCGATGTGCGGTGTGGCGATGAAATTGGGGAGCCTGAAGAGCGGGCTCTCGCCCGCCGGCTCGTGCTCGAAGACGTCGGCCGCGGCTGCCGCCAGCCGTCCGGACTCGAGCGCCTCGCACAAAGCCGCTTCGTCCACGATGCCGCCCCTGGCCGTGTTGATGAGACGGGCGGTCGGTTTGAGCAGCGCCAGCTCACGCGCGCCGATGAGATGGCGATTCGCATCGACCAGTGGTACGTGGACGGTGACGAAGTCGGATCGCTCGAGCAGCTCTTTCAGTGGGACCAGCTCTACGTTGAAGAGCTCCGCGCGCTCCACCGACACCACGGGGTCATAAGCCAGGACCTCCATCTCCAGCCCGTGCGCACGCTTGGCAACCTCCGAGCCGACGTTGCCGAGGCCGATGACGCCCAGAGTCTTGCCGCGGATCTCGGTGCCGACGAATTGGGATCTTTTCCATTCCCCTCGCTTCACCGAAGCGTCAGCCTGTGGCACCGAACGCGCGAGCGCGAATAGCAGTGCGATCGTGTGCTCAGCCGCGGCGACGATGTTTCCACGCGGTGCGTTGACGACGAGAATGCCCTTCCGCGTCGCGGCCGCCACGTCGATGTTGTCGACTCCGACCCCGGCGCGCCCCACCACGCGCAAGCGGCGTCCGGCTTCGAGAATCGGTGCGGTCACCTTGGTCTCGCTGCGAACCACGAGCGCGTCGAACTCCGGGATGCGCTCGATCAGCTGGGCCTCGGCGAGCTTGCTGACAACGGTGACCTCGCCGGCCCGGCGCAGCCGATTCAGGCCGTCCTCGGCGAGCGGGTCGGCGACCAGGATCCGGGGCAAAGTGGATCTGACTTTAGGTGACTATGCGGGGACGCCCTGGAGCGAAGCGGTGGCCGCCGCCACCCCGCGGCCCTCCGCCGGGGCAACGTCCAGCTCCTCGAGCACCTGCTCGATGGCCCACAGCACCTGGACCACGTCGCCATCCGCGACCGCCCCGAGGTGTCCCACGCGGACCATCTTCCCGTTCATCTTTCCTTGGCCGCCGGCGATGACCACTCCGTACTTCTGGTCGAGAAGCTTTCGGAAGGCCGCGACGTCGACTCCCGGCGGAGGCACCGCCGAGGTGACGGTGTTGGAACGGTAGCCCTCCTGCGCGAAAAGCTGGAAGCCCATCGCCCGCAGGCCTGACTGCGTGGCGCGCGCGAGGCGCGCATGTCGCTCGTACACCCGCTCGAGGCCTTCCTCCTCGAGCATGCGCAGCCCCTCCTGAAGCGCGAAGGCGACGCTCACCGCGGGGGTGAACGGGGTCATCCCCTTTTCGGCCCAGGCTTTGGCTTCCTTCCAGTCGAAGTAGAAACGTGGCGAGCGGGCCTTGGCCTGCTGGGCCCAAGCGCGTTCGCTGACGCTCACGAGTGCGAACCCGGGCGGCGCCATCCAGCCCTTCTGCGAGCCGCTGACGGCGACGTCGATTCCCCACGCGTCGGTCTCGATCGCGATCGAGCTGATGGAGCTGACGCCGTCGACTACGACGATGCGCTCGGCTTCACGGGCCACTCGGGCGAGCTCGCGCAGGGGGTTGGTCAGCCCCGTGGACGTTTCGTTGTGGGTGAGCAGAACGACTTTCGCGTTCGGGTGCCGTTCCACGACCTTGGCCAGGTCGTCCGGGTCGACCGGCTGGCCCCATTCGAACTCCAGCCGGACGACGTTTGCGCCGTACGCTGCGGCGAGGGCGGCGAACCGCTCGCCGAAGTTGCCGCACAGGGCGACGATGACCTCGTCCCCCGGAGACACGAGGTTGGCGACGGACGACTCGAGTCCGCCGGTACCGGACGAGGTGAGAAGAAGCAGATCGTTGGATGTCTTGAAGACTCGCTTCGCGCCATCGGTGATCTCGGCGAGGATCGCGGCGAACTCCGGCCCGCGGTGATCGATCATCGGCCGGCTCATGCTGCGGACGACCCGCTCCGGAAGAGGGGTCGGGCCGGGGATGCGAAGCTGAGTCTGGAAGGTCATGGGCGCGCTCCGATGCTGGGCTTTGGCGGCGTCCTGATTTTATCCGCCTTTCTAGTGCTGTTCGGTCGTGTACGGAAGCAGAGCGATCGCCCGTGCGCGCTCGAGCGCGGTGGTGAGCGGGCGCTGGTGCCGGGCGCACGTGCCGGTCACTCGACGGGGCAGGATCTTCCCGCGGTCGCTGACGAAACGGCGCAGCCGCGAGATCTCCTTGTAGTCGATGTACTGGATTTTCTCCACGCAGAAGCTGCACACCTTCCGGTGCTGCCGCTTCGGCCCCCTCGGCCCGCCTCCGCTGGATTCACGTTGTGGACGGTTGACTGCCATCGATGACTCCTAAAAAGGGATTTCGTCCGGGTCGACGTCGCGAGGGGCGTCGTCCGGCGCGGGAATGTCTTCGTGCGCGGCCGCCGCTCGTGTCGGCGCTGCAGCGCCGGCGCCGACGCCCGCACCCGCGCCACGCGGCTCGAGGAACTGCACGTCGTTGGCGATGATCTCGGTCACCCGACGCTTCTGCCCATCCTGCCCCTCCCACGAACGGGTTTGGATGCGGCCCTCGACAAAAACGAGCGCGCCCTTGCGCGTGTATTGCGCGACCGTCTCGGCCAGGTTCCGCTTGCCGATCGGGTACGCAACGATGTTGTGGTAGTCGGTGAACTCTTTGCGTTCGCCGTCAGGACCCGTGGACCACCGGTTGGTTGCGATGCTGAAGTTTGTGACCGCCGTTCCACTCGGCGTGTAACGCATCTCGGGGTCCTTGGTCAGCCGGCCAATGAGCAGCGCCTTGTTGAGATTCGACATTACGACTCCTCCTCCTGCTCCCGATCCCCATGCGACCTGCCCGCCGCTGCAGCCACTTCCGGCTCTACTGCAATCGGCTCGAGAACGACCTCCGCCGGCGGCGGTGCGACAGCGGGGGCCGGCGCAGCCTTTTCGGGCTTGCGCACGATGAGGTGCCGTAGGACCTCTTCTGTGATCTTCAACGCTGCCTCCAGCTCCGGAATGCGCTGCGGATCGATCCGGAAATCCTGAAGGACATACGAGCCCTCCTTCTGGTGCTTGACCTCGTATGCGAGCTTGCGCTTGCCCCAGAGATTGGTGCGCTCGGCGGCACCACCCGAGCGTTCGATCAGCGTGTTCACCCGCCTGACCACGTCCTGGACCTTCTCATCATCCAGGTCGGCGCGAACGATGTACAGAACCTCGTAATCCCGCAACGGGGACCTCCTTCCTATGGGTTCAGGCCGCGGTCATAACGGGGGCGAAAGCCACCCGGCCGAGGCCAGAAAGGTTAGGCCGGTATTCTATCAAGGCATGGCCTCATCGACGCGTACCAAGGCGCCCCAGCGCGGCAACAGGTCGAAGCCGGGGCGACGCCTGCCGCCCAAGGTCAAGTCGGGCCCGGACATCCCGCTGCTTCCGCTTGCGGTGGCAGCGATCCTGGTCGCCCTGGCCATCGGGCTCGGCGTCTACGCGTACGCCAACAACCGGCCGACCACCCAGCAGTCGGCGGCCGGGATCCCGTGTGACCAGCTCCAGCACTCGCAGATCCACTACCACGCCGCCCTACAGATCATCCACGAGGGCGTTCTCACCCCGCTTCCGGCGAACATCGGGATCGTCACCGACTCCTCGGGGAACCCGAGTTGTTACTACTGGCTGCACGTGCATGCAGCCAACAAGGACGTCATCCACATCGAGTCGCCGGCCAACGACACTTTCAACCTGGGCCAGTTCTTCAGCGTATGGAGCACCTGGGGCGGCAAGACGCAGCCTCTCGATTCCACGCACGTGTCCACCTTCACGCTGACGCCCGACGAGAAGCTGTATGTCTACGTCGACGCCGGCGACGGTAAGGGGCCGCAGCTGTTCACCGGTGACCCCAAGACCATCGTCCTGAGCAAGCACGAGGTGATCAGCCTCGAGATCACGTCCGGGACGCCGACCACACC
>MNES01000008.1:0-20830 GCA_001917815.1 Chloroflexi bacterium 13_1_40CM_65_17 | reverse complement strand
CGATGCGCGTCGCGGTGCGCGGCGATGATCTTCCGCTCCTCCTGCAGGATTTGGTCGGCCTCGTCCGCCCGACCGACTGCTCGCAGAGCCTCCGCCTGACACAGCCGGACGTCGGTGCGCAGCGGCCAGTCGGAGGCATCGCTCGCTTCCCCAAGCGTCGCGAGAGCGCGGCGGGCGCTGCCCCTTGCCAGCAGGACGCGCGCCCTCTCCAGCGCCAGCTCCCGGTCGAGGTTGGGCGGCTTGCCCTCCAACAGGTAGTCGATCTCGGTGCCCAGACGGCCGGCGATCACGCGCAGAACACGTGTCGACGGTTGGCTGCGCCCCATCTCGACCTGGTTCAGAAACGCCCGGCTGAAGTCTTCGCCGCTGACCTTGGCGAGACTCATCCCGCGTTCCTGACGCAGACGGCGAATCCGCTCGCCGAGGGTCTCTTGCCTGGGCACGGACGCAGCTTACGCGATGTAAAGCGGGCGTTTACATATCGGGAGTATTGCGGGCGCGCGCCAGCGCCCGGCGCAGCCGGCGATCCTGGTAGGCGATGTGGTCCGCGAGGCGGAGGAAAGCTTCCCGCAGCGGGCCGGCTTGCGCTTCGTGGCTGGTCAGCTGCCAGCTGACCACCTCGAGCTCCTGCCACGTTGAGCCGGCGCGGTCACTGAACGCCATCTGGACCTTGTCGCCATCGGCCCAGGCTTCGATTGCGGCCGAGCAGCGATCCGCCCGGCCGGTGCCGTCGCTCCAGTCGCCAACAGCGATCGAGAGCACAACGCGCGGTTCGGGCTCGCGGTGGAAGTGCTCGAAGATGTCGGCGCGATAGATCGCGATCGGATCGTCGTCCTCGTACATGACGCCGATCACGCTTTCGAACGGCGCGCCGCAGTGGGCGCAGGTGCCGGACGAGAGCTGATCGTCATGCTCGAGACGAAGCTCGCCCATCAGAGGTAGTCGCGCGGGTCGAGGCTGCGCGTGATGGTGGTGAAGTTGTGGAAGCCGTTCGCGGTCACCATTCCGGTGTCCTCAACGCGGACGCCGCCCAGGCCCAGCTTATAGAGGCCTGGCTCGACCGTGACCACGTCGCCTTCGACTAGCGGGGCCAGCGTGGTCTCGCGCAGCTGCGGCTCCTCGTGCACGTCGAGACCTACGCCATGACCGGTGCTGTGGTTCATCTTCGGCACGCCGTCCGCACCTTCGAAGCCCGCCGACGTCGTGCTGTAGCCGCGGTCGACGAGGACCTGGCAAACGGCGATGTGAACCTCCTTCGCGGGAACACCCGCGCGGATCGATTCGATGGCGGCGTCCAGGGCCTGCAGCGTCGCCGCGTGCATGCGCCGGAATTCGTCGGGGATCTCGCCCACCACCACCGTGCGTGTGAGGTCGCCGTGGTAGTGGCTGCTGCGCCCGACAGGGAAAATGTCGATGATCACAGGAGCGCCCGCGCGGATCGGTCCCTGGCCGCGGAAGTGCGGCAGCGCGTTGTCCGGCGAGCCGGCGATGATCATGTCGGGGCAGGTGAAGCCCATCTCGCCCAACAGCAGCTGGGCTCGCGCATAAAGCCGCTCCGAAGTCAGGGGTCGCCCTTCCGCCCAGAGGACGCCGTCGTTAATGCTCGCGCCGGCGAGCTGGCGGACCACTTCGACGACTGCGGCCTCCGCCGCGCGCTGACTGGCCTGGATCGCCTCCGCCTCGGCCGGCGACTTGCGCCGTCGCTCGGCGAGGAACAGCTCGCGGTCGACCTCGGCCGCGATCCCGCTGGCGCGTAGGTCCTCCAGCTGGACGGCATGCATTCGCGGTGACACACGCGCTTCGTCAATGCCGCGCTCGCGCAGGATCCTGGCGGCCAGCCGGGCCCACGCCCTGTGGACGTACGCGTCGCGATCCTCGAGCACCTTGCTCGCTCGGCTCTGAATGCGCGCTCGTTCGATCTCCAGCGGGCTGGTGATCAGCATGTCATCGCCATCGGAGAACCGGATGTACAGACCGGTCTCGACCGCGAAGCCGGTCGCATAGATGAAGTCGGCATCCGCATCGCTGCTCGGGATAAGCACGATCGGCCGCGATTTCACGTGCGTCGGTTTGGACCGGCTCGTCCTGCCCCGGGCGCGCACCGCCTTCGGCAGAGTTCCGTCGCCGCCCAGGCCGGCGCCGCCTACCGCCTGCGCGACGGCCTGCAGAAGCTCCAGCTGCTGCTCATAGGCGCGCTTTGGCGCTCGAGCGGGCGAGCGACCCTCGAAGTTGAGCTTCTCCTGCACCTCGTAGCCGCTTGTGTACGCAACCTCATAGCCGAGCTCACGCAGCTGGTTCAGGTCGCGGCGCAGCGTCCGTTCGGAGACCCCCGCACGTTCGGCGAGCTCGAGCGGGTTGAGCCCGGGTTCGGCGATGATCGCGGCGAGGACGTTGAGCAGACGAGCAAGACGGCGGGCGCGATTCACGCCGCCGAGATCATCCGCGTCTTAGATAGCAGACCCATCAGCGGGAAGGAGAGCAGCTGCGCTTGCCCGGCCGAAGGCCGGGTCGGCTTTGCCGACGCAGCGATGAGAGGAAACCGGCAGGTTTCCTCTCATTATTTAGCCGATCTCTTCCCAGGAGGTGGTGTTGCCCTCAAACGGATCGGGCTCGGCCTCTTCCTGGTTCCCCACCTTCTGGTGGAAGCGGCTGGCGATCATCTGATAGGCCATCGCCTTCGGGATGCCCAGCTTGGTGAGCGACTTGACCTCGTCGGCCATGACCTTGTCGCGGGCGGTCTCGATCGCTGCCAGGACCTCTTCGACGGATGCGGTCTTCTTGACCATGAGTAACAGATCATACCCAAGCCAACCGTCCCTTAATCTGTCTTTAGACTTAGCCTTCCTATCTGCTGCGGGCTTTAGTTGGGGGTGGGATGGCCGCTGATTACCCGACCGAAAAGATCCGGAACGTGGTCCTGCTGGGCCACTCTCACGACGGCAAGACGACGCTGGCCGAGGCAATGCTCTTCGCCTCAGGGGCCGTCCCCCGCCAGGGCTCGACCGACCAGCAGACGGCCACCATGGACTTCGAACCCGAGGAACAGCGGCGAAAGATCTCGATCAACCTCGGCGTCGGCTTCGCCGAGCACGGCGGCTTCAAGATCAACATCCTCGACGCCCCTGGATTCTTCGACTTCACCGGCCAGGTCCTGAGCGGCCTGCGGGCCGCGGAAGGGGCGGTCGTCGTGGTCGGCCCCAGCGATCACCTTGCCGTCGGCACCGAGATCGCCTGGGAGCATTGCAACCGGACGAGCAAGCCGCGGATCGTGGTCGTCAACAAGCTCGACAAGGAGCATTCGGACTTCTACGGCGCGGTGGCCGCGATGCGCGAACAGCTCACGCCGCGCCCGTTTCCACTTCATCTCCCGATTGGCGCGGAGCAGGATTTCCGCGGCATCGTCGACCTGCTGCATCTCAAGGCGTTTGTGACGGCGCCCGACGGCAAGGGCAGCGAGACACCGATTCCCGACGACATGCAAAAGCTCGTCGAGCAGTACCGCGGCCAGCTGATCGAAGCAGCCGCGGAGAGCGACGACTCACTGCTTGAGAAATACCTTGACGCTGGCACGCTGAACGAGGACGAGATCCAGCTCGGCCTGCGCGAAGGCATCCTGGCCGGCAAGGTCGCCCCCGTCGTCTGCTGCTCGGCGACGAAGCTTCTGGGCGTGCGCACCTTGATGTCGACGATCGGCGAGCTCCTGCCACCCGCCGAGGGCGATCCGGCCACAGCAACCAAGGCGTTCGTTTTCAGCACGGGCGGCGACCAGTTCGGCCGGGTGAGCTACTTCAAGGTCGTAGCGGGCTCGGTCAAACCCGACCAGCACCTGACCAACCTTGGCCGCGGCGGCGATGAGCGGCTGGCGCAGATCTTCTTCCCGCGCGGAAAGGAGCATGTGCCGGCCACCGAGATCCGAGCCGGCGACATCGGCGCCGTGACCAAGCTGACCCACACCCTTACCGGTGACACCCTGGGATCGAAGGACGGCGGTCCGCTCTCCGGGCTCGACCTGCCGGCTCCCGCCTACAGCCTGGCGATCACCCCCAAAGCCCGAGGCGACGAGGAGAAGATCTCGAGCGGCCTGGCACGGCTGGCCGAAGAGGACCCGACCCTGCACGTCGAGCGGGTCGAGGAGACTCATCAGCTCGTGATCGCCGGGTTGGGCGACGTCCACCTCGATGTGATCCTCGAGAAGCTGAAACGCAAGTACGGCGTCGAGGCGACGACGGCCACGCCGCGGGTCGCTTATCGAGAGACCGTTTCCGGCCACAGCAGGGCCGAGGGACGGCATGTCAAGCAGTCAGGCGGGCACGGCCAGTACGGGATCTGCGTGATCGAGGTCGGACCGACCAAACGCGGCGAGGGTTTCATCTGGGAGGACAAGATCTTCGGCGGCTCCATACCGCAAAACTTCCGAGCATCGGTTCAGAAAGGCATCGTCGACAACATGGCCAAGGGTGTCGTCGCCGGATACCCGATGGTCGACGTCAAGGTCACGCTGGTGGACGGCAAGTTCCACCAGGTCGACTCCAACGACATGGCCTTTCAGATCGCGGGGTCACTTGCCCTCCGCAGGGGCGCCTTGGACGCGGGACCAGTGCTCTTGGAGCCGATCGTCGAGGCGACGATCAGGGTGCCCGAGAAGAACCTCGGCGACATCATGTCCGACGTGAACGGCCGGCGCGGCAAGATCATGGGCACCGAGCCCGACGACGGCTATCAGCTCGTCCGGGTGACGGTGCCGGAGTCGGAGATGCTTCGGTTTGCGCTCGACCTGCGCTCCATCACGCAGGGGCGGGGCAGCTACCAGAAGAAGTTTTCGCATTACGACGAGATGCCGGCGCACCTCGCGAAGACGATCATCGAAGAGTTCCAGAAGCAGCACGACGAGAAAACTTGAGCGCGCCTAGCGCCCACGACGTCTGCGTGATCGGCGGTGGCGTGACAGGGGCCGGCATCGCCCGCGACCTCTCCCTGCGCGGGCTGTCCGTGCTGCTGCTCGAGAAGGGAGACTGGGGCGCCGGCACGACGGGCAGCTCGAGCTGGATGATCCATGGCGGACCTCGCTATCTCGAGTTCGACTGGGACACCACCCGCCTCTCCACGCAGGACGCCGGTTACATCGTCTCGATCGCGCGGAACATGGTGTATCGGGTCGTTTTCATCATCCCCGTGCTGCCCCATGACAAGAACAACATCGAACGGATGGAAACCGCGATGGAGGTGTACGACCGCTTCCAACCGCTCAAGAAAGCACACCCTCACGTTCGCCTGACCGCCGACGAGGCGCGCCAGGCGGAGCCAGGGTTGTCGACCGACGTGATTGGCGCTGTAACGATGGAAGAATGGGGCGTCGATCCGCACCGGCTCGTTTTCGCCAACGTGCAGGACGCGATCGCCCATGGAGCGCGCGCTCTGAACCACACCCGGGTGGTGGATCTGCTCCGAGACGGCGGGAAGGTGATCGGGGTTCGCTATCGCGGGTCGGACGGGGCTATGTCCGAGGCGCGGGCCCGGGTGGTCGTGAATGCAGCCGGACCATGGGTACCGGAAATCAGCGGCATGGCCGGCGCCGAGGTGCGCCTCCGGCCGGCCAAGGGCATTCACATCGTTTATCCGCACCGCATCTCCAACTTTTCGATCAGCGCCGAATCGATCGACGGCCGCGACCTGCTGTTGGTTTCGCATGCCGGTTTCACATTGCTCGGCACCACCGATGACGACTTCTACGGAGACTTGGATTCGGTGGATGTGCTCGAGGACGAGGTGGACTACCTGCTTCAGGCTTTCGAGCGGGTCTTTCCGTCAATACGGGCCTACAGGCCGGTGCGGACTACAGCGGGCGTGCGGCCCACGTTGTTCAAATGGCGACGCTATGAAGATGAGCTCTCACGGCGATACGAGGTCATCGACCACGCGCCTGATGGCGCTGAGGGATTCGTGACCATTGCCGGCGGCAAGCTGTCGATGTACCGCTTGATGGCCGAGCAGACCTCAGACCTCGTGTGCCGCAAGCTAGGTCATCAGGGCCCGTCCGTCACCGCAACACGCCCGCTTCCAGGAAACGAATCCGAGCTCGAGCCGGCTGAGGTCCTCGGACGCCGGTGCGGGATTCCCGCCCTCGCCGCGATGAGACTTCAGGGCCGCCACGGGTCAAACGCCGAGGCGGTCATGAAGGCGGCGCACCCGGGGCGCATGGTCTGCAGGTGTGAGCCCATAACCGAAGCCGAGCTCGTCCACGCGGCGCGCCACGAGCAGGTGCATTCGCTGGCGGATGCGTTCCGTCGTGTCGGACTGGCTGCGGGACCATGCGCCGGCACGGCTTGCGTGCTGCGTGCCGCCGGCGTGATCGGGACCGAGCTCGGATGGAGCGCTTCTCAAAGGTTCGAGGCCGCGCGTGAATTCGTGCGCGGTGCGTGGTTGGGCAGAGCACCGATTCTCGGTCACTCGGGTTGGGCCCAGGAAGAGCTCGCCATGGGTTCGCTCCGCGGGCTGCGCAACTGATGGCGCGCGCCGATTCGCTGGCGAAGCTCGCGTTCGCTTACGGCGTTCACTTAACACGCCGCCGACTAACGCGTCCCCGTTCGCAGCTGGCGAAGCTGATGGAAACCTACGCGCCCGACGGCATCCGTGCGCTGCTGCCGGAGGAGCGTATGCGGCACCCACAACTCATCGGCTGCATCAACTGCGGCCTGTGCGCGCTGGCGGCTGGACGTGTCGGCAAGGTTCGGCTGCCCGACCTCGCCTCTTCCTATATGCGCCTCTACGCGCGGTTGGGTTCAGCAACCTCCGACGTGGACGGAGATTCGCCGGATCTCAAGGCGGCCGCGGCGGCTTGCCCGGTCGGAGTCCCGCTGGATGAGGTGGCGGCGATCGTGCGCCGGCTGGCCGCGGGCTGAGGTCGAGGACCAACCCGCCAGGCGCCGCGTCCGATTCGGATCACCGGTTGCCAGTCATCCACATTTTGTATACAGTCTGTGCAAATAACACAACATCTAGCGCCAATGGTCAAGGCCCTACTGCGTCCACTCCGCCGTTGGCCGGCCCTCGAGGCGGTGCTCGCACGCCTGGCGGGTCGATTCACGACCTGGCCGTCGGATGAGTTCGGACGCTTCGTCAGCGTGACGATGTCGACTTCCGGCGTCGCCGGCAGGGCGACTTTCCCACCCACAGGCGAGCCGATGCGTCCACCGCCTCCGGTGTCGATCGCCCCTGCGACTTTTGAGATGCGCTTCATGAAGCTCCACGTCCAAGGGAGGTTCGACGAGATGTGGGAGATGCTCGCCGAGGATGCGCAGCGCGCGTGGGGCGGACGCGAGATTTTCATCAAGGAGATGCCGCGGCTCGGCGATGACACTGAGCTGCTCGACATGCAGGTCATCAGCGTCAAGGTGCTGGAGGGCTGGACCGATCGAGTGCATCAGCGCTCGTACCAGAACGTCGCGCAGATGGTGATGCGCTACCGCGTGAAGCAGCAGTGGAGGGAGTGGACGTTCGACCGCCAGGTCCATCTCATACCTGCCGCGGGCGGCTGGCGCACTCTGTGCTATCCGACGAAATCTATGGCGGGCAGCAGCGCCGGGAGCCGCTGATATAGTGGGTTGCGAGGCATGCTCGAGCAGACCATCGAAGAACAGGCGCGGGACATCCGCTGGCATCGCATGCGGCGGCGCGCCATGACCCCGCGCCGATTGCTGCAGGAGTCCGACGAGCTCCTCTTCTGGGTCGAGGAATGCCTCGTACAGGAGATTCGCATCGTGCCTGGATGGCTGGTGGCGCGATTGATGGTCGTTCTGCGCAGCGCGCACTCCGACCTGCCTGGCCGGCTCGGTCGCGAGCGCAGACCGGAGCAGGTGATGGAGATCATCTATGACGCGCAAGCGGCACTGATGGAGCAGGCATGCCGGAGCCGCGGCCCGGCTGAGGTGATTCCGCTGTTCGCAAGGGCGCGCGAGCGCCAGCTCGCAGAAGCCACCGTTTAAGCAAGGGTAGAGCGGCCGCGGTGCGGGTCGATCTTCACCTTCACTCGCGTTACTCTCACGACAGCCGGACCACGCTCGAGGAATTGGTCGAGCGCTGCCGCGAGTGCGGGCTCGACCGGATCGCCCTGACCGATCACAACGCTGTGGACGGCGCGATCGAGCTCGCACGCATCGCCCCGGAGCTTGCAATCGTCGGTGAAGAGGCCAAGACTCGGGAAGGTGAGGTCATCGGACTCTTCATCACGCGACGCCTGCCCCCGTATCTCCGCCCGGAAGAGGTGATGGACCTCGTGCACGATATGGGCGGTCTCACGTACGTGCCGCACCCTTTTGATCGCAATCGTTCTCACTTCCGCGCCGAGCGCATCGTCGAGCTCGCTGACCGCATCGACATCATCGAGGTCTATAACCCGTGGTGCGACGCCGCAGCCAATGCTGCAGCTGCCACCGTCGCTGCCGAACTGAACAAGGTCGCCGCGACAGGGTCAGACGCACACTCCGTCCACGAGCTCGGACGGACCTGGATGGAGATGGAACCCTATGCGGACGTGCAGGACTTCCTGCCCAAATTGAGATCCGCGCGCCACGTGGTCACGGCCGAAAGCGGGACGGGACGCCGCGCGTGAACGCGCCGGCCGGCTCCGACCTGCTGGTGGCCGGCTCGGTGGCGCTCGACACTCGCGAGGGTCCTTTTGGCAAGGTAGAAGAGGCTCTCGGCGGGTCGGCCGTGTATTTCGCACTCGCCGCGAGCCTGATCACGCCGGTCAGGGTTGTCGCTCCGGTGGGCGTCGATGGGGCCAAGCGCGTCGCTCAGGCGTTCAGCGGACGTCGCATAAACACCGAGTTCCTACAGATCCTGGACGCGCCAACCTACCGTTGGCGGGCGCGACAGGTACATGGGCGCAACGTCGATCTCGGCAGCCGCGACAGCATCTACGACCACTGGGAGCCAAGCCTGCCGCCCGATTTCAAGGGCTGGGCCTTCGTCGGGTCAATGCGGCCAGACCGCCAGGCGCAGCTCACGGGGATGCTGCATCACGTCGAGCTGCTGGCGGCCGACGCCATGCTGTCGTACGTCCAGGCGCGACCCCCTGAATCCAGGGACGTCCTTCGGCGGGCCGGTTGGTTCTTCTGCAACCAGGAGGAATTCGCGGCGCTCGGGGGCAGGGATCCCGACGAGTTCCGCCGCCAGTGGTGGCTGTTGGGGCTCGTCCTCAAGCAAGGAGCGCTCGGCCTCGCCGCGTATACGGAATACGGTGTGATGCATGTTCCTGCGTTAACCGAGAGGCCTGTCGTGGACACGACCGGCGCAGGCGATGCGCTGGCAGGTGGCATGCTCGCGCGATGGTTGAGCACCGGCGGACAGCCAGGCGGGCTGCAGGACGCCCTGGTGTGGGGAGTGGCGTGCGCGTCGATCACCATCTCATCGATTGGCGTCAAGGGCATCGCTAAGGCAACCCGCGAGGAATTGGACGAGAGAGTGGCAGAGGTCGAGGAATGTCTGCGCCGCGCATCCTGATCATTGCGGGAGATCTTGTGGAGCAGCATGTTGATGCCATCGTCAACGCGGCCAACAACGACCTGTTGCTTGGCGGCGGAGTGGCCGGCGCGATTCGCGAGCGCGGCGGTCCGGCGATCCAGCGCGAGTGCGATGCTCATGGACCGATCAAGGTTGGCCAGGCCGCGATCACAGGTGGGGGAGAGCTGCCCGCGCACTCCGTCATCCATGCGGCGAGCATGCAGCTGGGTGGCCGCACCACAATCGATGCGTTGCGCTCGTCGATGGACGATGCGTTCCGACTCGCACACGAGCATGGAGTGCGCACGATTGCGGTGCCCGCGGTCGGCACCGGCATCGCCGGCTTTCCGATGGATGAGTGCGCGCGCGTCATGCGCGACTGCGTGGAGCGCGCGCTGACGGCTGGATGGCAGCCCGACGAGATTCGTTTCGTCCTCTTCGGCGATGCCGCGCGAAACGATTTCGAAGAATCGTTTAACGCCGTCGAAAGATAGGACGAATAGGCGGCGTTTTGAGGGCATTTTGTTGCGCTTCGCGCACGATCAGCCTGAATTCGGTTTGAATTGGGGTTGAATCGGGGTAAGACCGACCCCTAGAATGGGCGGGTCCCGCACCCCGAAACGGATTTCTACCGAGGATGGTGAATAGTGGAAGGCTACTGTTTGAAGGACAAGCGAAAGGTCGAGATGAAGGACCCTCAGCCGATCACGATGAAGAACGGCAAGCCGGCTACGGTGGGCACGTGCCCGAACTGCGGCACGAAGATCTACAAAATCGGTAAGGCGGCTTAGTAATCGTGGAAGGCTACTGTTTGAAAGACAAGCGTAAGGTCGAGATGGTGGACCCCCGTCCCATCACGATGAAGAATGGCAAGCCCGCGACAGTGGGCACGTGCCCGATTTGCGGCACCAAGATCTACAGGATCGGCAAAGCCTCGTAATCAGGCTTCGCTAGAGGACCGCTCGGCGTGGGCGGTCCTTTTTTATCGATCAGGTGGTAATTGGGGGCTCGAGAGCCCCAAGCAGCACCTCAGTGGCGGATACAGCTTCGTCAACGCCAAGCGCTTTGAAGATCTCAACGTTGGACGGGTTGTTGACTCGAGCCACGGTCTTCTTGACCTTGAAGTGGCGCTTGGCCACCTGCAGCGCGACGAGGTTGTCCTCGTCATCCGCGGTGACCGCGACGATCGCGTCGGCGCGCTCGATGCCCGTTTGTGACATGAACTTCACCTCGCATCCGTCGCCTCGCATGACGATGCTCCCGAGCTGCGTCTCCAGCCAGTCAGCGCGCCGTGCATCTCTTTCGATGAGCGTGACCTCATGTCCCCGCTCCAAAAGGTCGCGCGACATGTAGTAGCCGACGGTGCCGCCTCCGACGACGATCACGTACATGGGCCGCTATCGCTCCGTCAAGGTCTTCTCGATGTGCTTAGCCCCCTCGAGCGTCGGACAGATCGTGTGGATGCCAAGCTTTTCGTATGCGTCGGCGCGGTCTGGATCGTAGATGCGGCACACGACGCGGGGAACTTTGAAGATGTGCCTGGCGATCTGAGCGGCCATGATGTTCCGGTTGTCGCCCTCGGTGACGGCAACGAAGCCGTCGGCGTCCTCGACGCCAGCGCGACGGAGAACGTCGGCGTCGGTTCCATTGCCGACCACCTGGTTGCCCTTGAAATCATTGGTCAACACACCCCGCACGGCCGCACGTGAGAACTGGTTGGGGTCCCTGTCGATGATGACAACCTCGTGACCGGTCCGGTCCATGTCTGAGGCAACCTGCGAGCCGACGCGCCCGCAGCCAACGATGAGGACCTTCAAAGCCCGTTGATTATAGGGAGGCCACCGCGGCACCCCTGAATGGCTCTTGTTAGGATTTGGGCCCGTGCGCTTCCCCTTCACTTTCATGGGTGTTATGGCGCTCGGAATTGGCGTTTGGGTGGGGTTTTACCTTGCCGTTCACCCGGGCATGGATCCGCTGTCTGAGGGCATCGCGGCATTGACAGCCGTGATCTCCTTCGGCTTTGGAGCGTACGTCTTGATCCGGCGCGTTCGGCGCGGGCCGCAGCACTGATGGCAGACCATTCCCATCCTCCGACTTCGAAGAAGGTGCTGGTCGCGGTTGGGGGGCAGAGCATCGATGCGGAGACGGTGCGGCTGGCGTGCAGGATGACAGATCCAGGGGGTGGACGGCTCTACGGGGTCCACATCATCGAGGTCAACCGGTCGCTGCCCCTGGGGGCGGTTCTGGACGAGGTGGTCGAGCTCGGGGAGAAGATCCTGGATGAGGTGGAGCAGCTCGCGTCGGAGTTCGGGCTGCCGGTCGAGACGGAGCTGGTGCAAGCACGCGACACCGGACCGGCGTTGGTCGACGAGGCGGTGGAGTGGGGGGCCGACCTGATCGTCATGGGCCTGCCCTACAAGCGACGGTTCGGTGAGTTCAACCTGGGCAAGACAGTGCCCTATGTGCTCAAGAACGCGACGTGCCGCGTGATGCTCTTTCGCGAGCACCGCGAACACCCCTCCTGAGCCTCTCGAGAGGACTCCGCGCCGCCCGTACCGGCCGCCCTTTTGCGCGCCCTCCCTTCCCTTGCGGGCCCTCCCTTCCCATTCGGCTCCCTCCCCCAGCCGGCCGACCATAACCGCACCTTACGAGAATCTCAAGAGCCCTCCAACCCAGCTTGTTAAGGTCAATCGAATCGCCCGGGTGACGACAGAAGAACGGCCGCACTACTTCGCTAGGCTTTGGGCCGAACTCGGCCGCATGGGCGGCGAGCACGACGTTTTTATCAAGGTCATCATCGTCGAGCGCGTCGTCAAGGCCATCGTTCTGATCGTCCTTGCCATCGGCTTGATCTTCGCCGGCCGGAGCGGACTTCTAACCGAGTGGGCGGAGTTCGCGCAAGAGCAGCTCAACCTGAGTACCGGACACGGCGTGATCGTGCAGTTGCTATTGCGGCTGCTCGCTTACATTGGCAACTTCGCGCACATCAACGTGCTTGCAGTCGGCGCAATTGCCTACGCGATTCTCGAAGGCACCGAAGGTGTCGGTCTCGCCATGCGCAGGCGCTGGGCCGAATACCTGACCGTGATCGCCACCGGCTTCCTGATTCCATACGAGGCGTATGAGGTCGTTCGGCACGTCACGCTCTTCAAGGTCGGCGCGCTGCTACTCAACATTGCCGTGGTGGGCTACCTGGCCTATCGCAAGCGCCTGTTTGTCGGCATCTGATGCCGGCGTGAGCCACGGGCTCGGGAAGCCCGCGCGATGGATGACATATCGGAAAAGAGCCGCCAGCGTCTCCAATCCATAAACCGTCGATGTGCGGAAGCTCACAGAACTGGCGTCAGCGTGATATTTCCCAATCGCCGGCACCTCGCCTATCTTGAAGCCGAACGTCGCGGCCTGGATCAACACCTGCGTGTCGAACACGAAGTCATTGCTGTTCTCGAGGAATGGGATGGCCTCGAGAAATCGCCGCGAGTATGCGCGGTAGCCGGTGTGGTACTCGGAGAGATGGAGACCCAGCACGCGGTTCTCGGCCGCGGTCAGGAACCGGTTGCCCAGCCGCTTCCACCAGGGCATCCCTGCCTTCGCTGGATCCAGACCCAACCATCGCGACCCGAGCACTATGTCGGCCTCGCCATCCTCGATCACCCGACACAGGTTGGGGATGATCGCCGGGTCGTACTGCCCATCGGGATGCAGCATCACCACCACATCTGCACCCATGGCGAGCGCGTGCCGGTAACAAGTTTTCTGGTTGCCGCCATAGCCAAGATTTCGCTGGTGCCGGATCACATCCAGGTGCAGCGCCATGGCCACGCTGACGGTGGCGTCGGCGCTGGCGTCATCGACCAGCAGGATGCGGTCAGCCTGACCGGCCGGAATGTCGCCGACAACCTCGACCAGGGTCTTGGCCGCTCGATATGCCGGCAGCACGATCACACGATGCGGGCGCGGTCCGCTCCATCGCAGATCTCCCAATGGAATCGGATCGGGCCGCACCGCCATCCTCTCCACGGTCAGATAGGCCGCAATGGCAATTGCACCCACCGCCGCCGACCAAAGGTCGAACGCAAGCGTCAGATTGATGGCGGCGTATGCGAGAACGAGAACCAGGGCGGCCGCTCGCGGCCAACGCAGCTCGCCGGCCAGGGCGAGGTCTGCGAGCGCAAATCCGGGTATCACCAGCAGCGCCAGGTCGTGAATGTTCTGGTGCGGGCTCAAGACCAGAGATGCTGCGATGGCGAGGGCGAAGTCGAGCCGTGGCTTGTCCGGGCGCCAGCTCAGTGACAGCGCCACCAGCGCCAGAAGGATCACCAGGACGGCCAGTGCCAACCCTTTGCCTCCGCCGGGCACCGCTTCAAGCACGTTCCTGAGTGAGTAGACAGCCGTGTCCGTATAGACGATCTGGCCGCTGGTCTGTAGCGATCCCCCGATCGCCCATCGCCCAACCGCGTTCACGTAACCGAGAACCGGGCCGGCGCCGAAGCCCGCGATCGAGATCACAGCCAAGCCGGCAATCACCGCCGCAAAACCAGCGAGTGCCCGCCACGCACGGCGCGCCAGGAACAGCACCGGAACCAGCAAGAGCAGCTGTGGCTTGGCCAGCGCGAGCCCGCTGAAGATTCCGGCCCATCCGAGCCGTCCGCGCGCCCAGGCGGTGTAAGCCGCCGCGAGCGGAACAAGGACGATGAGGTCTGACTGGCCCTGTAGAACCGTGACGAAGAGAGGAAAGAAACCAGCGATCAGCGCGGCAGCCACGATCGCAGCGCGTCCGTGGATGCGCTCGCTGCCCCGCACCAACAGGGCGATCAGCAGTACGGCTAGGAGGACGTTGAAGGCAGCCATCGCGTAGTAGGCCGCGCGGTAATCCATGAACGCCAGCGGTGCGATCAAAAGCGTGTAGTAGGGCGGATGGAAATACGGCAGCACCACGAATTGATCGGCAGGGTGGGGGATTACCTGCAGCTCGTACTGCTTCTGAAGGGCGAGGTCGTAAACCGCCGACCCACCTTTGACCACATACAGCTTGGCGCCGGAATAGAAGGAAAAGAAGTCGGGCCCCTGAAGGCTGCCGCGAACGAACGTTATCCAGTAACCGGCCCAAAAGAGAAATGACCCCACGCCAGCTCCGGTCGCAGCCGCATAGCCAATGTTGGCCCAGCGGAGGGAGCCCCAGCGGCTCATCGCCCCGTTTCGAGTCGAAGCGCGAATCGTTCTGGGAGTCTAGCTTTCCTGATTGCTCGCTGAGCACCTTTGATGTCGTAGCGGACTCGCCGAAACTCGAAAGTCTCGTTGTCCGTATCCCAGACGCCATAGCTGGCTAGCGGACTGCCGTCACGGGGCTGGCCAACGCTGCCCGGGTTCACAAGGGCGGGCCCCCCGAGCGGGAATGTGTCGACCCGGTACTCATGAGTCACCTGGCCATCGTTGAGCCCGAATATCCCAGGAACGTGCGTATGGCCGTGGAAGCAAACGCCGCCGTTCAGCAGCTCGAGGTTGGCGAATGCGACTGCCGTATCGAGGACGTACTCGTAGATGTGATCGCGTGGGCTGGCATGAACGAGCAGCACATCGTGCTCAACATGACTGTCCGGCAGAGCACGCAACCATTCGATTCGGTCTTCGCCGATCGTATCGACGGTCCACCTCACCACGGCGGCCGCATCGTCATTGAACCACTCGAGGATTTCGGGGTCCGTGCATGCTCGGTCGTGGTTGCCGACGAGAGTCAACCAGCCGCGTTTCGTGACCTCGTCTACACAGCGTTTGGGGTCACCCCCATATCCGACGACGTCGCCCAGACAAAGCGTTTCGTCGGTCGGCGGGCAGTCACGAAGCACCGCCTCCAACGCCTGCCAATTGGCGTGGATATCCGAAAAGATCGCGATCTTCAAGCCGGCTTCTCGTAGAGCCGCGGATAGATGTGGTCGAACAGAATGCGCAGCGTTGCGGCAATCGGAACCGCGACGAACATGCCAAGGATGCCTGCCCAGCTGAAGCCGGCGATAAAGGCAACGATGACCAGGATCGCAGGCAGGCGAACGGCGTCCCCCATCACCTTGGGATAGACAAAGTTGAGGATGACGTTGGAGATGATGAAGTAGGCGACCGCGATCAGAAGGGCCTTTGTGGGTGAAGCCGCGAGTCCGACCAGGATTGCTGGCACAGCCCCGAGGAAGGGGCCTATGTACGGAACGAGCGCGGTGATGCCGGCAATGAGGCCTAGGGCCACTGGGTCTGCAAGGCCGAGCACTGCGCATGCGATGCCGCTGAGGATGCCGATCAGGCCTGCGATGATCAACTGACCTCGCAGATAGGCGTAGAGCATCTTGCGGATGCGGCGCCAGATCTGGTCGAAGTCGGTGCGGTAGTCACTGGGCACGAATCTGCGCAGCACGCGTCGTATGGAGGCGGCGTCAAGTGCAAGCAGGAAAGCGACGATGAACGTGAGGACCAGCTGGAGCACGGTCGTGAGCGCGGTGAGACCGATGCTCACCGCATTGCCGAATTGGCCGAGCAGGTACTCGCGCAAGTGCGAGCTGATCGTCTCGGTTGTGCCTCGCAGATCGATCTTGAAGCCGAAGAATTCGATAGGCGAGCCCTGGAGGCTGTTGATGCGATCCTGCGCCGCTGCGGCCAGGCCGGGAGCCTGGACCTGGAGCTGCCCGACCTCACTTACCCCGAGCGGGACCACCAACAGGACCAAACCGGCGAGCGCGAGAATGATGACCACGAACATCACCGCGATGGCCAAGACGCGAGGCAGCCCGATGCTAGTTAGACGCCCGACGCCGGGTTGGATCAGGAAGGCAATCGCGGCGCCGAGCACGAAAGCGCCGAGGAAATCGCGCAACAGATAGAGCACGACGATCGCGACCGCGAGAGCGGCGAAACCGAAGGCGATTTGCAGGTATCGGCGCCGGCGCCGCGGATCGAGCGAGAACGCCGACGCGCCGACTGCGGCTAATGGGGGTTCGTCGGGCTCGCTCTGGTGGGCGCTGCCTCGGGGGCGGCCCGTGTGACTCACGTTGCGCAATCAGCGCAGTATGACGAGGATGGGCGCCATCAGAATCGCTTTACACCGGCGTTAACTGACTTGGCCTGAGCGCTGCCCCGCGGCCGCGTTGATCTGCGCTTCTTCGTACGCTGCTCCGTGAATCGGGTTAACCGTGCTTCGCCCGGCTGCCAACGCATACATGGCCAACAAGATTAGGCCGACACCTAGGAAACCGTAGGCGGCAAAAGGTCCGTAAGCGGCGGTGATAAGCCCGCCCGCGGCGGCGCCAGCGATACTAGCTGTTTGGACGAGGCCAAAGCGCGTAGCCATCACGCTCCCTCGGTTGGAAGTGTCGGCGGCTTCCATCAGAGCAGTCTGATTTGCCACTGTGTAGATCGAATTACCGATGGATGCGAGGAACAGGGCAACCGCAACCATAGGCAGTGAGGGGCTCATTGCGATTGCAACGGAGAAAACACCCGTCAGCAGGAGGCCGGCTCCTACAGTCCGCATGCTGCCGATTGACCCGAACCTTCCTACAGCGAGCGAGCCGGCCAAGACGCCAACCGACAGAACGACTTCCAGCAACGAATAGGTCTGACCGCCGCTGATAGAGACTCGGTACGCAAGTGAGAGAAGCGCCGGAAACGAAATTGGAATCAGAAATGCCGCGAGCGTGCCAATCACCAAGTGAGGCCTCGCGGAGACGATCGTCCATGTGCGCCTTAACGCACCAGAGATTGGCGCGGCAACGCTGCCGCCACCAAGGCTCGGGATCCCGAGAATAATCGCCGCGGCCAGAGCGAACGTGGCCGCGTCGACCAAAAAGAGGACCATGATCGGAAATAGGGTGAGGATTGCGCCCGCAAGGGCGAAGCCAACTGCGCCGGCGAGCATGTTAGTGGCGGCAACCATCGCGTTCGCCTTACCAACTTGTCCTGCAGGGACTACTACGCCGATCGCGGCTTGTCTCGCAGGCTGCACAATTGCGTTGATGCAACCCAGGATGAAAAGAACCGGAATGATAAGCCACCAGTGGAAGCTCACGAGGGCCGGAGTTGCGATCAGGAAGGTTGCCCGCAAGAGTTCCAATGTCACGATCAGCGGCTTCCTAGGTAGCTTGTCGGCGACGCCACCCAAGACGCTGCTCATGAGAATTGTCGCGATTGCCTGAGTAATGAAGGCGAGAGCAACTGCGCGCGCATCGCGGCCGGTTGCTGTGTAGATCAGCACAAGCGTGGCAACTTGGGTTAGCGGATCTCCGATCGCAGAAATTCCAATTGCCGTAAGCAAGCTGCCAAACGTTGGGTTTGCACGCAGAACACGAAGGCTGCTGATGCGGCGCGGAATTTGAGACCGGTTGGCCAAGTCCAACGGCTTGAGGCCGTGGAACTCCCTGAGTGCGTCAACAACGTTCGGGTCGTACCAGTGATCTGCACGGCGACTGATGTCCTCAACGCCTTCAAGCGGGGTCATTAGCGATTGGCGGTACAGGCGCGGTCCAGTGATCGTGTCGAATGAGTCGGCAACAGCCAGGATTCGCGCCCCAAATGGAATCACGTCGCCCGTCAAGCCAGCCGGATAGCCTGTCCCGTCCCAACGCTCGTGGTGGTGACGTACGAGGGGCGCAACCTCAGCCAATGCAGAGTGTTGCGCAATCATGTCCGCACCGATGTCGGGGTGTCGTCGCATTATTTCCCACTCGTCTTCGGTCAAGGGGCCCGGTTTGTTGAGAATGTCATCCCGAACCCCGATTTTTCCGAGGTCGTGCAGAGAGCCTGCAGTACGGATGAGTTCGCATTCTCGATCGCCGAGTTCCAATTGCTCACCAAGCGACCCAGCGAGTTCCGAAACCCGAATCGAGTGAGACTCGGTGTATCGGTCGCGAGCGTCAAGAGCTTGGGCAGCTAGGTCCAGCGTCTGATTCTTGAGCTCTCCTTGGCGCTGAGCGTCAGCGACGTTGCCTCGGACTGCAAGAACGAAGCCAAAGAGTCCCGGGGCCATGATGTAGCCGACCAACCCCGACTTCAGAAGCAGAAACAGAATGCCGCCTGAGAACCCCAGGACCAGCGTCGACCCAAGGGTGGACGCTCCGACGTTCTGCGATAGCATCTCGAGAAACGAGCTGCGATTTGCGTATGAGAGGACCCGAGCGGTCATAACGTAGTTCAGGCTCACCGTCATGACGACGTAGACCACCGCCTTAAGCGGGAGCGTCCACCAGCTGGGTCCCGCAATTTGCACAACGAGCAAAGACGGAATCACGTGGGTGCATGCGGCCATCGCCCGGTTAAAGAAGAAGGCCCACCAGGCGATGCCCCTACCTGGAACACGTCCGTCAAACAGCGCCAACCACGCGATGAGCCCAACTCCACCGCCCGGGGCGTACAGGCCAGTCGCGACCAGCAGAGGGTCTGAGACCGTCTGCATTCCGGCCTTCCATCTAATGGGCAAAAGGGCGCCGATCTGGGTGACAATCGCCAAGTAGAGGAGGGTCGGGATGGCGTCGCTGGTGACTGGATGCAACAGCCAACCAAGACCGGTCAGGATCACCCCAGCGAGGATGACCCCTCCCACGTAGAGCCTAGCCGAGAACTGGAGGTTTCGAAAAGCGGGCAATTTCGCTGGCATTCTAGACCGCGGAAGCGGGTTCTCATCCGCGGTCGGCGTAGGAGATGAAGCCGGCCCCTAGGCGGGCTTGTTAGTTGAACTCAGAACGGCCAGAAGTGGGGCTCGCCTACGACGCGAGCCCCTTGTTGAATTCAGATCGTTCCGACGAGTTAGATCGTCCAGCCCCCGACAACGCGGGACTTACTTCCGCTTCGCAGCAAGCGCCTGAACATACGTACCATGACAGATACCCCTCCGTCCTCAGATTTCCGCTATCCGCAGCGACCAAGTCACGTTGGTACCAGTCTCGCGATAGGGCATTCCGTTGGGTATCGTCAAATCCCACTACAAGCGTTCATGGAGATCCATGACCACCAGTCATGGAAAGCCATGAGCAAGAAACCTAGAGATCAGCCAGGGTGATGAGCCCCATCTTCAAGGCGGTGCTGACAGCCTCGCCCCGATTAGCCGCATTGAGTTTCCGGAACAGGTTATGGAGGTGGGTCTCGACTGACGGCGCCCTTAGACCGAGCTGCTGGGCCAGGCGCTTTGTCGGGATACCCTTTGCGACGCCCCTTAGAATCTGCATTTCTCGGGAGGTTAAAGCAACTCTTCTTGTTCCCGCAGACAGGGGTGTCTGTTCCGCGACTCGCCGAAGAACGTCTGGGATCATTTTTCGAGGTACGGGACTCTCGCTGCGCACAGCCGCCCACAACGCGCGTTGGAGCTCAGCCGGCCCCGCATCCTTGAGCACATACCCGGCACAACCGGCACGCATCATTCGAAGGAGATCGTCACTTGACTCGGATACTGTCCACGCGATGACCTTTGTTTCAGGGTGCTGGGCCAAGAGCTCCTTTGTGGTGGCTGGTCCGTCCATCCCGGACATGTGGACGTCCATCAACACGAGGTCTGGCTTTAGTCGCCCCATGGCCTGGAGTGCCTCTGCGCCAGACGACGCTTCACCTACCAGACGCAGACCAGTCGCGGTCCCAAGCATCGTGCGTGCGGCAGCGCGTGGCAACACACTGTCGTCGACGACGAGTACTCGATGCTCCTTTCGATCTGATGCAGCCTTTGCGATGGCTCGCAGCTTAGCAAGAAGAGATTGAATCGGTCCTTCGCGTTCAACGGCTACCTCGCCGTGCTGGCTTTTGCGGTTGTCGCGCTCAACGTTTGGGATCGCGAATTCGACGTTACGCATCCGGACCGGCTGGCAGAGGTCATCTACCTCTTTATTGGAGCGTGGGCTCTCAATCTGGTCGCTGTTCGCCTCGACCGGGGCCATCTAACTTTGGGCAATGTCGCTTTGGGAGCAGCGGTCATTCTGACGAATCCCCTGCACGCGACCGTCATAGCAGTGGCTGTGGCCATAGGCCACGCCCGGCGTGGAGTCAAGGCAGTCGTCGTGAATGCGGTTATCTATGCGCTGGTCGCCTCGGTAGCGGCGACAGTCGCTGCCGAACTTCGGATACATGACAACCTCACCGTTCTATCGCGCTTGTCTGTACTACTCACTCTAAATCTCGCCAACGTAGCCTTGGTCGCCACAAGCCTGTCGATGTCCTCCGGCGAATCAGTGCGAATCATCGCCCGGCTAAATTTCACTTTGTCATTCTTGGTTGCGCTGACTTACATGGCTCTTGCGGCTCTGGTCATCAGCTATGTGCTTGACGGATCGTTGCTGGGATATTTCTTGGCGAGTATCGTCTTCGT
>MNES01000077.1 GCA_001917815.1 Chloroflexi bacterium 13_1_40CM_65_17 | reverse complement strand
AGCGACTAAGGGGTCACTACCGCCTCGACGCAGTCCGCGCACATCTTTTGGAGATGGCCGGTGACCCGAAGGCCGCATTGGCGCACTATCGAGCGGCCGCAACTCGTACGACGAACCTTGCAGAACAGCGCTATCTCACCAAGCAGGCTGCGCGCCTCAAGATGCAAGCGACGAGCGATGTTGTCCGCACATGAGCGCGGCCGCCTTCAGGTAGGTCCGCACACACAGCTCGAGGGAAGCGATCTCCACCCATTCGACCTTGGCGTGTGCTTCGCTGAAGTGGCTGAACTCAGCAAGGCCAACACACGCAGACCAGGCCACCTGCGCCTTGAAGGTGAGGTGGTCGGCCTCTCGTTCCGGATGCAGGCCCGATTGGAGGCGCAATTCACGGAACTCGCCGCTCAATACGGGCTCTCCGCGGTGCAGGCCAAGGTGCTGCTGCAGCTGCCGGCCGGCGGTGCGACAACGATGCAGGGATTGGCGGGCCAGCTGCAATACGAAGCTTCTAACCTGACGGAGTCGTGGATCGCCTCGAGTCCATGGGGGCTGTTCGTCGCCAGCCTCACCCAGAGGACAGGCGGGTCAAACGCGTCGAGCTCACCGACGATGGTCGTCGGATGAGAGAGGCGTTCTGGGAAAAACTGACAAACCGATCCGGTCCCCTGGGGCGCCTCAACAGCCGCGAACTGATCAGCCTGCGTGCGCTCCTGGCTACCGCGATGCGCGATCCCGCCGGCTAGTCAGTCTCCATACGATTGGCCAAATCTGTGGTGCTGGTTTTCATGGGCGTGTCCGGCAGCGGGAAGACAACAGTGGCACGTATCCTGGCCGGCCGCCTGGGTTGGCCGTTCGAGGAAGGGGACCGGCTGCACCCTCAGTCAAACATCGAGAAGATGAAGGCCGGACGACCTCTCGACGATGCAGACCGCCGGCAGTGGCTCGCCAAGGTAGCTGACTGGGTTACTGAGCGCCTGAACAATCGAGAAAACGGGCTCATCACGTGCTCGGCGCTCAAGCGCTCGTATCGAGACGTGATCAATCGACGCGGTTCGGGTGTGGTGTTCGTGTTTCTGGCTGGTTCCAGGGCGACCATTGCGCCGCGCCTGGCTGCGCGACAGGGGCACTTCATGCCGTCGAGCCTGCTAGACAGTCAGTTTGCCGACCTCGAAGATCCCCAACCGGACGAACCGCACATCCGGGTAGATATTGGCCCTCCACCAGGCGTGATCGCAGAGCGCATCTGGGAGGAGCTCGGACTGGGTGATTTCCTCGAGCCCCCTGGGCGTATCCCGTGATCAGTCGAGTAGCTGGTCGTCACACTTTGGGCACAGGTCGGCGCTAGCGTCTGACTGATGCCGATTCACGCAATCACCAAGGACCAGAAATGAGCTACGGCCACCTGATCAGACGACCATTCGATATCGTGGCCCGGCGGCCCTATCTCTGGCTGCTGGGCTTCCTCGCCGGCGGGGCGACAGGGTTCAATCTCCCGAGCAGCGGGACTAACTACGGCCACCCCACCACGTCTGGCAGCTATAAGGGGCCGAGCTGGACCGTACTCCAGAACGTCTGGAATGCCAACTGGGAATGGGTCGTTGGCATTCTGGCCTGTGTCGTGGTCCTCGGCTTCGTGCTGTTCGTCCTCAGCTGCATCGCCACCGGCGGGATCATTCGCGCCGCTGTCGAGCACGATATGGACCGCGAATACAAGCTGGGCACCGCGTGGCGCGCGGGCTACGTCACCGGGTGGCGGATCGCCGGCCTCAAGCTGCTCACCTTCCTTCTAGCCATCGTGCCCGGATTCCTGATCGGCGCACTGGTCCTGGGGGCCGTCGTCGGGGCCATGAGCTCAGCCGCGGCTGCGGTGGGCTTTGGGCTCCTTGCAGCTGTGGCCATCCTCGTCTCAACGGCGTTCTGGCTCGCGCTTGGCGTAGCTTTCCAGTTCGCCCAGCGGCTCGTGGTGCTCGAAGATGGCCATGTGGCCCAGAGCTTGAGCACAGGCTTCAGGTTGATTCGCTGGCACTTCAAAGAGGTCGCCTTTGGCTGGCTGATCTTGATCGCCCTCTCCATTGCGGTCGGTATCGCCTTCGCCATCCTTGCTGTTGTGGTTGCAATCCCGGCTGCCGCGCTCGGCTTCGGAGGCTGGGCGATGGGCGGAATGACCGGTGCGATCGTGGCGGGGTCGTTTGCGGCTGTCTTCTTACTCGGCATCCTTCTTGTTGCAGCCGGCGCCTACTCGGCGTACTCATCCGTGTACTGGACCTTGCTCTTCCGCAACGTGCGGGGGCTGCCGGCGCCGGCGGCGCGGGGGGCCATCGCCCCGGCTGCCTGAGCTCCTCTATTTGTCTGGAGCTGGCTGCGGATTCGGGATCGAGGTCTTGCCCAGTGCCTGCAGCCGCGTTGGAAGAATCGTCAGGTCAGGGATGTGCGCTCGCCGGGGCAGGCTGAGGAGGAAGAGGCACGCTTCGGCAACGTCTTCAGGGCGCAGCATCGCAGCGGTAACTTCTGGCGGAGGGGGCGAGGGCCGCTTCAAGAGTATCGGGGTATCGACCAAGCCCGGATTGATCACAGAGAATCTGACGCCGTGGCTGTGCTCGTCGAGGCCGGCGGCACGGCCCAGGGCGGTCAGCCCGGCCTTGCTCGCTTGATATGCGGGTCCACTTCCGTCCGGCCACTGCGCGGAAACACTGCTGATCAGAACGACGTCGCCGCGCGCCTGGCGAAGCTTGGCCAGGCAGGCGCCGATGAAGTAGAAGGCGCCGCTCAGGTTGACCGCGAGCATGCGATCCCAAACCTCAGGCGTGATCTCGTCAAGGCGTCGCTTCTTCACGTTGTCCCCGGCGGCGCAGACCAGAATGTCCACACGCTCGAGCGAGGAGACAAAACGCTGCACCGCGGACTGATCAGTAACATCGATCTTGACCGGGCCGTGCCGCGAAACGGCATGACAAACCGCCCCGGCACCCTCCAGGCGCTGGACGATAGCCGCGCCAATACCGCTGCTGCCACCGGTGACGATGGCGACCTTGCCTTCGAGTGACTCAGGCACCCAGGAAGACCTTGATGTCGGCGGTTGGCCCCGTAGCGAGCTCGGCAAAGGCGGCCGGGCCATGATCGAGCGGAAGGACCTCTTTCAGCTCACCGATGCCTACCCGCCCCTCCGCGAGCAAGTCGAGGGAGCGCTGGAAGTCCGCGTCCTCGTAGGCGAACACCCCTCTGATGGTGTGGTTGCCGCGGATCACCCGGCGCCATGGCAAAACAGTCTCGTCACTGTGCATGCCGATGAACACGGCGGTGCCGGCGGGACTCAGCAAGTCCACGGCGAGGAGACGAGTGGCCTCCGTGCCTGCAGCATCGATGACCACGTCGACTCCGGACCTTATCTGCTCCGCGTCCCCAAAAGCCTCATGCGAGCCGAGGCGAAGGGCGTGATCTCGCCGCGCCGGATGGCGCTCGATGACCGTGACCTTCTCAATTCCGCGGAGCAATGCCGCCTGCATACACGCCAGGCCAATCGTTCCGGCGCCGATGACAACAGCGCTCGAAGCCCACTCGGGCGAGCCCTTGCGGATGGCGTGGATTCCATTGGCGAGGGGCTCGACAAGAGCGCCCAGACGAGCGTCCATGCCGGCGGGCATCTCGTACAAGCATCTCTCAGGCACGGCTACGTAGCCGGCGAACCCACCTGGCACCGCCACCCCGACAAGCCGGCGATCAGGGCATTGATTGCGACGCCCACTCGTGCAATAAGGGCATTTTCCGCAGCCGATGATCGGATTGACCGCCACTCGCTTGCCCAACCACGACTCGTCGACGCCTTCGCCGATTGCTTCGACCGTACCGGCGAACTCGTGGCCCATGATCAGCGGAGGCACGCGGTTCGCCATCATTCCGAGGTAGCCTTCGACCTCGGACCCGCAGATCCCAGCAGCCTCGCTGCGCACTACGACCTCGCCTTGATTGGGGCGCGGCTCCGGCAGCTCTTCAATCGTCATCCGACGTGGTGCCTGCCAGACCAAGGCTTTCATGATTCGCACTAAGGTAGCCCACGCGTTTGCGCCGTGGAGGAGATCATGCGGATGGCTCAGTCGCTAATTTGGTATAGCAGGTGATGTCGTTCGCCGAGCTGATCGTTCGCGCCCGCGCCCTTGCCACGGCGGGGAGTCGCCGTATCCTCGGCATAACCGGACCACCAGGCGCGGGGAAGTCGACGTTGGCCGAAGCCGTTGCTGCGCAGCTCGCGATCGTGGCTGTTCTCGTTCCGATGGATGGGTATCACTTGTCGAACGCTGAGCTCGACCGGCTCGAGCGGCGAGCGCGGAAGGGCGCCCCAGACACCTTCGACGCGGCGGGCTATGTCGCCCTGCTGAGCCGCATCAAGGCCGCCGAAGACGATGTCGTCTATGCTCCGGCGTTTCGACGCGAGGTTGAGGAGGCGATCTCATCGACGAGTGTTGGTGCGTCGATCTCGAGCCCGCGAGCCGAATCGAGCGACTGACTTACCGTCACGTCCGCTACGGGAAGACGCAGGCCGAAGCTGAAGAGTGGGTGCGTCGGAGCGACGAGGCCAACGCCAAACTGATCGCCGCGACACGCGATCGCGCCGACGTGCTCGTGGTCGATTTGCGTGCGCTGTGAGTCACCGAATACTTGGCTCGCTCACCAGCGCCCGAGGTGGAACATCTCCTCGAATGGCCGTCGACGTCTTGCGAAAACCGAGCCGCGAGGCTTGTCCTCTGAGGACGGATATCCGAGCGCGATGACGCCCAGCATGGTGCAGGATGGGGGAACCCCAAGTTCATTCACTACGTCGTGCTCACCGCGCGTAATCCCGAAATACCAAGCTCCAAGGCCCTCATTCACGGCGGCCAACAGGATCAGCATGATGGCCATCGAGGTGTCCACCGTCCAGAAGGGGACTGGCCAGTTTTCCTCTTTGTCCATTCCGAACTGGAGCTTGTCCGGCTGAGCGTAGCGGTCCAGGTATAGGCGCTTGTTGGCAAAAGGGAGAACAATGCAAGCCGGGGCAAAGTTGGGCTCCCGTCCCGGAAACGGTTCAGGGTCGGTCGGATCATCCGTGGTGCGGTAGAACCACTCGAGCTCTTCAGGCTTTGCGAGCACGATGAAGTCAAAGCCCTGGCTGAAACCCCCGGATGGCGCGTGCCGCGCAACCTCCAACACTCGACTGAGCACGTCATCACGTATCGGCCTTTGCTCAAACTTTCGAACCATACGTCGGTGGCGTATCGCGTCGCGAAACTCCATGCCAGGACCTTAACCCTTCATCGACGTTGACAGTTCAACGACCGCGGAAATCGGGCAAGATTTACGGCCTGTTGCACCCCAGTCATCACAGTTGCCGAACAGCCTCTCGATAACTAGTATCGGCATAGACATGCGCCCGAAAGAGTTCCTCGCTGTGGCGAGCTTGATGCTCGTGGGTTGCAGCACCAGCGCCGACAGCGCCCATGTCATCAATCCACCCGCAATCCCAGTGCGGCAGACTGCTCCCGCCGCCGTCCAGTTTGCTGCGCCGAGCGCCCGAGCACCATTCCAAGACGTGACACAGAGCGCGCCGAACGGCTCCGAGCACTCCACAACTGGCCTCACAGCTCCACAGCCCGCCTTCAAGCCGCCATGCCTACCGGTCACCGAAGCGCCGCAAAACGCGCTCAACTGTCAGCCCGGGCCACCCGCCTCTTGCCCGCCGATCACCGAGCAGCCGCAGAGCAAGATCATCTGTCAGCCGCATCAACCCCCGAAATTGCCTCGGCGGACTAGATAGAGACACAAGAGGAGGAGCAACCGGCTCCTCCTCTCAATCGAGCCCGTGATGTATCGACTACGGCTGCTTCGATGCGAAAGGTTGCGGGAGGCCCATCCGCCCGTCGGACCAGGCGACGTACAACGTTGTCCCGTCGACGTAATTGTCGGTGTAGTCCCCGAAGTTCGGAATGATGTCCGAGGACACTGCATTCCAGTCGGTGGCCGTATTGGTCACCTTGACGTTGCTGGCCGGTGTTGACGTCGTCCGCGGGTCAACATTGCGGGCAGCCCACACGTTGGTGGCAGCGCCCGACTGGCCCCGGCGGTCGTACCACGAGACATTCAGTCGACCCGCCGAGGTGGCGTTGCGCAGCGCCGGCAAGAACCTCCACGTGAAGCTGGTATCGCTGTTGAGCCGAACCGGCGCACTCTGCACGGCTTTCAAAAGTTTGAGCTCGTAGCTCTGGAGCAGGATGTCCCCGGTCGGAACCCGCCGGGCATCGTTCCACACGATGCTGACGGTGCTGGATGCATCGCTGACGGCGATGCGTGGAAAGTCGCTCGCGGGGAACCGGTTGTAGCCGGGCACGAAGGCAGCAGTCATGGATACGACGGGTGCGGAAATCGTGATGCTGGGTGCTGTCGCCTTATAGGGAACCCGGGCGAGCTTGTTCACGGTTGGGGTGTTGAAGCAGAGCGGAAAGAAAATGTTGGTGAACCAATTGAACTCCCACGCCACGTACACGTCTCCCGACTGTGGGTCTACCGCCGGGTACGCGCCCTCGCTTTCACAAAGGGGATCCTCCGGCGCAATCACGACCGGTGAAGGACTGCATGCAGGCGCGAGAGGCTTGCTGATGTCGCAGCTGACGAGGTCAATCTCTCCGGTGCCGCTGCCGGTTGAGCCTCGGAAATCCGTGTAGCTCATGTACAGTCGGGCCCTGTCCGGATCGATGGCCAGGAACTCCTTGTCCAGGAAGTCGGCACAGAAGGTTCCCTTCGGCGTCACTGTGCATCCGCCCAGCGCAGCGACGACGGGCGCGTTGCAGCTGATGGTCGTCCCGTTGACCACGCAGGCGTTGATTGCCAGCTCGAAGGGAGCGGTGGGATCGGTGAAGTTGTCGTAAAGGCTGCTGATGTAGAAGTAAGTCTTGTTTCCGTGACGCCACACCTCGACGCTGGGATCGCCAAACAATAGATACCCAGTTGTGCCGCAGGCCGGATTTGGCACTCCACCCTGATCGGTAAACGTGACCCCACCGTCTGAGGAGAAACCGAACCCGGTCAGCTCCTCCTTCGATTGGGGCGCCGGGCACGTGGCGGCGAAACCGGTGGAGTCGTTCCAGGCTTCGACTGCAAACGAACCGAGAGCCGCGATCGAGGTCTCGGACTGGCCGTAGAGCTGGGCTTGTGCTGGTGTCACATCCTCAGCCGGGTTGGCCGCGTCCGCGTTGTTGTCAAACACGGGATTGGGGCCCGCGCCTACTGGGGGTGCGGTCGCCGACGAACTGGCTTGTCCACCGGCTCCGGGGCGTCCCATCGGCCGCGTTCCGGTCTGGGCGTCGCAGAAAAGGTGAGCGCCGGTGGAGGCCTGGATGCTGTGGCCGAGACGGGCGCAGAACGGTTGCGGCGACGAATCCGAAATTGCCGGCGTCGAACCGGCGAGGATGCTGAGGGGCAGCGCGCCGGCGACTAGAGCAAATACCGACCAGGTACGACGTCTTAAGCCGAGGAGCGCTGACCGAGGCGGTCGACCCGCGGGGCGTTCTGATGATCGTTCCACTTTTCCTAACTCCTCAACAAACAGTCAGATTGGTCAGGGGTTGGCGACCATCACCTCCTCGAGCAAAACTTCCTTGACCCTAAACGCGATCGGGCAAGCCGTCAAGACGACCCTAATCGAACTCTCTCAACTTCAATATGAACGCGACTCGGCTCGCTTTGAAAGGACCGAATGATTCTCGCAACGGAGGGCAGTCATGGACATCACCGCCCACATCGTCGTTTCCGACGCCGCACAGCCTCGGAGTGGTATCAACGCGCATTCGGCGCAACGGAAGAGAGTCGGGTGCCCTTGCCCGGTGGCAAAGTGATGACGTTAGTGCTGCGTTTCGGAACCTCAGCAGTGCATGTTGCGAGCGAATTTGGCGGTTGGCGGGCTCACCTTGAGCTGAGGTGAGGGTGGCTTCGCCGGGCGACTGATATGGTTGCTCGGCGATGGGATCCGCGCTGTTCACCAACTGGAGCGGAACCGCTGTCAGCAAACCTCAGGTGGTGGCCGTTCCGCGCAACCTCGACGAGCTCCAGGAAGTTTTGACGAACCATGACCGCTACCCCTCACCGGTGCGGGCGGCGGGAAGCTTCCACTCGCTGACCGCATGCTTCGAAACCACTGGAACGCAGGTCCTCATGAAGAGCTTCGACAAGATCGAAGTTGACCGCGCGTCGCAGACGATTACGGTGGGCGCCGCGGTGTCGATGGTGAAGATACGTGATGCGCTGCGACCGCATGGCATGCAGACGGAGGTGACCCCGGAGATCGGCAACGCGACGGCGGGTTCGGTCGCGTGCGGGGGAACCAAAGACGCATCGATCCGGAATGGACTCGGCCAGGTTGCCTCGACAGTGGTGGGGGTGAAAATGGTCAATCCTATCGGCGAGGTGGAGTCGATCACGGCCGATGAAAACCCCGACCGGCTCTTTGAGATCCGCTCTAGTTATGGCCTTCTGGGTGTCATATTCGAAGTGACTTTCCGGACTCAGCCCGCAGTCACGCTGGCCTACGACTACCGCAACTTTCGGCTCGATCCGCCTCCGACGCGTGCGGAACTGCTGGGTGGTGCGGACGGAATGCTGTCATTCGCGCAGCCGTATGCCAACCGGATCATTGTTGAGCGAAGATTTGTCGTTGGCAACGGCGAAGTCGTGCCCTCACGGTTCTCGCGATTGAAGCGACGGGTCCGCGACAAGACCTGGGAGTCCGGAGTCAGCACCCTGCCAACGCTACTTCCCTTCAACTGGCTGTATAACGCACAGGATCACAGCCTTGCTTACCAGCTGCAGGTACTGCGAGGGCTGGGGGGTTACCGAGGCCGCCGCTACGACTCGACGATCGACTTCAATTTCAAGCGGCGCTCGTTTTTCGACTTCAGCTTCTGGGCCATCCCAGCGAGCAGGTGGGCGCAGTTCGCGCCAACGTACAGGAGATTCTGTGAAGACTTCCGCCGTGAGACCGGGTTCAGGTCGTCACTCCCATCGGAGGTCTACTGGATGGCGCAGGATCGCAACTCGCTGCTGTCACCCTCGGTAGACGAGGACGTTTTCACTATGGACCCGGTGGACACGCGGCCGAACGACCAGCTTTGGGATGAGCTGAACCGGCGGTTCAACATCCTGGCCGCTGGTTTTGGCGGACGGCCCCTCCTGAACCAAACCAAGCACCTTACAAGAGAGCTTGTGCAACAGACACTTGGAAAGGATTGGGACCGTTTCGTTGCAATTCGCGACGAGGAAGACGCAGGCGAGCGGTTACTGAACGGCTACTTCCGTGGTCTGATTCAACCCAATAACGTTCAGACGTGACCTAGACTCTCGCCGGCGCGCCGCGGCAAATAATCTAGGGCGTGCCAGGACTCCGAGCATAGACGCATCGGCTTAGGGCGAGCCCCGGGACTACAGGAGTCCGAGGTCCTGTTCTTCGTCCGCAAGCGCTCGCCAGCCCGGCCGCGCGCCCTTGGCGATCAGCCTTCCGGCCTCCGCCGCTTCCAACCGGCCGGCGTGCAAGTAGAACCCGACGAACTTGCGCTCACCGAGGGAGCCTCGGTACACGAAGCGGTCCCATTTGCGAACGTGGCCGACGTATTCGAGCTTGTGTTCGAACTGGTCCGACCAGAACGTGTGAATGTATCTGTAGATGGCGCGAGAGCCGAGCATAGAGCGGGCGGCGGCCGCGGCTTGTTTCTCAGCGTTGTTGTAGTGCTCGACTCTTATCCGCCCAAATACTGGGTGTAGGTGATTGGCCACGTCGCCCGCTGCAAATATGCCGGGGACATTGGTCCGGCACCTCGAATCGACCAGAACGCCGTTGTCGACTGCAACCTTGGTTCCTTCAATCGTTTCTACGCTCGGCTCGATCCCGACGGCCACAATCGCGAGGTCGCATTCGATTCGCCTCCCCTTTTTAGTCGTAGCGCGTTCGATCCTTCTCGAACCCTCGAAGCGGACAACGTCATCTTCGGCAATTAATTCGACGCCCGCGTCGCGGTGGATGCCGGCCATGACCTCACCCATCTCTACGCCGAGAACGGCATCCAACGAAGCTTTGCCCCGAAGGACCGCCGTTACTTGGAGGCCCAGTTGCCGCAACGAAGCCGCGACCTCCGAACCGATGAAGCCCATGCCCACCACCACAGCCCGGCTGCCTCGCCTCGCGGCTCGCTTGATCGCCTCACATTCGGCCACGGTCCGGAGCTGATGGACACCCTCGAGATCGGCGCCGGGCACGCCCAGGCGCCTGTTGCGCCCTCCAGTCGCGATCAGCAGCTTCCCGTAATCGAGGACCCCGCCCGATTGCAATCTCACCTGCCGCCTCGCAGCGTCAATGCTCGCGACTCTTGCATTGATCCGCTCGATCTCATGCTGTTCGTACCAGTCGTCCGGTTTGACCAGCCATCCCGACAGGTCTTCCTCTCCGCGCAGATATGTCTTCGATAGAGGTGGCCTACCGAACGGCACACCTGGCTCCTCGCCTATCAGCGTCAGCCGATCGCGCCATCCATCCTCTCGTAGGGTCTTGGCGGCCGTACCTCCCGCGAGGCCGGCCCCGACAATGACAATCCGACGTTTGGTCACCGCTTCAGACATCTGGAACCTGTCATTTTCGAACCTCACGGGGATGGCGCGGCGCTGCGAAGCTGCTGGCACAATTGCTCGGTGCCAAAGAACTACTTCGACGAACGGATAGCGAAGGGATACGAGGCCAAGTGGCCGGAGTCCTTTGAGCCAGCGGTTGTAGACCCTGCGGTCAGCTTCCTCGCTGATTTGGCTGGTTCAGGCGCTGCTCTTGAACTCGGCATCGGTACCGGTCGCATCGCCCTGCCGCTCAACCAGCGGGGCATTACCGTGCATGGGATTGAACTGTCGCCGGCGATGGTCGCCCAGCTGCGGGCGAAGCCGGGCACGGAAGACATCGCCGTGACGATCGGGGACTTCGCGACTGCCAGGGTGGACGGATCGTTCAAGCTCGCGTACCTGGTGCGCAACACGATCACGAACCTGACCACGCAAGACGCACAGGTTCAGTGTTTCCGCAATGTCGCCGCTCACCTGGAACCTGGCGGCTGCTTCGTAATCGAGGTATACGTCCCGGAGCTTCAACGTCTCCCTCCCGGCGAGACCATTCACGCGTTCACCGTTACCCCGACGCATCTCGGGTTCGAGGAATATGACGTCGCGACGCAAATCGCCTTCTCCCACCACTATTGGGTGGTGGATGGCCGCCTCGAGACTTTCTCGGCGCCGTTTCGCTACGTATGGCCGTCCGAGTTGGATCTAATGGCGCGACTGGCTGGAATGACCTTGCGCGAACGCTGGAGTAGCTGGGAGCGTGAGCCATTCACCAGCGACAGCAGGAGCCACATTTCGGTTTGGGAGAAGACGAGCTAGCTAGGGCATTGTGAAGGCCAGGCCAATCCCGACGGCGGTGGCGGTCGCGGGCAATGACTGGGGCTTCCCGATCGTGAACTCGCGCCCGATCGAGAATGACAGCCTGATGCACCTCGCACGTCGCGCGGTGGCCACATGCCCGCGTCTGGCTTTGCTCCTCGCTGAAGAAGATCCGAACCAATGAGGCTTGTTTTCGTGCTCGGCCACTGAGGTCGGGCACTTACGCCTGTGCTTCCCGTCCCAAGTAGCGCTTTTCGATCGAGGCCACAAGCGAATAGGTGGTGTCAACCATGTTGCCTACGTATAGCCCGCCCGCTTGAGTGAGTAGCTGGTAAGCGTCCGCAGTCTGCCATCCGTAGTCGTCGACTAACCACCCGACCAGCTCTGCGTAGGCGATGCGAGCGGCATCCTCCATCGGTCGTGCGCTTCCGACGGTCATGATCCGATCCGGTGATTCGATCCTGGGCCATGAGATGTGGCGTCCCTTTAGCACGCTGAAGACGACGGTAACCTTGGAGGTGATTTCGAGCGCCACGCCGCACAGCTCCCCCTGCCCTTGGCGGGCGTGAGTGTCACCTGTATAGAACAGCGCACCTTGATTCCAGACCGGAAGGTAGATCGTGTTTCCAGGACAGACGTCTGGGACGTCCATGTTTCCGCCGAACGGGCCAGGCGACAGGGCTGTGATCGCTTCCAGGTCAGGCGCCACCGCGAGCGTCCCCATGAAAGGTTGCCACGGGAGGGAAAGCCGAAGCTCGTCGTTAACCAAGTGACCATTCACGAGGCGCCAGACCCAGACTTTTTCGGCGAGCGAAGGCTGCAGTGTGCGGGTGAGTGTGGTGGACGTGAGGCCGCCAAAGTAGGGAATCAGACAGCTAACAGCGAAATCTCGTGTGGGCTGGATCTCCTCGATGCGCACCGCCAGGACGTCCCCTGGTTCGGCGCCCTCGATATAGATCGGGCCAGTCTGAGGGTTCAAGAACTTGGCGTTCGCGAGTGAATGGCTTGGCAGGTCCTCGGTCGACAGAATCCGGCTTTCGAAGGCGTCCTCGCACTGGATGATGACCCGTTGACCCTGCGCCACCCGCGCTATCGGCTCCCGATATGGGCTGAATACGTAGCTGAACGTCTTAGGGATGATCTCGACCGGGGGCAGCACTTCGGCCGACAGTATCCCAGGGATGTGGAAAGATGCCTGCCCTAAATAGCGCCCGCCGATATGGCGTCAGGCGAGCAGATGGTAGTCGCTAGGACTCAAGGCAAGCAGTGCGTTCAATTGAACAAGCGCCGCCTGCACGATCAGATCGAGTGGTCTATACGGTTGAATCTTCAGCAGTCCGGTGCTCGGATCGACGGCCTCCCATAACGTGTCGGCGTAGGC